>NZ_JASPJZ010000018.1:0-61781 GCF_030232385.1 Corynebacterium sp. MSK006
GCGGGGGCCTGCGCGACGTGCCGCCGCCGCCCGAGCCGATGGACGACGACGTGCCCCCGCCGCCGGACCCCATGGACTACGGCGGCCCCGGCGGTCCTGCAGGCACCCCGCCCGCGCCCTACGACCAGCGCGCCGAGGAAGAGGACATGATGCGCGAGGCGTCGCTGCAGCCGGGCAACCTGGACCGCCGCGACGCGATGACGCTGGCGATGGAGCTGCTCAGCAAGGAGCTCGGCGCCAAGCCGATGTGACCGCCTGGCGCGACCGCACACCCCCGCAGGGGTGGCGCGGGCGCGCCGGGGGAACGGTAGACTGTGCCCGTCAAAGACACGATGAACCCGAGCCAGGAAGGTGCGACCGTGAACCAGCCCACCCCGCAGGACCAGCCCAACCAGGAGATGCCCGACATGCAGTCGATCCTGCAGCAGGCCCAGGAGATGCAGCAGCAGCTCCAGGCCGCCCAGCAGGAGATTCTCGCCACCGAGCTCGTCGGCTCCGCGGGCAACGGCCTCGTGGAGATCACGCTCACCGGCGGCGGCGAGGTCCGCGGCGTCAAGATCGACCCGAAGGTGGTCGACCCGGAGGACGTCGAGACCCTGCAGGACCTCATTCAGGGCGCCTTCGCCGACGGCCACGACAAGATCGGCAAGCTGGCCCAGGAGAAGCTCGGCCCGCTGACCCCGGGCTCCGGCCCGGAGGGCGACGCCGTCTCCAACCTGTTCGGCTAGGGAGCTTGCCGACGTCCCGTCGGCCCCCGTCCGCGCGCGTGCCGCGCCGTGGGCGGGGGCTTCCTGTTGCGTCGTTGCGGCGCATTACACTTGTGTGGTTCCGGAGGAAGGAAAGGATCGCCCGTGTTCGAAGGACCGTTGCAGGACCTCATCGACGAACTCTCGCGGCTGCCCGGGGTTGGCCCGAAGTCCGCGCAGCGCATCGCCTTCCACCTGCTGCGCGTCGAGCCGGAGGACATCAGCCGGCTGACCACGGCGCTCACGGCGGTCCGCGACGGGGTCAGCTTCTGCCGGATCTGCCGCAACATCTCCGCCGACGACGTCTGCCGCATCTGCGCGGACTCCACGCGCGACGCCTCCGTGATCTGCGTGGTCGAGGAGCCCAAAGACATCCAGGTCATCGAGCGCACCGGCGAGTTCGAGGGGCGCTACCACGTGCTCGGTGGGGCGCTCGACCCGCTGGCCAACGTCGGCCCGCGCGAGCTGAACATCTCGCAGCTGCTGCAGCGCATCGGCGGGGTGCTGCCGGACCGCGAGACCGCGGAGTCCACCCCGGAGGCGCCCGTCTACGAGGCCACCCCGGAGGTCTCCGAGGTCATCCTGGCCACCGACCCGAACACCGAGGGCGAGGCCACGGCCTCCTACCTGGTGCGCCTGCTGCGAGACTTCCCGGGGCTGAAGATCTCCAAGCTGGCCTCGGGCATGCCGCTGGGCGGCGACCTCGAGTTCGTCGACGAGCTGACGCTCTCGCGCGCGCTGTCGGGGCGCCTGACGGTTTGAGCCGGCGGGTTGAGCGGCCCGGCGGGCTGAGCGGTCGGCGGGGGATTCGGCGCGCTGTCGGGCCAGCGTGGTGGCAGGTGGGGGGAACGGTCACGAACTGTGCGGGAGCTGTGAAAGATTGCAATGAATCCTTGGCACCCACTTGAGCTGGGCTTATGCTGCCGGTAGAATTAAATCCTTAGAGATGGGGAAGTGAGAGACCTTCACCACCGACTACGGAGCGGTGTCGCCGGGTCTACCGGCAGGATCCGTGCAGAAAGCTGAGGAAAATCAATATGAAGTTCCGTTACCGGGCCCGTTCCGGGATGGCGGTCCTGTCGGCGTTGACCGTCGCCATAGCCGGCGCGGTCGTCGTGCCGGATTCGCCGCTTTCCGGGCTCGTCGCCCCCGCCGCCGCAGCGTCACTCAGGGATGAGGCCATCAGCGTCGCCGACCAGAAGGTTTCCGCGCTGCGCGCCGGCGACTGCACGGTCTCCCTGAACAGCAGGACCAGCGACAGCGAGCGTGACGCGAACGGCGTGACCACCTGGACCTTTAACCCGCATCCGACCACGCCGGAGAACACGCGCAACTTCGGGTTCACCACCAGGATCGACGGCGGGGGTGACCGCACCTTCAACCAGATCTATGGCGGGGACTCGAAGCGGACGGGCGCGATCGGGGGAGGCAGGTTCGCGGACTATCGTTTTCTGGAGCCCGGTGAGCAGGTCACCTCATCCCACCCCCGGGTCAATCGCGGACTGAAAGACGCGGTCAAAGATGCAGACGGCGAGGTGATCGAGAAAGGCGAACACGAAGAAGTCAACAGTCGGCAAACCTCGTCCAGCTACGATCTGCAACTCGAGAAGGAGGACGTCACAGCCGCGGCAAGCGAGGAGGGGCTCATCTTCGGCGCGGCGGGCAAATACGGCGCGGACAACACCAGCGCGAGCTTCCAGTTCTTTCAGAACCTGTACACGATCGCCCGTGTGAACCCGTGGCCCAGTGAGAACTCCGACTGCTCTCCGATCACGGTGAGCTGGAATAACCTCGAGCGCGTCGTCATCGAACCGGGCAAGACGATCGAGGTCGGCAAGGTCAACTTCACCGACGCCTCGACCCGGGACCGCATCGTCGTCGAGGCCTACACCAACGACGGGCGCTTCATCGACGCTGACGCGGAGATCGCCGAGGACGGCACGATCACCTACGCGCTGCCGAAGCACGTCGACACGCAGTGGTCGGAGAACGCCGGCATCACCTTCACCGCCTACGCCACGGAGCGCACTGCCGACGTTCTCAGGGCTGACGTCACGAAGACCGCAGATGGTGAGAAGACCTACGTATTTGAAGAGTCCGTTAATTCCATCGGCCGCTACAACAGGCCGAACGTCCTGAGCAGCTCGCACATCAGCCTGGACGACACGCAGTACCACGAGCCACGCTACGAGACCGGGGAGCAGGCGATCACCTCCGGCGTCGGCGAGGACGGCGTGACCTCGGAGCCGCAGGAGGTCGTCTTCGAGCAGGTCGGCGACATGATCGCCGATCTGATCAAGCCCGAGAGCGAGGGCGGCGCCGGCGCGACGGTCGAACTGGACACCGACCACGTCTACGACGGGTGGGAGGCCGAGTTCGTCAAACCGAACGAAGGCGACTACGACGTGCGCGTCACCGCGCCCGCCGGCGCCACGCCGGGCACCTTCGCCCAACCGCGCGTCGTCGTCACCTACACCAACGGCACGAAGGACGTTCTGCCGCTGCTGACGGTGGTCAACCCGAATGATACGCAGACCACCGACGTCGAGTACTCCGTGCAAGTCGGCGTCCAGGGCAAGAAGCTCGAGGCCCGGCCGACCCTGAGGCGCATCCTCGGGAAGAAGGCCCCGAAGGTCCCGAAGAGCTACGCGGTCGACGCCACCAGCATCCCCGAGGGATGGCAGATCACCGTCGCCGACGACGGCACCGTCACCGCCGTCTCCCCGGCGGACGCCCCGAACCACTCCGTGGCCAAGCCGGTGATCACCGCGACCTACCCGGACGGCACCACTGACGAGGTCTCCGTCATCTTCCAGGTCGTCACCAGTGTGAAGGTCCCCACCTACGAGGGCGTGAACGGCAAACCCGGCGCCGAGGTCACACTGTCGCCGGCCATGCCGACCAACGGCATCGACGGGAACCCGCAGGCCGAGGAACCGAGCAGCTACTCCTTCCCCGACGGCACGCACGAGTACCGGCCCGCCTCCAATTCCAACTGGGTGTTCACGATCGACGAGCACACGGGGGAGATCACCACGACGGTGCCCACGGACGCGTTGCCCGGTGCCAACGTCAACGTCCCGGTGCAGCTGCACTACGAAAGCGGCGCGGCGAAGCAGGCCACGACCGCCACCGTCGCCGTCTACAGCGACGCCACGGGCGTGGACAACGCCGTCTACCCGAGCCGGATGACCTCGGCCGGTGTGTCGGTCACCGCGCCGTTCACCACCGCTCTGGCGGACAAGACGGCCGCGCGCTACAGCCTGCCCCGCGACTACACCGACAACGGCGACGGGACCTACACCAGCCCCGAGGGCTGGACGGTCTCCGTGGCCGAGGACGGCGCGGTGACCGCCACCCCGCCGCAGCAGGCGCACAGCGGTGACACGCTGACCGTCCCCGTCAGCGTGGCCTACCCGGACGGCTCGTCCAACGAGGTGCCCGCGAAGTTCGTCGTCCTGGCCACCGACGCCGACGCGAACAACCCGTTCTACCCCACGGTGATGGGGGCGCCGGGCACGACGGCCACCAGCGCCGTCGACACCTCGCAGCTCAATCCCGTCCGTGTCGCCCGGTACTCCTTCATCACGGACCCGGAGGATCCCGGCTACCGCCCGCTGCCGCAGAACCTGAGCTGGGACCAGCTCAAGATCGACGAGAAGACCGGCGAGGTGATCACGGAGATCAGCCCCGAGGCGCTGCCCGGCACGTTCGCCGACGTCCCCGTCCGCATCGACTACGTGGACGGCTCGCACGGCAGCGCGCTCGCCACGGTGGGCGTGATCGCCCGCCGAGCCCAGGTCTACAACCCCTCCTACGACCTCCGGAAGACCACTCCGGGTGTCGCGAAGAGCTCCGAGCTCAAGCTCGCCAACGGCCGGCCGATCATGGACCGGGACCTGCGTCGCACCGACGCGGAAGGCAACAAGGTCAACCCCTTCTCCGCCCCGGAGACCGTGGACGGGTGGAAGGTCTCGGTCGGTGACGATGGCACGGTGACCGCGACCCCGCCGGTCGACGCCGCCAGCGGCGACTCCGTCAGGGTGCCGGTGACCATCACCTACTCGGACGGCTCCACGTTCACCACCGAGGCGAGCTTCGTCGTCCAGGCAGCCAGGGACATCCACGAGCCGGTCTACCCAGTGGATGTGGCTCTCCCCGGCAAGACGGCGACCCGCGAAGTCAGCTCCGACGGTGCCCCGGAGGGCACGACGTTCTCCCTCGCGGAGGGCCGGACTGACGTCGACGGCTGGAAGTACGAGATCGACCCGGAGACCGGGGCGGTCTCGGTCACCCCGCCGGCCGACGCGAAGCCGGGCTCGCAGCAGACCAACAACGTCACGGTGACCTACCCTGACGGCACCACCGAGGACATCCCGGTGACCACGGTGATCGCGCTGACCGACAGCTATGAGGCCGAGGTGGCCTACCCGTCGATGCCGACCCACGCCGGTGAGTCGACCACCTCGGAGCTGGATCTCGAGCTCGCCGAAGGCGTGACCGTGGCCGGTGAAAACCCCTACGCGATCGCCCCGGCCGAGGACTGGACCGACACCGAGAAACCGAACGAGCACGGCAACCCCGTCTACACGGTGCCCACCGACAACGGCGACTGGACCGTCAGCCTGGATGACAAGGGCAACGTGCTGGCCACCGCACCGAAGGACGCGAAGCCCGGCGACAGGGTCGAAGTGCCGGTGACCGTCACCTACGCCGACGGCTCGACCGACACGGCCACCGCCACGGTCGACGTGGTCGGCGTCGCCGAGCGCCCGATCCCCTTCGACGTGGAGTACCAGTACGACGACTCGATTCCGGCCGGCGAGTACAAGGTGACCACCAAGGGCGAGCCGGGCGCCCAGCGCCAGAACCTTGACGGCACCTGGAAGCAGGTGAAGGCCCCGCAGAACGAGGTCGTCAAGGTCGGCAACAAGAAGGTCGAGGGCAAGAAGATCACCTGGAAGCTGCCCGTGCCGTATCAGACGGAGTGGCGCGCCAACACCGATCTCGCCCCGGGCGTGACCAAGATCGTCCAGCAGGGCGAGAACGGGGAGGCGACCCACGAGGCGGACTTCACGGTCGCCGAGGGGGAGTCGTCCGTGGTCACGCGCACGGAGACGAAGCCGGCCACCCCGATGATCGTCGAGTATGGCCCGCGGCTCGACGACCAGTCGGTGATCACGAGGGTGACGCATGCGGTGCCCTTCGAGACGAAGGTGACGCCTGACCCGACGTTGCCCGCCGGCACGGTGGTCGTCGCCAAGCCGGGCGAGCTCGGCAGCGAGACCGTCACGTCGACGCAGGAGCTGGTCGACGGCAAGCCCTCGGGCGATCCCGTCGAGTCCAGGGAGCAGACCAAGGCCCCGGTGGCCGAGGAGATCCGCGTCGGTACGAAGGCCGTGGAGTCGGCCTACGATTCGGCCACGGTCACACCGGGTGAGTCGGTCACGCTGTCGAACGCGGCGAGCGATCTGCCGGAGGGCACGACGTACCGGCTGAAGGACGGCTGGGAGGCCCCGGACGGTTGGGACGTCTCCGTCGACGAGGAGACCGGTGCCGTCGAGGTCACGAGCCCGGCGGGAGCCCGCAGCGGGGACACGGTCCAGGTGCCGGTGATCACGAAGTACGGGACCAACGAGACCGAGTCGACGGCGACCGTCGTCGTCAAGGCCGCGGAGACCCGTGAGGTGCCGTTCTCCGTGACCTACGAGTACAACGACTCGATCCCCGCCGGGGAGTACGAGGTGACCACCGAGGGCCAGCCGGGCACGGAGATCCACCGAGCCGACGGCACCTGGGAGCGCACGAAGGAACCGGTCGCCGAGGTGGTCCAGATCGGTACCAGGCAGGCCGTTTCCGACGGTGCCGTGGCCTGGACCGTCCCGGTGCCGTTCGGGACGGTGCTGCGCCCGAATGCCGAGCTGGCTCCGGGTGAGACCAAGGTGGTCCAGGAGGGTGAGCGGGGACAGAAGGTCTTCACCGCGACGTTCACCGGTGAGGGCGGTTCCTCGACGGTGACGCCGAAGGAGGAGCAGACCCTGGCGCCGAAGGACCGGATCATCGAGTACGGCCCGCGCCTGGAGGACGAGGAGCTGACCACGACCGTGACCCGGGAGGTGCCCTTCACCGTGGAGGTCACCGAGGACCCGACCCTCGAGGCCGGCAAGTTCGTCGTCGACGAGCCGGGCACCCCGGGCAGCGAGACCGTCACGATCACGCAGAAGCTCGTCGACGGCAAGCCCTCCGGCGAGGCGGAGGAGTCGGTCGAGCGCACGGCCGAGCCGCAGAACGCCAAGATCCGCGTGGGCACCAAGCCCGCTGAGCCCACCGAGCCGACGGAACCCACGGACCCGACGGAGCCGACGGAACCCACAGAGCCCACGGAACCGACCGAGCCCGGCTCGTCGATGGACGAGTACGGCAAGTGCATCGCCACCGGCATGGGCGTCGGCTTCGGCCTGCCGCTGCTGCTGCTCGCCCCGCTGGGGCTGGCCAGCCAGGTCAGCTTGCCGGGTGTTACCCAGTGGCAGGAACAGATCAACGGCCAGATCGCGGAGATGAACGCCCGCATCGCCGATGAGACCGCCGGTCTGGGCCTCTACAACGAGGACCTGGCCCGTACGGTCAACGAGGTCAACGCCCGCATCGCCGAGATCGGGCAGCGCTTCAACGTGCACTTCGATGACCCGAACGTGCGCTACGCGCTGGGCGGTCTTGGCGTCGTGGCGCTCGGCCTGGCCATCGGCGGCGCCGTGTTCGCGGCTTGCGAGCCGCTGAAGGGCGAGTCCGCGGAGCCGGCCAACTCCTCGACCGGTGAGCTGTCCTCGGGCACGGAGCCCGGCGAGCCCGAGCCCGCCGAGTAACCGTCAGCCGCGCAAAGCCGAATCCCCGCACCTCCCGGAAGGAGGGTGCGGGGATTCGGTCTGTTCAGGCCCGTGCAGGCCAAAGCCCGTGCAAGGCCAGGGCCTCGGCCCAGGCTCAGCTCCGGCGGGCCAGGCGCTCCATGCGCAGCCGGTCGATGACCGGGATCTCCAGCGGCTCGAGCTCCGCGGGCTCGATGCCCATCGCCTGGGCCAGCAGCAGGTCGGCCAGCTGCGGGTTACGCGCCAGCACCGGCCCGTGCATGTAGGTGGCGATCACGCTGCCCTGCACCACGCCGTCGACACCCGTCTGGGTGCCGTCGCCACGGCCCTCGGACGCCGCGGTCTGCGTGGCCGTCTCGTCGGCGTTGCCGTTGCCGTGGGTGACCGTTCCCAGCGGCTGGGCGTCCGGGCCCAGGATCGTGGCCCCCAGGTGGTTCTCGAAGCCGGTCAGCGGCTCGGTCAGCCTCGCCGAGGCACCCGCACCGGTCGGGGTGGAGGCCAGCTCGCCGATGGCGCGCTCGGCCATCGCGGCCGTCGTCGCGTCGATGAGCCCCACGCCGGTGACCACGCGCTCGCCGACCCGGAAGCTCTCGCCGAGGACCTGCAGGCCGGCGCAGATGGCCAGCATCGGTCGGCGGGCATCGGCCGCGCGCGCCAGGCCGCCGTCGGCGATCAGGTGCTCGGCGGCCAGGATCTGCGCGGTGTCTTCGCCGCCGCCGATGGTGTAGACGTCCAGCGACTCCGGCACGGGCTCGCCGAGGGTGATCCGGTGGATCTCCGCCGGGATGTTGCGCATCCGGGCGCGCTGGCGCAGCACCAGCGCGTTGCCGTCGTCGCCGTAGGTGCCCAGCACGTCGGGCAGCACCAGCCCGATCGCAAGCGGTTCGCGGTTCACTTCCCGACCTCCTCGTCCTTCGTCGCGGCGGCGCCGGCTGCGCCGTTCTCATCGGCAGCACCGGCCTCGGCCGCGTCCTCGTCCTCGTGCCCGGCCACCGCGCGGTTGAGCGCCTTCTTCAGGTCGCGGAACGCGGTGTAGTTGGCCAGCACCTCCACCCGCCCGGCCGGGCAGGCGCGGATCGCGTCCAGCGGGTCGGGCACCAGGTCGTGGTCGATCCCGGCGTACATCAGGCGTACCGCCAGGTCCGTGCCGCGCTCGCCGGCGGCCTTGACCGAGAGGTTCTCGAAGTCCTCGAACTTCACGTCCCACAGCCAGGAGAGGTCCTCGCCGTCGGCGACCTGCCCGTTGACCGCGATGACCAGCCCGTCGGCGGTGCGGTCCACCATGGACAGCGCCTCCTGCCAGCCGGCCGGGTTCTTGGCCAGCAGCAGGTGCACGGAGCGCTCGCCGAGCTGCACCGTGGAGTAGCGCCCCGCGACGTCGTCAACCTGCTCGGCGGCGCGCACCGCGCGCTCAAAGGGCACGTCGAAGCCGCGCACGGCCGCGCAGACCGCCTGCGCGGCGTTGCCACGGTTGGCGTGACCGGGCAGCTTCAGCGCCAGCCCACGCTCGCCCTCGGGGGCGTGCAGGCCGGCGTCGTCCACGGTCCAGTCGGGCTCCGGGCGCCGGAAGACGCGACCGTCGGCAAGCGGCTTGACCGCGTACCAGTCGGCGCCCTCGCGCACGATGTGGCCGCCCGTGCGCGGGCAGGACACGGAGTCGCCGAGCCAGCCGCCGCCGGCGGCGACCCACACGGTCTTCTCGTGGTCGAAGGCCACCGAGGTCATCAGTACGTCGTCGCAGTTGGCCACGACCAGCATGTCGGGGTGGGCGTTGACGCACTCGCGCAGGCGGCGCTCGATGGTGTTGATCTCGCCGACGCGGTCGAGCTGGTCGCGCGAGAGGTTGAGCAGCACCAGCACCTCGGGGTGCAGGCGCTCGGCCACGCGCGGGACGTGCAGCTCGTCGACCTCGAGCACGATGTGCGAGGCGTCGCCGCCCGCCAGCAGCGCGGAGATGATGCCGGCGTCCATGTTGTCGCCGCCGTCGTTCGTGGCCACGTCGTGGACGGTGCGCGTCGCGGCGGCCAGCATCCGGGTCGTCGTCGACTTGCCGTTGGTGCCGGTCACCAGCGCGCAGGGCCGCCCGCCGCCGAGCTGGGCCATGATCGTCGGGTCGATGGCCTGGGCGACCAGCCCGCCGATCATGCCGCCGGCGCCGCGGCCGGTCATGCGCGAGGCGGTGGTGGCCAGGCGCGCCGAGGTGGTTGCGGCTCGGGTACGCAGGCGGCGCCACAGGGGGCGCCGCGACGGTTGGTTCTCGTCGCTCATGGGCGTCAAGCCTAGTCGGCCGCCGCGCCCGCCTCATCGTCCGCCGCGGCGTCGGATTCCACGTCCTGCTTGACGACGCCCGCGCCTGCCGCCACGGGCTGCGCCTGCGCGCCCTCGGCGCGTGCGACGGCGGCCAGGAACTCCTCGTCCGTGAGGATCGGGATGTTCTTGCGGTGGGCGTGCATGGCCTTGCCGCGCAGGTCCTCGGTGCGGTTGCACACCACCGCGGAGGACTGGCGGGTCAGCTTCTCGGTGTAGGCCAGGCCGGCGCGCATCAGGGCGTCGATGATCTCGTCGGGCTCGCGGGTGATCTCGTCGGTGACCACGATCTCCATGCCCGGCTCGAGGCCGCGCTCCGGGGTGTAGACACCCGGGTTAGGCACCGGGCGCGGCGCCTCGGCGGCGTCGACGCGCTCGTGGGAGCGCTGCAGGCCGAGCTTGTCGGCGCGCAGCTCCTCGGGGGTGTACCTGCGGCCCACCCCGCCGTTCTCGGCGAGGTGGCGGGCCATGCGCGCGACGACCATCGTCTGCTCGCGCGAGGTGTCGGCCTCGGTGCGCCGGGCGCGCGCGACCGTGGCGTTCGCGCGCGGGGCGTCCAGGCCCATCGCGCGGGCGACGGCGCCGGGGCGGGCGTCCACGATGTCGGTGCCGGCGCGGTGCGCCGCGGCCAGGGTGTCGACGATCGCCAGCGGGCGCGGCACGTGGCCGACCTTCTTGCGCCGGCCTCGCGAGCCGGAGCGGCCGCGGCGGCGCGAGCGGTTCGCGCGCGCGGCGGCGTTCATCGCGCGGCGCGACTCGGAGACGAGGTAGCCCCAGGCCAGCGGGGCGTCGTGCACGATGAGCGTGCGGTTGTCGATGAGCCGGTCGAGCTTCTTGAGCACCTGCGAGAAGCGCCGGCCGGCCCGGATCTCCTCGTGGGTCAGCCCGTGCTGGTGCACGGGGCCCGGGTCGGTGCGCTCGCCGGGGTCGATGACCTCGTGGAACTTCTCGGCCGGCTCGCCCTCGGCGTCGAAGACGACGGCGTCGACCGCCACCACGCGGCTGGTGGCCGGGTGGATGCCCGTGCCCTGCAGCGTGACGACGACCCAGGGGTACGCCTCGTCCGGCTCCGGCGCGGGGCGCTGCTCGCGGTCGGCGTGGTTGCCGCTGCGCCGGTCGCGGGCGTCATGGCCGTCGCCGTCGCGGTGGCGCGAGCCGTTGTCCGCGTCGCCGGCGTCGTCCGCGTTGTTCTGGTTGTTCCGGTTCGCGTTGTTCTGGTTCGCGGAGCCGCGGTGGTTGCCGCGGTTCGAGCGGCGTCGGGAGCGGCCGCCACGGCGGCGGCCCCTGCCGCCCTGGCCGTTCTGGTCGCTCGGGCTGGTCTGGCCGTTCTGTCCGTCGGCGTGCCGCGCGTTCTCGCCGGCCCGGTCCCGGCCGTTCTTCTCGGCGGCGTCGGCGCCGTTCTGGGCGCCGCGCTGCTGCTCGCCGGCGTGGCCGCCCTCGTGGCGGGCCTGCTGGTTGTTGCGGCCGGTGCCGCCGCGACGGCGGGAACCGCGCCTGCGGCGACGGCGCCGGTTGCGGGAGCGTCCGGTGCCGCCGGACTTCGCGTCGGCGGCACCCTGGCCGCCCTGGCCGCCGCGGTCGCCCGCGCGGTCGGCCGCGCGGTCGGCCGCGCCCTCGGCGTCTCCGGTCTGTGTGCTGGTCATCGTCGGTCCATCTTAAACCGGCCGCGGCGCACCAGGGCCGCGACCCCGAGAAGGATCAGGACCGCACCGATCACGGCGACCCCGACGGCCTCCGTGGTGGCGAAGCCGAGGATGCCGCCGCCGGCCACGAGCGCGATGCCGATCAGCATCGCCAGCAGCCCCGGCCACATCGCCGGGCGCTTGCGGGCCGGGGTGTGCGCGGGGGCGGGGTCGTCCGCGCAGTCCGGCTGCGCCGCGTGCACGGGCGCAGGCTCCGCCGCGTGCGCGGGTGCAGGCGCAGCCCCGGGCCCGGCCTCGCGCGCCGGGACGGCCGGGTTGCTGCGCCGGTCGGCGGCGACCTGCTCCGGGGTGATCAGCGGGAAGCCCATGGCCGCCGCGCGCTCGGGCGCCGGGGCACCGGCCGCGCCCTCAGCCGCGGGCGCGGCCTGCCCGGACCGGCCCGCCTGAGCAGACACGGCCTGGCCCGGCATCGTCGGCGGGGCGACCTCGCGCAGCCGGGCGAGGCGCTCCGGGGGCATCGCCGGCAGCTCGTCGGTGACCGTGGCACCGGCGACCGTGACTGTCCACTCCTTCGCCTCCGCGCCGACGACCGGGAAGGTGCCCGTCGCCGGGCGGTAGGCCGAGACCTCGGGTAGCGGGTTGACCTGCGGTTCGAGGTCGGCCTCCGTCGCCGAGGCGGCGTCGCGGACGTCGACCACCACGCTGTGGGAGCCGGGCGCGACGTCGGCAATCGGACCGTCACTTCGCCCGCCCACGTCGCCGGGGGC
Source organism: Corynebacterium sp. MSK006 (assembly GCF_030232385.1). Lineage (NCBI taxonomy): Bacteria > Bacillati > Actinomycetota > Actinomycetes > Mycobacteriales > Corynebacteriaceae > Corynebacterium > Corynebacterium sp. MSK006. Next base: position 12,327 of record NZ_JASPJZ010000018.1, read on the forward strand.
GGCGTCGTAAATGTAGAGGCGCGCCACCGGCACCAGCCCCAGCGCGCTGTAGTGGTCGACCAGGTCGCGCACCGCGGCGGAGTCGGCGGCGGAGAGCGGACCGACCACGTGGTCGTCGACGGCGGCGACCACGGTGCCGTCGAGGACGCGCAAGACCGCGAGGAACTGGGCGGGCACCACGCGCTCGAGCGGGCCGGTGCCCTCGCCGGCGGCGGTGTCGAGGGCGCGGCGGGTGCCCTCGGGGAGCAGCGCCCACGGCTCCTCGGGCGCGGAGTTGGCGGGCATGACCAGGCCCGGGGCCGGCAGCAGCAGCTCGGCGGTCAGGCGCCCGGAGCCGGGCTCGGGGGTCACGGCGACGCCGGGGGCGGGGGAGAGGCCCTGGTTGAGCAGGTGACCCAGCTGCGGGTAGGTCTCCAGCACCGACTGCGGCAGGCGGCCGATGCGCGCCGGGCCGTGGTGGACGACCAGCCCGCCCTGGTACTCGTCGCCCGTCAGGTGCAGGCGCTCGCCGGCGGGGTCGGTGCCGCCGAGCAGGGAGAGCAGCACGCCCTGGCTGGCGGCGTCGACGGGGACGCGGGCGCCGCCGCCGGCGGTGACGAGGGGGAGCGGGTAGAGCGGGCGGTTCATGGCCCCAGTTTAAGCGGGCGAGCCGCGCGCCCGGACCCGCACCCGCACGATGTCGCGCCGCGCACGGCGGGTGGCCGGCTGCCCTTCCTCGGGTGCGGGTTGGTAGGCGGTTGTCGCGCCGCGCACGGCGGGTGGCCGGGGGTGGCGCGGGGAATTGTTCAACAATTGATTTGTCACTCGTCACTCCCACCCTTAATATGATCCGCACCACACGAGATCCCGACGCAGAAAGGCGGCGCCGACGTGAGCAACGCCGACCGGGTCCCCGAAGCCACCACCCCCGAAGAGACCGGCGCGTCCCCCGCGGGCGCGCAGGCGGGGGCCGCACGGGCCGACGGACACACCAAGAAGCATCACCGCATGACCCAGGCCGAGGTGCGCAAGGCCGCCACCCCGCGCCGCGGCGCGATGTACGGGGCCATGATGCTGATGGCCACCAGCGCCATCGGCCCCGGATTCCTCACCACCACCAGCGTCTTCACCGTCCAGATGGGCGCCTCGTTGGCCTTCGCCATCATGGTGTCCATCCTTGTCGACATCGCGATCCAGCTGAACGTCTGGCGCGTGCTCGGCGTCTCCGGCCTGCGCGCCAACGAGCTCGGCAACGCCGTGCTGCCCTACCTGGGCTGGATCCTCGGCGCGCTCGTCTTCCTCGGCGGCCTGGCCTTCAACATGGGCAACATCGCGGGCGCCGGCCTCGGCCTCAACGCGATGCTGGGCCTCGACCCGATCATCGGCGGCGGACTGGCCGCTGTCATCGCCGTGCTCGTCTTCATCTCGCGGCGCGCGGGCGTGGCGCTCGACCGCATCGTCGTTGTGCTCGGCGCGATCATGGTGCTGGTCATGCTCTACGTCGCGGTGGTCTCGGCCCCGCCGGTCGGCGAGGCGCTGAAGAACACCGTCATGCCCGAGGAGATCGACGGCGTGGTCATCACCACCCTCATCGGCGGCACCGTCGGCGGCTACATCACCTTCGCCGGCGCGCACCGCATGATCGACTCCGGCTACACCGGCCCCGAGAACGTCGGCGAGATCACCAAGACCTCCGTGCTCGGCATCATCGTCACCGGCGTCATGCGCATCCTGCTCTTCCTGGCGGTGCTCGGCGTGGTGGCCACCGGGGTCGCGCTTTCCGAGGACAACACCGCCGCCGACGCCTTCCAGCACGCCGCCGGCGAGATCGGCCTGCGCTTCTTCGGCGTGGTGCTCTTCTCCGCGGGCCTGACCAGCGTGATCGGCGCGTCCTACACCTCGGTCAGCTTCGTGACCAGCCAGGAGACCTCGCAGGCCACACGCAGCTGGCTGACCATCGCCTTCATCGCCGTGTGCGCCGTGGGCTACCTGCTGCTGGGCAAGGGCCCGCAGCAGCTGCTCATCTTCGCCGGCGCGTTCAACGGCCTGATCCTGCCGATCGGCTTCACCATCGTCGGCTGGGTCGCCTGGCGCCGCCGCGACCTGCTGCACGGCCAGGCCTACCCGAAGTGGCTGCTGATCCTCGGCGCGCTGGCCTGGATCTTCACCGTCTACCTGGGCGTGTTCACCTTCTCCGACATCGTGGCGCTGTGGGGCTGAGATGACTGAGTCCGACTCGATTTCCGACGTCCCGGTGCTCGGCGCCGCGACCACCCCCGCCGAGGCGCGCGCCGCGTTCCGCGACGGTGCGGTACGGCCCACCGCGGGTCTCGCCGCGGGACACGTGCAGTGCAACCTGCTCTCCTTGCCTGCGGCCGACGCCTTCGACTTCCTGCTCTTCGCGCAGCGCAACCCCAAGCCCTGCCCGATCATCGAGGTCCTCGAGGCCGGGCAGCTGTCCAGCGAGGTCATGCCCGGCGGCGACATCCGCCGCGACGTGCCCGCCTACCGCGTCTTCCGCGACGGCGAGCTCGTCGACGAGGTCACGGACGCCAGCGGGGTCTGGCGCGACGACCTGGTCAGTTTCCTGATCGGCTGCTCGTTCACCTTCGAGTCCGCCCTGCTGGACGCCGGGGTGCCGGTGGCCCACATCGCCCAGGGGCGCAACGTGCCGATGTACCGGACCAACGTGCCGGCCCGCCCGGCGGGGCGCTTCTCCGGTCCGTTGGTGGTCTCGATGCGCCCGATGCCGGCCGCGCAGGTCGCCGACGCGGTGCGGATCACCTCGCGTTACCCGTCGGTGCACGGTGCGCCGGTGCACGTGGGGGACCCGGCGGCGATCGGCATCGAGGACATCTCCCGGCCGGACTTCGGTGAGGCCGTCGAGATCGCCGAGGGCGAGATCCCGGTCTTCTGGGGCTGCGGTGTCACCCCGCAGGCCGCGGTGATGGCCTCGAAGCCGGAGTTCGCGATCAGCCACGCCCCGGGCCACATGCTCATCACGGACCTGAAGGACTCCGACTTCCAGGTCCCGTGAGGTCGGGGCGGGGTCGGGTCGGGCTGGGTGACCGCGGTTCAGCGGGGCCGGGCGCCGCTGTGCCCCGGTGATCCGGGGGCGGCCCGGTCATCCCGCCGTGTCCCGGTCATCCGGCCGTGTCCCGGTCATCCGGGGCGCTTTCCGGTCGTGCCGCCGGCCAATCCTCTGCGTTCCGGTCCTTCCGGGTGCCCCGACCGGGAAAATGTGTCATGGGGGAATTCAACGAACCGGGTTTTCCCAGGTCAGCTTCTGACCTGTCTGCTGGTATGACACAAAAAGTCGGTTCCGGAGGGCGTGACGGGGGATCCGCGGCCGGCTGACCCGGAAATGAGCCCGGTGGGCCCGGCCAGAAGGTGCAGGGGAGGGAGGACAGCCCCCGGCCTCGGCCCCGCCTGCCCCGTTACTTCCCGGCCCGCTACTTCTCCGTGTTCCCCGTGCTCTCCGCGGACTCGAGGATCCCGATGATGCGCTGCGCGGTGGCCAGCAGGCTCTCGTGCAGCGCCGCGGCCGCGCTCTCGCGGTCCCCTGCGGCTACCAGCTCGGCGACCCGGGCGTTCTGCTCGACGTAGTCGGCGTGGAAGTCCGGCTCGAATCGGGTGACCAGCAGGAAGACCAGGCGCATGCGCGCGAGCATCCGGTCGCTGAACTCCGCCAGGCTCGGGGCCCCGGACGTCGCCACTATGTGGCGGTGGAAGCTCTGGTTGCACGCCGCGACCTCGGCCAGGTCCCCGGCTTCGAGGCCCTCGCGGGCCTCGGCGACGATGCCCTGCAGCTCAGCGGTGTCCGGGGAGTCGCCCCACAGCAGGCACGCCGGCTCCACGGTCGCACGTACCCGGTAGAGGTCGTCGACGTCCGCGGGCGTCGGGATGACCAGGAAGACCCCGCGGTAGGGGATCCGCTCGACCACGCCCTCGGCCGCCAGCATCGCGTAGGCCTCGCGCAGCGTGTTGCGCGAGACGCCCAGGCGGGCGGCCATGGCGACCTCGTTGAGCTTCTCGCCGGGGGCGAAGGCGCCCGCCGAGATCTCCCGGCGCAGCCGGGTCGCCGCCACGTCGGCGCGGATCACCGCTCCGGTGTCGGCAGACCCGGAGGACTCGCCTGCACCCACGGCACCGGCCCCGGTATCCCGGCCGGCAGACCCGGCGGCCCCGCCAGCCCCCGCACCAGCGACGGTGCCGGTGGCCCCCACGCCGACCGTCATGCGATCGAGCCCAGGCGGTCGCCTTGGTCGAACTGCGTGCCCTCGGAGATCTCCTGGGTCAGCGTGCCGCCGGCCGGGGCGGTGATGGTGGACTCCATCTTCATCGCCTCGACGGTGGCCACGGCCTCGCCCTTGTCCACGGCGGCGCCGTCGGGGACCTTCCACTCCACCAGCGAACCGGCGAAGGACGCCGTCACCGGAACCGAGCCGTCATCGGCGGCCCCGGCACCGCCGGCTGCACCGGCACCGGCCCCCGCACCGGCACCCGAACCACCGCCGGCGCCGCCCGCGGCGCCGGGGCCACCCGCAGCGGAACCGCCCGCGCCGGCCGACGCGGCGTCGGCAAGCGAGAGCAGCTCGACCGGCAGGCGCAGCTCGTGGGCGCGCCCGTCGATCTCGACGGTCAGGGCGGTGCGCTCCTGGTAGATCGCGGCGATGTCGTCGTGGGCGGTGCGGAAGCGCGGGGTGTACTCGGAGTCGACCCAGTCGGTGTAGATGCCGAAGCCCTCGGCGGAGAGCACCTCGTGGTCGACCATGTCGCGGTGGAAGGGCAGCACGGTGCGCACGCCGGTGACCTCGAACTCGGCCAGCGCCTGGCGCGCGCGGCGCAGCGCGACCTCGCGGTCCGGGCCCCAGACGATCAGCTTGCCCAGCAGCGAGTCGTAGTAGCTGGGCACCGTGCCGCCGGTGCGCACGCCCGCGTCGACGCGCACGCCGGGGCCCGTCGGCGGGTCCAGCAGCGCGACGGTGCCCGGGCAGGGCGCGAAGCCGTTGGCGATGTCCTCGGCGTTGATGCGGAACTCGAAGGCGTGCCCGCGCGGGGTCGGGTCCTCCGTGATCGACAGCGGCAGGCCCGCCGCCACGCGGAACTGCTCGGCGACGATGTCCACACCCGTGGTCTCCTCGGTGACCGGGTGCTCGACCTGCAGCCGCGTGTTGACCTCGAGGAAGCTGACCGTGCCGTCCTCGGCGACGATGTACTCCACCGTGCCCGCCGAGGTGTAGCCGGCCTCCCGGCAGATGGAGCGCGCGCCCTCGGTGATGCCCTCGCGCTGCTCGTCGGTCAGGAACGGCGCCGGGGCCTCCTCGATGAGCTTCTGGTAGCGGCGCTGCGTGGAGCAGTCGCGGGTGCCCAGGACGACCACGTTGCCGTGGGTGTCCGCGAGCACCTGCGCCTCGACGTGGCGCGGGTGGGTGAGGAACTTCTCCACGTAGCACTCGGAGCGGCCGAACGCTTCGCCGGCCTCGCGGCCCGCGGACAGGAACGCCTCCTCGATGTCTCCGCGCTCGTGGACGACCTTCAGGCCGCGCCCGCCGCCGCCGAAGGCCGCCTTGATGGCGATGGGCAGGCCGTGCTCGTCGGCGAAGTCGCGCGCCTGCTCCCAGCTGCTGAGCGGGTCCGGGGTGCCCGGGGCCAGCGGGGCGCCGGCCTTGGTGGCCAGCTCGCGGGCGGAGAGCTTGTCGCCGAGCAGGTCGATCGCCTTCGAGGACGGGCCGACCCAGGTCAGCCCGGCGTCCTCGACGGCGCGGGCGAAGTCGGAGTTCTCCGAGAGGAAGCCGTAGCCGGGGTGCACGCAGTCGGCGCCGGCGCGGTCGGCGATGTCCAGCAGCGCGGGGACGTTCATGTAGGTCTCGCGGGCGGTGGAGCCGGGCAGGGCGTAGGCCTCGTCGGCGACGCGGGTGTGCAGCGCGTCGACGTCGGCCTCGGAGTAGACGGCGATGGACTTCATGCCCAGGTCGCGGGCCGCGCGCGCGATGCGCACGGCGATCTCGCCGCGGTTGGCGATCAGAACTTTCTTGAGCGGGAAGTCAGTCACTTCGTCTCCTTGGTGTCAGCGGTGTCGGCGGTGGCCGTTTCGGCGGCGTCGGTGTCGGCGGGTTCGGCGGTGGTGGCCGGGTCCGAGACCTGGCCGAGGGGTTCGAGGGTGTCGGGGTCGACGGCGATGAGCTGCACGCGCGCGCCGGGCGGCAGCTGCGCGGCGATGTCGAGGTCCTCGTGGACCACGGTGGCGATCACGGGGTAGCCGCCGGTGACGGCGTGGTCGCGCAGGAAGATCACGGGCGAGCCATTCGGCGGGACCTGCACGCAGCCGGCGATCATGCCCTCGCTGGCCAGCTCGCCGTCGCGCACGCGCTCGATGGGCGGGCCGCCGCGCTTGCGGCGTCGCCTGCTTGCCGACGCCGCGTCGGCCGCCGCCGCGTCCGCCCTCGCCGTGGCTGCGTGGGCGCCCGTGCCGTCTGCGCCGGCCCGGTCGGTGGTCTCGGGTGCGGCGCCGGCGGGCGCCGCACCGCCGTCAGGTGTCGCACTACCGTCGGTGCGCGCGGCGTCGGAAATCGTGTCCGGCAGCTCGGCGTCGGCGGTGGTGCCGGCGAGCTTCACGCGCCCGGCGCGGTGGCCGCCGCTGGCGGGGCCGGCGGTGCGGAAGGCGTCGATGGCGGCCTGGACGGGCAGCTCGACGGCGTCGGGTTCGAGGCGCAGGCCGACGCGGTTGGACTGGGCGGTCACGGACCAGGCGCGCGAGGTCAGGGCGGCGACGCCGTCGCGGAACCAGTCGTCACGCGGGCCCGGCACGCAGCGCAGCACCGCGCCGGTGCGGCCCTTGCCCACGTCCTGGACGCGCACCGGGTTGTGCTGGGCCGGCGAGACGGTGCCGCGCGCGTCGGTGGGCACCGAGAGCAGCGCGCCGGGCTCCAGGGGTGCCGCGCCCAGCCCGGAGAGCTGGTCGGTGGCCACGGAGCCGAGCTCGGTGGCGGCGACGATTCCGCCGCGCAGCGCGACGTAGGTGCGCGCGCCGAGGGTGGCCGGGCCGACCTTCAGCCTGGAGCCGGCGGGCAGCAGCACCGGGGAGCCCAGGCGCACCGGGGTGGTGCGCACGCGGGCGTCGGCACGCGCGCCGGTGACGGCTACGACGGTGTCGACCAGGGCGGTCAGCTCGAGCCCGCCGATGTTCTCCAGCACGGCGGCGCCCGGTTTGTTGCCCACCGCGGAGTTGGCCACGCGGGCGGCGGCGCGGTCGGCCGAGCCGGAGCCGGTCACGCCGAGGTCGCCGTGGCCGGCGCGGCCGCGGTCCTGGAGCAGGGTCTGCATGCCGGTGGAGACGAGGCGGGCCACCGGGCGGTGCGGGCGGGCGTGGCGCTCGCGCTCGGCGCGCGGCGGCTCGGCCGGGTGCTCCTCGACGGCGCGGTAGCGGACGGTGTCGCCGGGGCGCACCGCGGCGGGGAAGTCCGCCTCGGGGTCCCACATGCGGTGGCGGGTGGTGCCGATCAGCTGCCAGCCGCCCGGCGAGGTGCGCGGGTAGACGGCGGTGAAGGAGCCGGCCAGCCCGACCGCGCCGGCGGGCACCGCGGTGCGCGGCGAGGAACGCCGGGGCACGTCGAGGGCGTCGGCCTCGTCGACGGCGGTGCAGTAGGTGAAGCCGGGGGCGAAGCCGCCGAAGGCGCCGGTGAAGGTGGTCGAGGTGTGCCACTCGATGAGCTGCTCGGGCGTCTTGCCCACGGCCTTCGCGGCGGCCTCGAGGTCGTCGCCGTCGTAGACGACGTCGATGACGATCTCACGGGCGCCTGCGGTGTCGCGCTTCGGCGGGGTGAACTCGGCGAGCCGGCGGGCGGCGTCGCGCGCGGCGGCGTGCGAGTCGGTGACCACCAGCAGGGTCTCGGCAGCGGCGATGGCCTCGACCTGGCCGGGCAGTGGCTCGGAGGTCAGGGCGGCGTGCCAGTCCAGGACGGTCTCCAGGTCCGGCAGGTCGATCAGGATCGCGCGCGAGCCGACGCGGTGGACGGCCAGGCCGGGCGCGCCGGCGGCGGTGTCGGGGGTGTCGGGGGACTGGCTCACAGGAACCCCTCGATCTTGACGCCCTCGGCGCCGAGGCGCTCGACGACGGCGCGGGTCAGCTCGACCGCGCCCGGGGAGTCGCCGTGCACGCACACGGACTCGGCGTCGACCTCGAGGACGCTGCCGTCGCGGGCGGTCACTGCGCCCGAGGTGGACACCTGCAGCACGCGGGCCGCCACGGCCTCCGGGTCGGTGAGCACGGCGCCGGCCTCGCGGCGGGAGACCAGCGTGCCGTCCGGGTTGTAGGCGCGGTCGGCGAAGGCCTCGCGCACCACGCGCAGGCCGGCCTTCTCGGCCAGGTCCACGGCCACGCCGCCCGGTAGGAGCATCAGGGGCAGGTCCGCGAAGGCGCGCACGCCGTCGATGACGGCCCAGGCGTGCTCCTCGTTGCGCACGATCGTGTTGTAGAGCGCGCCGTGGGGCTTGACGTAGCTGACCTTCGTGCCGTTGGCGCGGGCCAGGGCGTCCAGGGCGCCGATCTGGTAGGTGACCTCGTCGGCCAGCTCCGCGGGCGCGTAGTCGATGAAGCGGCGGCCGAAGCCGGCCTTGTCGTTGTAGCCGACGTGCGCGCCGACGACCACGCCACGCTCGGCGGCGGCCGCCAGGGTCTCCGCGATGCCGTGCGGGTCGCCGGCGTGGAAGCCGCAGGCCACGTTGGCGCTGGAGATCAGGCCGATCATGGCGGCGTCGTCGGCGACGGGGTTGCCCGCCGTGGACTCTCCGAGGTCTGCGTTGAGGTCGATGGTGGTCATCGCGGGGCGGCTCCTCTTCGGTTGACGTTGGACGGTTCTCGGTCGCGACCGGCCCGGAGGCACGGGTGCGTCCGAGCGCTCCGGGACGAGCGTGGATTGTTGAACAATCCTAGTGTAACGCTCGACACTCTACGCCGTCTGCTGTGGTCTGTGCGTCCTCAGATTTGCTTGGGAGTCTCTGCCTCGTCTTCGCCCCTCCTGCCGCTCGTGACCGCGGAAGGTCGAGATCCGTTCTTGAGAAGATGGGATTACCGCGAAAGGTGACATGAATCTAAATCTGGACTAGGTGTGGTGTATCACATAAGGTCATCACACCAAAAAATCCCACAGAAAGGAGTGAATCATGAATATTCGTGTCCGCAACTGATCGGAACATACTTGTCGCGGCGGTCTGGCGGGTGGCCGGGCCGCCGCCTCAGTCTTGGAGGAAGTGAGATGTTTGACTACCGGCAGGAAATGAAGTTGGCCCCTTATGTTACTTGGACGCAGATTGAGGATAGGGTGTATATATGCGGTGGGACGCGCGAAACATCCTTCGATATTGAAGAGTCCAAACCACTAATTGCAACCCTCCAATGGTTGCGATCTCGGGCCGGGGGTGCAATGTGGGGCGAAATATGTCAAGAGCTCTCCAGAAATTGTAAAGACAACAAGTTAGAAACTGTTGGTCTGGATTATTTGGCCAATCCGTATCTGTATATTTCTGATCGTGATTTTAAGGACCGATATGACAGGCCGAAACTGTATTACAATTACATGGGTGCAAATCCTGCGGTGGTGCAGTCTCGGCTGCAGTCAAGTAGTGTAATTATTTTGGGGTGTGGAGGTGTCGGGAGTATTGTGGCTGCTGGTCTGGCAGGAAGCGGAATAGGACATATCCATCTGATCGATGATGATGTTGTCGAACTTTCTAACTTGTCCAGGCAGATTCTCTATACAGAAGCGGATCTTGGCAAGTCTAAATGCGCCGTACTTGCTAGGCGACTGCGTAATATAAATTCTGAGATTACTGTCACAATGCAACGTACTGCTTTCGTCGTTGACGACGTGACGCTTGCCCATTTTGCAGGTGCGGATTTGATAATGCTAAGCGCCGATTCCTCCGCTGAACTGATTGGCCAGGTGATTCGGGCTGCGGCGAAAACTGGTGCCGCAGTAATTCAGGCGGGATACGTTAACGATATTCCAATTTGTGGCCCTCTGGTTGAGGTTGAAACGTCAAATAATTGGCAGCGATTCTTTTCGGCCCTGAATGAAGATGAGGGCGATGGAATTTCCGAGTGGGCTTATCAGGCGCCTTCACATGCGTGGACAAATTTTGTTTGTGCAGGACTTGTAATCGATGATGTCGTTGCATATCTTGGACGGTTCAAGTCTCCTATTTCTCTCGATTGTAGAGTTGGCCTGTATAAAGATGATTTAAAGTTTAATCTGCAGAGGGCTTGGTATGTTTAGGGGTACTTCTACCTCCGCTTTCTTGTTGGTGTGCGTGGCCAGCTTCGGCGCACTGCGGATGCTCGTCGGTGCGACGAGTGCGCTGTTCCTGCTTGATCAGGGGCTCGACCTGTCTCAGCTGGCTTACTTGAAGGCGATGCAGGCGGTGATCGTCGTGTTGCTGGAGGTGCCCCTGGGCTACCTCGCAGATTCGCTCGGGCGCCGCTGGGCGATCATCGGCGCTGTCGGTTTCGGGGCCGCATGGCTGCTCATGACGGGTCTGGCCCCCAGTCCTGGCTGGCTGTGGGGCGCCGAGGTGTGCAACGCCTTGTCGATCTGCCTGTCCACCGGGGCGATGACTGCGGAATTCCTGGACCGGCGCCTCGATGAAGAAAGCCATTTAGAGGGCGAGGGAGGCACGTCGCAGCAGGACGAGATGGGGCTACGCGACGGTGCACGGGAGGCAGGTGCGGACGCTGAGCCAGATCGTGCGCGGGAGGCGCTGGCGCTGCTCTCGCGTTGGGAGTTTTCCGCCTCGGCCCTGGCCGCCGGGCTCGGAGGACTGTTGTACCCGGCCTTCCCGCGCGGCACCTGGGTTGCCGCGGGTGTGGGCTGCCTGGGCATCGCGTGCGCCTATCTTGTCTACTCTCGCCACTTCCCGCCCCTCGGTTTTGGGGCCACGACGCGGGGGCCAGCGGATCCGGAGGCGCGAGGGCACGGCGGATCCGATCGCTGGCGCACGGTCTTCGGACTGCGCCGCAGGCTGCTCGGGTCGATCGCCGTGGCCGGGCTGCTCTACGCGGCCTTCCAGGTGGCGATCCAGTACTGGCAGGTCTCCGTCACCGAGGTGTTCCCGGAAAGCTTCGCGGACCACAGCCTGGGGCCGGTGCTCGGAGGGCTCTTCGTAGCGATCCTGTGGGTGCAGTCCCGGGTGACGTCGCTGTCCCGCGTGGTTGCCGCCTCGCCGTCGGGCTACCTTCTGGCTGCCGGACTGCCGGCCACCGGGTGGCTCGTGGCTCAGGTAACGGGAAGTTTCCTGGTGCTGGCTGCTGCTCTATTGCTGTTCTTCTGGTGCTTCCGGGCTTGCGACGTCGCGGTCAGCGCAGCGATCAGCACTGCGGCCGGTGCCGGTCTGCGCGCGACGGCGCTGGCGGCCCGCTCGACGCTGGCGCGCATCCTGGCCGCTAGCCTGCTGCCCGCGGCCGGCGTGGCGGTGACTCGCTTCGACGGTTCCGTCGGCGCGGTCGTCGTTGTGCTCGCTGTGTGCCTTGCAGCGGGAACCGTGTTCGCAGTCAACGCCGCTCTCGCGCGGCGCGCGGAGTAGGCGCGGCGTCGGCAAGCGGGCCAAGAGGCGGAGCCGCCTTAACGCTCCGAGATCTACGCGGCCAGGGCGCGGTTGATCGAGGAGGTGATCGCCTTCATGGTGGCCTCCATGGTCGAGGGGTCGATGCCGATGCCCCAGGCCTGGGAGCCGTTGACCTCCGCGTATACGTAGCAGGCGGCCTCGGCGTCGTCGCCGGCGGTGCGGGCGTGCTGCTCGTACTTGATGTTCTCGAAGTCCACGCCCAGTTCCTCCAGCGCGTTGGCGTAGGCCGCGAAGGGGCCGTTGCCGGAGCCGGTGACCTCGTGGTCCCGGCCCTCGTAGGTCACCGAGGCGGTCACCTGCGTCGGCTCGCCGTCGGACTCCGGGGTGGTCACGCGGATCTGGTTCAGCGCCAGCGGGGTGTCGCGGTCCAGGTACTCCCCGGCGAAGATGTCCCACATGTTCTTGGAGTTGACCTCGCCGCCCTCGGAGTCGGTCACGGCCTGGATCACCTGCGAGAACTCGACCTGCAGCGGGCGCGGCAGGCGCATGCCGTGGTCGGTCTTCATGATGTAGGCCACGCCGCCCTTGCCGGACTGGGAGTTGACGCGGATGACGGCCTCGTAGTCGCGGCCGACGTCCTTCGGGTCGATCGGCAGGTAGGGCACCTCCCAGACGGCGTCGTGCAGCTGCTCCCAGGTGACCTCGGCGTTGGTCGCGCCCGGCACCACGGAGGAGGCCAGGGCGTCCATGCCCTTGTTGATGGCGTCCTGGTGCGAGCCGGAGAAGGCGGTGAAGACCAGGTCGCCGCCGTAGGGGTGGCGCTCGGGTACGCGCAGCTGGTTGCAGTACTCGACGGTGGCGCGCACGCGCGGCAGGTCGGAGAAGTCGATCTGCGGGTCCACGCCCTGGGTCAGCATGTTCAGGCCCAGGGTGACCAGGTCGACGTTGCCGGTGCGCTCGCCGTTGCCGAACAGGCAGCCCTCGATGCGGTCGGCGCCGGCCAGGTAGCCCAGCTCGGCGGTGGCCACGCCGGTGCCGCGGTCGTTGTGCGGGTGCAGCGAGATGATGATCGAGTCGCGCCGGTTCAGGTTGCGGTCCATCCACTCGATGGAGTCGGCGTAGACGTTCGGGGTGATCATCTCGACGGTCGAGGGCAGGTTCAGGATGATCGGGTGCTCGGGGCTGGGGTCCATGACCTCGACCACCGCGTCGCAGACCTCCTTGGCGTAGGCGACCTCGGTGCCGGTGTAGGACTCCGGCGAGTACTCCCAGCGCCAGTTGGTGTCCGGGTAGTCGGCGGCGATGGACTTGATCAGCTCGGCGGCGTCGGTGGCCATCTTCTTGATGGCCTCCTTGTCTTTACAGAAGACGACGCGGCGCTGCAGGATCGACGTCGAGTTGTAGAAGTGCACGATGACGTTCTTCGCGCCCTCGCAGGCCTCGAAGGTGCGGCGGATCAGGTGCTCGCGCGCCTGCACCAGCACCTGGATGGAGACGTCGTCGGGGATCATGTCGTTCTCGATGATCTCGCGCACGAAGTCGTAGTCGGTCTGGGAGGCGGACGGGAAGCCGACCTCGATCTCCTTGTAGCCCATCTCGACCAGCAGCTCGAACATGCGGCGCTTGCGCTCGGGGCTCATCGGGTCGATCAACGCCTGGTTGCCGTCGCGCAGGTCGACGGCGCACCATACGGGCGCGTGCTCGATCTTGCGGTCCGGCCAGGTGCGGTCCGGCAGCGAGAAGTCCTCGACCTCCTCGGCGTAGGACAGGTAGCGCTTGACCGGCATCGACGAGCCGCGCTGCTTGTTCCACTTCGGCTGGCCCTCGTAGGGCTCGCCGTCCGGGGTGTGGATCTGGTTGGGGGCGGAGATGGTGTTCTGGGAGGGGGCCATGGTGTGCGTCCTTTTCTTCTTCGTGCTCGGTGCGTCGCTTCGGTCAGGTCGTGGTGCCTGCCTGGTGGTTCCCGTGCGGTGTCGGCGGCCTCGGACCGTTCCGTCGCTTGCCGACGCCCGCGTGGGGCGCCCTGGGCGGTTTCGTTGCGGTGGTCCGCGGGTGGCGGGGCGGCGACTGGGGGGGGCGGGTCTCCGGTGCCTCCGCCCGTCCCGCCTGTGGAGGGGGAGGGCTGGAGCTTCCGGGGTGTGTCTCCAGTGCCCACGGCCGGCATCACCGATCTCCGCGACGGGGTGCCGGCCGTGTGTGACCTGGGGTTAAAGCCCGCCGCGGCGAAGAAGGAGAAGAATGCTCGTCCGCTGCATGTGAGGCAGCATACAACACTCCGGGAGCTGTTGAGGCGCATACCCTCGTTCAGGTGGGAACGTGGGTCCGGATACAAAACCTTGGAAAAGACCTAAAAGAGATTGCATGCAGGCCGTGCCCTTGGATGAGCTCGCGGATGTACTTTGAGGTCAGGCCGGGAATTTCAGTTCGAGCCCGGGGGTGAGAGGAAACGTGGCTGACACGTCCAAGCACAGGAGCAACAACAACCGCAAGTGGGTCGTGCCTGCCGTGGCGGCTTCGGCGGCGATCTTCGCCTCGCTCGGGGTCGGCACCCTGGGCGCCTACACGGCGAGCATCACCAACGACGGCAACCAGGCCGGCGCCGGCTCCCTGGTCATGCAGGAGACCGGCCCGGGTGCCGACGGCCAGGAGGTCACCTGCACCTCCACCGACGGCGAGGGCAACGCCGCCAGCTGTACCTCCATCAACAAGTACGGCGGTGACATGGCCATGGTGCCCGGCGGTGAGAAGACCACCACCGTCACGATCTCCAACACCGGCACGGTACCGGCGAAGAGCTTCACACTGGCCGCGGGTGCCTGCAGCGCGGCCGGGAATACCGCGGACGCCTGCGGGGTGATGACCGTGAAGATCGCCGACGGCGGCAGCGAGATCTACTCGGGCACCGCCGCCGATCTGGCTACTCAGTCCTTCAACCTGACGGCGCCGGTGGACCCGGGTGCCGAGCGGCCGTTCACCGTGACGGTCGGGCTGCCGGAGTCGGTGGGCAACGACCTGCAGGGCGGCACCATCTTGCAGCCGCTGACCTGGACCTTCCAGGCCTGATGAACGTCGGGCGTGTCGCTGGGTAAGAAGTGGCTGGCCGCGCTCGCGGCGTTGGCGGCAGTGACGGTGCTCGCCGGCCTCGGCGTGGCGTGGGCCTTCGGCATGCGCTCCTTCGTCATGGAGACCCCCTCGATGGGCCGGGCCATCCCGGTCGGCTCGCTGGTGGTCACCGAGCCAGCGCGTCGCCGTGCTGGAACCGGGTGACGTGGTCACCGCCGAGATCAACGGCCAGGCGCGCACCCACCGGGTCATCGACTCCACCGACGACGCAGTGCGCACCCGCGGCGACCTGAGCGCGGCCGTCGACCCGCTGCCCCTGACCGACCAGGCGATGGTCGGCCGCGTGGTCTTCACCGCGACCGGGCTGGGCTGGGTGATCCGGGGGCTGCCGGTGATCCTGCTGGCCTGGCTGCTGTTCTGGGTGGTCACCCGGCGCGTCGAGGAGCCCGCGCAGCGCTCGCGCTACCGGCTGCTGGGCGTGTTCTGCGGGTTCGCGCTGGCGATCGTGCTGGTGCGCCCCCTGCTCGGCGTCGAGCTGCTGGGGCTTCGCGTCGACGGCCCCCAGGAGGCGGAGGCGCGCACGGTCTCGACCGGCATCCTGCCCGTCGAGGTCGACCCTGTCGGCGACGATCCGGCCGGCCCGGTGATGTTCCCGGTGGGTACGGACGTGGCCACCACGGCGCACGAGACAGTCGACGGGGAGTTCTCCTTCCAGCCGCGCCCGGCGCTGACCTGGCCCTGGTGACTCGGCCTGATCGGCCTGGGTCTCTCGCCGTTCCTGTGGTTCTACCTGCAGCACCGCTGGTTCCAGCGGGAGGCCGGGCAGCGGGACGCGCAGGACCGGGACCACGAGGAAGTGACGCACGCGGCGACCGTCGGGGAGGGCGGCAAGGCATGAGCAACACCGAGGAGGCACGCGGGGGCGCGCTGCGCAGGGCGCTGACCGGAGCGCTGCGGGGCGACCCGTGGGCGGTCGTCGGCGTGGTCGTGGCGGCGGTGCGCGTCGCCGTGGCCGTGCTCGGGGTCTCCGGGCGGCCGACGATGGGTGCGTTCACTGCGGAGGTGGAGAACACGGAGAACTTCGCCGGCTACCCCGACCTGCAGAGCTGCCTCGAGCACTTCACCAACATCGGACTCAAGGGCGGCGGCGCCTACTACATCGCCGCGACCAAGAGGGGCAACGGCGACAACTGGATCGACGACCTCTCCTACCCTCAGGAGATCGACCAGTTCCGGGAGGAGAACCCCTATCTGCCGGCGGGCACGGTCCTGAGACCGCGGACCGCGGGCATCTACAACCACCTCAACAAGGTACGCACGGCGCCGCCCGGTGATGAGCCGTGCCCGGCTGACATGGACTACCCCGGATCGCAGTGGGATCATGAGGGGGTGATCCTGAACAAGGAGTTCCACAGCATGGACAACTTCAAGGGGATCGGCTCCTACTCCGGGGTGATGTGGGTCAAACCGGACAGGGCGCCCGCGGCACTGTTCACCGTGCCCGGGGCGGGCGCGGTCAACTGGGACGGCTGGCCGACCTCCAGGATCTACGCCTCGGCGCACATCTTCCCGGACGGCACGCTGGCCTTCGGAGCCAGCGCGTCCCGCACGGGCGACAACCACAACACGCCCGTCCACCCCTGCGGGCCGTCATCCAGGGAAAGACGTCGATCGTGGACGGTAGGTGGCACCAGGTCGCCTTCGTGCTCGACCGTAATCCGGTCGACGAGCTCGGGAACAAGATCGCGGGCTCGCAGTTGCGCATCTACGTCGACGGCCGGCTCGACGGGGCGACCACCGTCTCCTACACGTTCCCGCAGCGCACCGCCAACTTCCGCTTCGGCTGTGACGCTGCTTTGTGGGGCGGCATCGGCGGCAACAACGGGGCCCAGTGCTTCACCGGCCGGATGGGACTCGTCGCCGCCTACCCGTTCGCGGTCACCGGAACGGGCCTCCAGGGCAGCTTCCGCCGCGACATCAAGTCGACGGCACCCCGGTCCGTGGAGGGCCTGGACATCTCCGAGGGCCTCAACGCGCTGGAGAGACTGGCGGAGCTGAATCTGCCCGAGGGCCGTAACGAGTCGGAGGAACTGGAGGCCCCGGAGAGCCTCGAGGGCACGGAGCCGGCGGAGACCCCGGGGCAGCCGGGTGCGCCGGGCGCCTCGGAGGGGCCGGCGGACACGGACGCGTCGGAGGAACCGGCGGAACGGTGAGCCCGCCGCCGCGACCCGGGACCTAGTTCTTGATGCTGCTGCGCGAGAGTGCCACGGTCGCGCAGATCATCGCGATCAGGGCGGCGCCCATGGACAGCCAGCCGAAGACGGAGTCGACCTGGAACTTCTCGTCGAGTACCAGGTAGCCGAGGGTGAAGGCCACGATCGGCTCGCCGATCGTCATCGCCGGCAGCGAGTTCTTCAGTGCGCCGGCGGAGAAGGAGTACTGCTGCACAGCCGTGCCGAGGGCGGCGCCGAAGATCAGCGCGTAGGTCTCCCAGCTGAGCAGCAGCACCGGGACGGTCGCATGCACGGCGATGTCGACCACCGCCTTGGACAGCACGGCGACGTAGCCGAAGATCGCGCCGGTGACCAGGCCCAGCAGCAGGGCCTTCTCCCCGCGGATCAGGCTGACCGCGGAGCGCGCGACCGCCGAGAGCACCACGGTGCCCACCGCGATCGAGATCAGCCACCGGTTCAGCGGCGGGTGGGGGTTGCCCGACTGCGGGTTGCCCAGCAGGACCAGCACGGCGACGGCGGCGGTGAGCAGCCCGGCCCACGCCATCTGGGACTTCGAGATCCGCCGGTTGTCGTAGCGGGCCGACAGCGGCAGTGTGAACATCAGGGACAGCACGAGGATCGGCTGCACCACCAGCAGGGTGCCGAAGCCGAGGGCGACGACCTGCAGCCCGTAGCCGATCAGCGCGGTTCCGGTGCCGGCCCACCACAGCGGCCGGGTGACCGCGGCCCACAGGGGCGAGCCCTTCAGCGAGCCGTCATCGGGGGCCGCTTCCGCGATGCGGTGGCGCACCACGGTGCCCCACGCGAGCGTCAGCGCCGAGGACAGCGCGAAGAAGATGGCCAGCGCCGTCGATAATGTCTCGTGCACCCCACACACCTTAATCGTCATCCCCGCCCGGCCCGGTCCGCCGCGACGCACCCGGGCACCGGATGTGTCCCGGATGAGTGTTTCGGGTGGTCCGGGCGGGGCACATGGTGCATCAGCGCACGTGGGCGCGGTAAGGTGACTTGTTGCCAGAAATCCCGCGCCCGGCCCGCCCGGGTTCGGGACCCGAGACCCGACCCAGACCGGAAAGGCGGCCGCACGATGGCGCTGGTTGTTCAGAAGTACGGCGGATCCTCACTGGAGAGCGCCGAGCGCATCCGCAACGTGGCGGAACGGATCGTGGCGACCAAGAAGAAGGGCTACGACGTCGTGGTCGTCTGCTCGGCGATGGGGGACACCACCGACGAGCTGCTCGACCTGGCGGCGTCGGTCTCCCCGGTGCCGCCCGGACGCGAGCTCGACATGCTGCTCACCGCGGGCGAGCGCATCTCCAACGCCCTGGTGGCCATGGCCATCGACTCCCTCGGTGCGGAGGCCCGCTCCTTCACCGGCTCGCAGGCCGGCGTGCTGACCACCGAGCGTCACGGTGACGCCCGCATTGTGGACGTCACCCCGGACCGCGTGCGCGAGGCCCTCGACGAGGGCAAGATCTGCCTGGTCGCCGGCTTCCAGGGCGTCAACAAGGACACCCGCGACGTGACCACGCTCGGCCGCGGCGGTTCGGACACCACCGCCGTCGCCCTGGCCGCGGCGCTTGACGCTGACGTCTGCGAGATCTATTCGGACGTCGACGGCGTCTACACCGCCGACCCACGCATCGTGCCCAACGCACAGAAGCTGAAGCAGATCTCCTTCGAGGAGATGCTCGAGCTGGCGGCCGTGGGCTCGAAGATTCTCGTGCTGCGCAGCGTCGAGTACGCCCGCGCCTGCAACGTGCCCATGCGCGTACGATCGTCATACAGCAACGACCCCGGCACCCTCGTTGCCGGTTCGATGGAGGATATCCCCGTGGAAGAAGCAGTCCTGACCGGCGTCGCCACCGACAAGTCCGAGGCCAAGATCACCGTGCTCGGCATCCCCGACACCCCCGGCAAGGCGGCCGACGTCTTCCGTGTCATCGCCGACGCCGAGATCAACATCGACATGGTGCTCCAGAACGTATCCTCGCTGGAGTCTGGCACCACCGACATCACCTTCACCTGCCCGCGCCACGACGGCCCGCGCGCCATGGAGCTGCTGCGCAAGCTGCGCGACAAGGGCGGCTGGAAGAACGTCCTCTACGACGACCAGATCGGCAAGGTCTCCCTGGTCGGCGCCGGCATGAAGTCCCATCCCGGGGTCACCGCCGAGTTCACCGAGGCCCTGCGCGACGCCGGGGTCAACATGGAGCTGATCTCCACCTCGGAGATCCGCATCTCCGTGCTTGTCCGTGAGGAGCAGCTCGACACGGCTGCCCGCGCCCTGCACGAGAAGTTCGGCCTCGGCGGCGACAAGGAGGCCACCGTCTACGCCGGCACCGGCCGCTAGCGCACAGGCCCGCGGGGCCGCGCCCCACGGGGTGCACCGGGCCTACGGGCGCGACCACTGCACACACACCACCTAAGGAGCACTGAACCAGCATGACCACCATCGCCGTCGTCGGCGCCACCGGCCAGGTCGGCCGCGTGATGCGCGACATCCTCGAGGAGCGCAACTTCCCGGCGGACAAGATCCGCTTCTTCGCCTCGAAGCGCTCGGCGGGCTCCACCCTCGAGTTCCGCGGTGAGGAGATCACCGTAGAGGACCTCGCCGAGGTCACCGAGGACTCCGTCCGCGACATCGACATCGCCCTCTTCTCCGCCGGCGGCTCGACCTCCAAGCAGTGGGCCCCGGTCTTCGCTGCCGCGGGCGCGACCGTCGTGGACAACTCCTCCGGTTGGCGCAAGGACCCCGAGGTCCCGCTCATCGTCTCCGAGGTCAACCCGCAGGAGGCCAAGAACGCGGTCAAGGGCATCATCGCCAACCCGAACTGCACGACGATGGCCGCCATGCCGGTGCTGAAGGTGCTGCACGACGCCGCGGGTCTGGTCTCGCTACGCGCCTCCTCCTACCAGGCGGTCTCCGGCTCCGGCCTCGCCGGCGTGGAGACCCTGGCCAAGCAGGTCGCTGAGATCGGCGACCGCAACGTCGAGCTCGCCCACGACGGCTCGGTGCTCAAGACCGACGACTTCGGCCCCTACGTCGCGCCGATCGCCTTCAACGCGCTGCCGATGGCCGGAAACTACGTCGACGACGGCTCGCTGGAGACCGACGAGGAGCAGAAGCTGCGCAACGAGTCGCGCAAGATCCTCGGCATCCCCGACCTGAAGGTCTCCGGCACCTGCGTGCGAGTCCCGGTCTTCACCGGCCACACCATGACGGTGCACGCGGAGTTCTCCCGCGCCATCGACCCGGAGGAGGCCAAGAAGCTCCTCGAGGGTGCCCCGGGCGTGCGCGTCGTCGACGTGCCGACCCCGCTGGAGGCCGCCGGCATCGACGACTGCCTGGTCGGCCGCATCCGCCAGGACCAGGCCGTCGACGACGGCAAGGGCCTCGTGCTCGTCGTCGTCGGTGACAACCTGCGCAAGGGCGCCGCGTTGAACACGATCCAGATCGCGGAGCTGTTGGTCTAGACCTCACGCTCCAGCCTGGCCGCATCCGGCCGCAACCGGCCGAAACGACAGGAGCCGCGGTCCGCCACCTCGACGGTGGGGACCGCGGCTCTAGTTGTGTGCGCCTAGTCCGGGTGTTTGACGGCCGTGGCGCGGCCCGAGCCGGAACCCGAGCCCGTCCCGGCCCCGGCCTCAGCTGCCTCCGAACCAGCGGCCTCCTCGCTCTCGGCTGCGGCGGCCTCGAGGGTGGCCTCCTTGTCCTCGGCGTCGAGCTCGGCCTCGACCTCCTCGGTGATCGCCTCGACCAGGGTCTCGTTGTCGGCGTGCGCGGCGCGGATCGCGCGGCGCAGGTGCTTCTCGTCGCGGCGGCCGAACTTCTTGTTCGGGTCCAGCTTGCGGCGCAGCAGGTTGCGCACGCGGTCGCGGCGCTTGGCCTCCTTGGAGATCCGCCCGCGTGAGCGGTACCAGGCGATCGCCAGGGTGAAGGAGAGCAGGATGCCCGCCCAGCCCAGCGTCGGGTAGACCACGCCGACCAGGTCGGAGAACGGCAGGAAGCCGAGCGCGAAGCCGATGAGCGTGCCCACGATGAACACCGGGCGGAAGCGCTCCGGCCGGTTGCGGGTGATGCGCTTGGCCATGGCGTAGAACATGCCGATGGCCGTGTTGAAGACCATCAGGTAGATCACGATGGACATGATGTTGCCCAGCCACGGGTGGATGTCGTCCACCACCGTGAGCATCGGCATGTCGTCGCCGGAGACGCTCTCGACGCTCAGGAACAGCGTCAGCGTCGAGCAAGCCAGCAGGATCGCGTAGGTGCTGCCGCCGACGAGCCCGCCCCAGCCGGCGGCGCGGGTGTCCGCGTTCGCGCCGGCGATGACGATCGCCATCGAGACCGCGACGATCAGACAGAATCCAACGTAGTTGAGCGCCGAGAGCCACCACCAGTCCATCGCCGGCTCCAGGTTGGCCCGGGCGAAGGCGTCGTGGGCTGCCATGTCCCAGTCGGCGGTGGCGAAGGTGTAGACGGTGGCGATCACGATGAACGTGATGCTCAGTGGGGTGATCGTGCCGATGACGGCGGAGACCTTGTTGACGTCGAGCATGCCCGCGCCGAGCACGAGCACGAGCATGATCGCCGTGCCCACCCACAGCGGCAGGTCGAATTTCTGGTTCAGGTTGGACCCGCCGCCGGCGAACATGACGAAGCCGACGCCGAAGAGGGTGGCCACGGTGGCGATGTCCAGGATCCACGCGAGGATCGGGTGGGTGACCTTGCTGAACACCACGGTGTGCTCGTCGGCGAGCAGGTAGCTGCCCAGCTGCATCATGGCCACCGAACCGACGACCATGATCACGGCGGCGATCGTCAGGCCCCACAGGCCCATCGAACCGAACGCCACGAAGTACTGGAGCATCTCCTGGCCGGACGCGAAACCGGCACCCACGATGAGTCCGACGAGCGCCATCGAAATGCCTAACACTCTCTTAAACATGTCTTCTAGTTAAGCACGATCCGACACTTTTGTGGTGCTATACCCCTATCCATGCATCCGTGGTATAGGCCACTTCAATTGCCGACGCCGCCTCCCACGCACGTGTCGACGCAGGTACGGCGGGGAACGGGTGGGCGAAGGCCGGCGCCCTCCGGGCGTCGGCCCACGCAGGCGGGTGCGGGGGCCGGAGAGGGTCAGCGCGGGGCGTCGTCAAGCAGGTCGCGGCGCGCGCGGGCGACGCGGGAGCGCACGGTGCCGATGCGCACGCCGGTGATGCGGGCGGTCTCCTCGTAGGAGTAGCCGAGCACCTGGGTGAGTACGAGGGCCTCGCGGCGCTCCTCGGGAAGCGCGTTGATGCGCTCACGCACGTCGAGCCACTCCGACCAGCTGGCGTCGGAGGCGCCCGGTGCCGGTCGGGTCTGCGCGGCGTCCTCGTACTCGGTGGCGGACTTGCGCGGGCGGGCCATGTCGTGGCGGATGTTGTCCACCCACACCCGCCGGGCGATGGCCAAGAGCCAGGTGCGCGCAGAGGAGTTTGCGGCGAAGCGGGGCAGTGCGCGCATGACGCGCAGGTAAGTCTCCTGGGTCAGGTCGTCGGCGGTGTCGGTGTCGCCGAGGTGTGTCAGTAGTCGCCAGACGTCGGACTGGGTGGCGCGGATGAACTCCGTGAGCGCGCGGCGGTCGCCCCGGCCGGCACGCAGCGCCAGGTCGGTGACGTGTGCGTCGTCGCTCTCGGAGTGGTGCCTCACAAAGGACAACGTTACCAGCGGCGTTGCCGGCCACTTCGCGGTGTGAGACGGTGCGCGGGGCGGGGTGCGCCGGGGTCCCGCCAGGGGTCCTCGCGGGGATGGGCACCCGGCGGCTAGCCGAAAGTTTGATCTTCCTTGCCTTACTGGCGAGGGTCCGCGGGCGTCGATAGAATCGGTAATGAGCTATTAATCACGGCCCAATACTAAAGGGAGGCTATCAGTCATGGCTCTTGAGAAGAACGCTTCGACCGAAGACATCGTCACCAACGGCATGTCGCCCAACGACGAGGGTGCGACCCGCCGCGAGAACGGCGCCCCGGTGCCCTCCGAGAACCTCTCGGTGACCGCTGGCCCGCAGGGCCCCACCGTCCTCAACGACATCCACCTCATCGAGAAGCTCTCGCACTTCAACCGCGAGCGCGTCCCGGAGCGCAACCCGCACGCCAAGGGCAACGGCGCCTTCGGTGAGCTGCACGTGACCGAGGACGTCTCGCAGTACACCAAGGCGGCGATCTTCCAGCCGGGCACCGTCACCCCGATGGCCGCCCGCTTCTCCACCGTCGCCGGCGAGCAGGGGTCCCCGGACACCTGGCGTGACGTGCACGGCTTCGCCCTGCGCTTCTACACCACCGAGGGCAACTACGACATCGTGGGCAACAACACCCCGACGTTCTTCCTGCGCGACGCGATCAAGTTCCCGGACTTCATCCACTCGCAGAAGCGCCTCGGCGGCTCCGGCCTGCGCGACGCCGACATGCAGTGGGACTTCTGGACCCGCACCCCGGAGTCCGCGCACCAGGTGACCTACCTGATGGGCGACCGCGGCACCCCGTCCTCGGAGCGCACCATGAACGGCTACGGCTCCCACACCTTCCAGTGGATCAACGCCGAGGGCACCCCGGTGTGGGTCAAGTATCACTTCATCTCCCAGCAGGGCGTCCACAACTTCACCGACGCCGAGGCCGAGGAGATGGTCGGCAAGAACGCCGACTACCTGCGCGAGGACCTCTACAACGCCATCGAGGCCGGCGACTTCCCGAAGTGGGACGTCTACGTGCAGATCATGCCGTTCGAGGACGCGGAGAACTACCGCTTCAACCCGTTCGACCTGACCAAGACCTGGTCCAAGAAGGACTACCCGCGCATCAAGGTCGGCTACTTCGAGCTGAACCGCAACCCGGAGAACTTCTTCGCCCAGATCGAGCAGCTGGCGCTGGACCCCTCCAACCTGGTGCCCGGCATCGGCCTGTCCCCGGACAAGATGCTGATGGGCCGCGTCTTCGCCTACGCCGACGCGCAGCGCTACCGCATCGGGCCGAACTACCGCATGCTGCCGGTCAACCAGTCCCGCGTGCCGCGTAACACCTACCAGCACGAGGGCCCGATGGCCTACAACTTCAACGAGACCTCCCACCCGTCCTACTCGCCGAACAGCTCCGCCATCCAGGCCGGCTACCTCGACGACGGTGAGACCTCCTCGTCGAACCACACCAGCTACGGCCAGGCCGAGGACGTCTACGTCAACCCAGACCCGCACGGCACGGACCTGATCCGCGCCGCCTACGTCAAGCACGAGGACGACGACGACTTCCTGCAGGCCGGCATCCTCTACCGCGAGGTGCTCGACGACGACGCCAAGGAGCGTCTGGCCGACAACATCACCAACGCGATGGTCGGCGTGCGCCCCGAGACCGAGGAGCGCTGCTACTGGTACTGGAGCAGCGTCGACGAGAACCTGGGCAAGCGCGTCAAGGAGCTCTTCGCCGAGAAGAAGTAGCCTTCGGACGACACCGACTGTTTCCCGGTCGATCCCGGTCCCACTGAGGTGAGGACCTCTCCGGCCCCGACGGCGAGAACCGCCGCCGGGGCTCTTTCATGCCTGCGGCGCCCGCCCGCGGGGCGGCCGCAGGAGGCTTTCCGGGCGGCCGCGGGAGGCTTTCCGGGCGGGCCCGGTGGCCTCCGGCCCGCTGACCGGCGGGCCTGAAAGCCCGCGCGTCCGTGACTACGCTCGGGGCCGCACGGGGTCGAAGGGCCCCGCGGAAGTTAGCGCAGAACCACACATTCCTAAGACAAGGAGCAATCAACCATGGCAGAGAAGCTCTACTCCCAGACCGTCACCTCCACCGGCGCCGGCCGCGATGGCCACGTCAAGGGCGACGGCGGCATCGACTTCGACGTGACCGCCCCCAAGGGCGACGGCGTCAACCCCGAGTCCCTCCTGGCCGCCGCCTGGGCCGCCTGCTTCAACGGCGCCCTGCAGAAGACCATGGGTGAGGCCGGCGTGGACGTCGACAAGCACACCCCGACCGTCGACGCCGAGGTCACCCTCAACAGCGTCGAGAGCGGCTTCCGCCTCAGCGGCAAGATCACCGCCCGCTTCGCCGACGCCGGCGAGCTGGACAACGCCCAGGAGCTCGTCGACAAGGCCGACGCCTTCTGCCCGTTCTCCAAGGCGCTGCGCGGCGACATCGACATCGAGGCGGTCGCCGAGTAACACCGGCACCTGCGCGCCGGCCGCGCTGACCGGCAGGCGCCGGCGACCGGCACCTGCGCGCCCCGGGCGCGCAGCCGACGGAAAACCGCCCCGGTCCCCGCAATGGGGGACCGGGGCGGCGTCGTCAATCGGGGACGAATTCCACCTACTGCTTGGTCGAGACGTCCCGGTGGTCGACGCCGGCGCGCTCGTCCACGACGGTCACGCCGTAGATCGAGCGGCCGATGTAGTAGCTGCCCACGGCCGCGATCAGCCACAGCCCCGCGATCGCGATGACCGCGCGGACGAGGTCGTTCGCGTCGAGCTCGCCCAGGGAGGCGTCGTGGATGACCTTGGCCACCAGCAGGATCGGCAGGGCCACCGAGGTGGTCGGACCCAGCACGTTGACCCGTGTCAGGGCGTCGGGCGCGCGCCACAGGGCGACGGCCGTGGCCACCACCAGCAGGGTGGCCAGGACGACGAGGACGCTGACGATGATCTCAACGACGGACACGGCACATCACCTCCTGCCCCGCGAGATCATGCGGGACATCGACAGGGTGGGCAGGACACCACCGGCGAGGGCGGCGAGGATCGCGATCTCGTAGGCGATCGAGGTCTGGTTGACGAAGGTCCAGATGAAGAAGATCGCCAGCATGCTGTAGAAGATCATGTCCGCGAGCACCGCGCGGCTGAGCACGTCGCGGGTGACCAGGATGAGCACCAGCGCGGACAGCAGCGCGAGGGCGCAGACGACCCCGCAGACGAGGAGTACGACGGAAAACGCGCTCATCGGCGTCCGCCTCCTTTCCGGTTGTCGGCCCCGGACCCGGCGCGCGTCGCGCTCGCGCCGCGCGCGGCCGGGTACTCGTAGCGGGATTCGTCGAGGGTCTCGGTCGGGCCCTGGCCGGGCACGCCGTAATCGATGTCTTTGACGCGGGGGGCCATGCGGGCCTCCATGTCGGCCAGGCCCGCGACCACGTCGGCCGGATCCGAGCCGAAGACCGCCTGGACCAGCAGGGTGCGCGGCTCACCGGGGGAGGTGGGCTCGCGCAGACCCAGCGAGAGGGTCGCCGGGGTGACGGTGATCGAGGAGGTGAAGAAGAAGATCTCCCACGGCCCGGTCACGCGCAGCGGGTAGCGCACCACCACCGGGTCGAACCCGGAGCGGGGCTTGACCGCGGCGAGCGCCAGGGTGAAGCCGCTGACCAAAATCTCCTTGATCAGCCAGAGGGTGTAGCCGATGACATGCATGGTTTACCGTCCTCCCTGCAGATCGGTCATGTCCGGAACGCCCACCGGGTCCTCACCGAGGACCGCGGACTGGTAGGCGTCGACGTCCAGCAGCGCGCCGGTGGCGGTGCGCGTGGCGTCGATGAGCGGGCCGGCGAAGATGAACATGCCCACGGAGATGACCATGAGCACCACCGGCGGGGCGATCAGGCGGCCGCGCACGCGCAGATCCTCCGGGATGTCCTGCATCGGCCGACCCCAGAACACCTGGCGCCAGACGCGCAGCATGCTCAGCAGCGCGCCGAAGGAGGCCAGGATGACCGCGGCGATCGCGGCCCAGGCCCACCAGCTGCCGTCGCGGGCGATCTCGACGACGACGAAGACCTTGCCCCACAGGCCGGAGAACGGCGGGAAGCCGACCACCGAGTACGCGCCCGCGGCGAAGACCGCCGCGAGCAGCGGGTCGCGCCGCGCGATGCCGGAGACCTTGCGCAGCATGCCCGAGCCATAGGTCTCCTCGACCGCACCGGAGGAGAGCACCAGCGAACCGATGGTGACCATGTGGTGCAGCGCGTAGATCAGGCCGGCGGCCAGGGCGCGCTGCGGGTCATCGGTGGCGAAGGCCAGCATGACCAGGATGAACGGCATGCCGTTGACCATCTGGTAGGCCAGTACGCGCCGGATCGAGTTCTCGGCCAGGCCGGCGAAGCCGCCGATGAGCATGGAGACGATCATCACGACGACGATCAGGCCCTTCCAGCGGTCCTCGAGGTCGAAGACGACCACGAAGATGCGGTAGAGCATGTAGACGGCGACCTTGGTGTGCAGGCCGGAGAACAGCCCCATCACGGACGCCGAGCCACCCGGGTAGGTGCGCGGCAGCCAGGTGTGGACGGGGAAGACGCCGGCCTTGGTGGCGATCGCGAGGACCACCACGCCCATGGCCACCACCGCCGGGCCGTTGCCGGCCGCCACGCCGCGCAGCGCGGCGAGGTTGACGGAGCCGACGACGCCGTAGACGAAGCCGACGCCGATGACCAGCATCGTCGAGGCGGTCAGGTTGACCAGGACGAAGGTGCGCGCCGAGGCGATGCGCGACCACGTGCCCGTCATGGCGATCAGGCCGTAGGACGGCAGCAGCATCACCTCGATGAACACGAAGAAGTTGAACAGGTCCGCCGTGATCAGCGCGCCGTTGACGCCGGTGACCAGCATCAGGCTCAGCGCGGGGTAGTAGCGCGACCGGGTCTCACCGACGACGGTGGCGAACCAGTTGGCGCTGACGGCGACCAGCCCCGTGGCGATGATCATCACCGCGGAGAAGGCGTCGACGGCGAACGGGATCGCGATGCCGCCGGTGAACAGGCCCACGTTGTGGGCCAGCGGGCCGTTCGCCGCGGTGTGGGAGAACAGCGCGACGCCGGCGAGCACCCCGCAGGCGGGGACGACGATGTGCAGCAGGTCGCGGACCCACTTCCACGGCGCCATGACCGCCAGGGCGGAGGAGACGAGGGGCACCGCGACGAGCAGCGGCAGCAGGATGTCGGGTTGGTTCACCGGCGGGCCTCCTTCCAGATCGTGGTCTTGCGTTTGTCCGCCGCGAGCCGGGCGTGCTCGCCGCGGGCGTAGTCCTCGTCGGACTGCACGCCGCGGCCGAGCGTCGACAGGGGCGAGGGGTACGGGTCGGGGCCGCGCTCGTCGTCACCGGCGGCGACGCTGTCGCCGACCTCGGTGTCGTCGCTGCGGCCCAGGGAGGCCAGCGTGAGCATGATCGTCGCCGTGGCCATCGAGATGACGATGGCCGTCAGCACGAAGGCCTGCGGCAGCGGGTCCGCCGCGTCGGCGAGGTCCGCGCGGTCGGGGAAGGCTTCCCCGCGCCAGGCGCCCACACCGGCGGCGAGCAGCGTCAGGTTGCCCGCGTGCCCGATGAGCTGCATGCCCAGCACGAGACGCACCATGCCGCGCTGCTGGACCAGGTAGACCCCGCCGGCGACGAGGACGGCGATGGACAGTGCCATGAGCATCGGTCAGTCCTCCTTGTTCTTGTCGTTGACGGTCCCGGTGTGTGTGCCGCCGTGGGCGACGGCCCAGTCGCGCAGCTGCGCGCGGTCCGGTCCCGGGTCCTCCGGGTCAGGGTTCGGCTCGATCGGCTCGGGGAAGAACTCCTCGGGGGCGACGGCCGCGGTGACGGCACCGCGACCGGTGCCCTCCGCCTGCGTCGCGGCGTCGTCAAGCAACGCCTGCTCCCACGCGCGCGTCTCCGCGTCGCTCGGCGTGTGCGGCAGCGGGCCGTCGGAGCGCATGTAGTCGAGCTCCTCCTGGGTCAGCGCGCCCGGGCGCAGGTAGCCGCCCAGCGAGTTGATCGCGGAGGTCAGCATGCCCAGCACGGCCAGGTAGATGCCGCCGTCGAAGATCAGCGAGGTCGTCAGGTGCTCGCCGAGGATCTCGCCGTAGATCGGCTTGAGGAAGCCGCCCTCGGCGTAGCCGACGAAACCGGCCGTCAGCGCGGTGACGATGCCGATGCCCGTCAGCCAGAACGGGGTCGAGGGGCGGAAGACGATGGAGTCGCGGCCCTTGGCCATGTAGGCCATCATCACGGCGGCGCCGGCGATCAGCGCGGCGACGAAGCCGCCGCCCGGGTCGTTGTGGCCGCGCATGAAGACAAGCAAGGAGAGTACCGCCAGCACCGGGACCACCAGCTGGAAGCCCTTCTTCAGCGGCAGCGAGTTCAGCTGCGACTGACCGAAGGGCGCCGGGCGGGTGCCGCGGTCGAACGGCGAGGACGGCACCGAGGCGCAGACCGCGGCGATGACGATCGCGGCCATGCCCAGCACCGAGAGCTCGCCGAGGGTATCCAGTGCACGGAACTCGACGATGATCGCGGCGACGATGTTGTTGCCGCCGGTGATGTCCGGGGCGTTGTCCAGGTACCACTGGGCCAGCTCGGACTTGCTGTGGCGGCCCATCAGCGTGAACACGCCGAGGAAGGCGGTCAGGCCGGCGAGCAGCGCGATGACCGCGGCGCGGATCCGGCGGCGGCGCGGCACCTCGGGGAACAGCCGCGGCTGGTAGCGCACGACCATCATGATGATGACGGCGACCAGGGCCTCGACCAGGAACTGCGTCAGCGCGACGTCGGGGGCGCCCAGCAGCAGCATCTGCAGGGTCATGCCGACGCCGGCGGTGCTGATGAAGACCGCGCCGGCGATGCGGTTGCGGTTGGCCACCAGGCCGACCACCGAGAGCACGATGATCAGCATCGGGCCGAGGTCCAGCCAGTTGTCGATGTCCTCGGCGCGCGGGGCCATCGGCACACCGTCGACGCCGTCGGTGCCCAGCAGGGTGACGGCCATGATCGTGATCAGGGCGAGCATCGGCCAGACCAGGTGGCGGCCCGGCGAGAGCGAGTTGGCCATGGCGCCCATGCCGCGGCCGCAGGCCTGCAGGCCCTTCTGCAGGGCGGCGAGCAGTTCGTTGCCGGTGGCCGGCAGGACCTCGCGGTTCTCGATCCTCGGCCAGATGCGGCCGCGGACGACCACGCCGATGATACCGAGGACCAAGACGCTCAGCGAGATGATGAGCGGGGCGTTGACGCCGTGGAAGAGCGCCAGGTGGGTGGAGCTCTCCACGCCGATGGCGGCGGTCACGGCGTCGACCGGGCCGTCGAGCACACCGGCGGTGAAGCCGAGCGGGATGGCCATCAGGCCGGGCACGGCGGCCGGCAGCCAGAGGGCCACCGGGGCCTCCTCGACGTCGGAGAAGTCGCGGTCGTTCTCGGCGGGGTCGATAAACGCGCCGAAGACGAGCTTGGCCGAGTAGGTGAAGGTCAGCAGGGCGGCCACGCCGGCGACGATGAGCAGGATCCACTGGCCGGCCGAGCCGATCGGGGCCTCCTCGAAGGCGGTGAGCATGCCCTCCTTGGAGATGAAGCCGAACAGCGGCGGCACGGCGGCCATCGAGGCCGCGCCGACGACCACGCAGCCGAAGGTCCACGGCATCCGGTGCCACAGCACGCCCAGGCGGCGCGAGTCACGCGTGCCGGCCTGGTGGTCGACCACGCCGATGAGCATGAACAGCGAGGACTTGAACAGCGCGTGGGCCAGGGTGTGCACGACGGCGGCGGCCAGCGCGAAGCCGGTGCCCACGCCGATGGTGGTCACGATCCAGCCGAGGTGGCTGACCGTGGAGTAGGCCGTCAGGTGCTTCAGGTCCGTCTTCTGCACGGCGAAGAACGCCGAGACCAGGGCGGTGGTCATGCCCACGACAATGAGCAGCCAGTTCCACACGGCCACGTCGTGGAAGACGGTGGAGAAGCGCAGCAGCAGGTAGACACCGGCCTTGACCACGGCGGCCGCGTGCAGGAACGCGGAGACCGGCGTGGCGGCGGCCATGGCCTCCGGCAGCCAGAAGTGGAAGGGCAGCTGGGCGGCCTTGGTGAACGCGGAGACCGCGATGAGCACACCCAGCGTGCCGGTCAGGCCCGGGCGCTGCGCCCACACGTCCGAGGCGAGGATGCCGGACAGGCTCGTGGTGCCCGCGGCCGTGGCCGAGACGGCCAGGGCGGTCAGCAGGGTCAGCCCGCCGAAGAAGGTCAGGATCAGGGTGCGCATGGAGCCGGCCTCGCCGCCCGAGCCCGAGCGGGCGATGAGCATGAACGAGGCGATGGAGACCAGCTCCCAGCCGACGAAGAGCACGGTGACGTCGTCGGCGAGCACCAGCAGGACCACGGCCAGCGTGAACGCGGTCATCAGGGTGTAGAAACTGGTGTTGCCCTGGCGACGCGGCAGGTAGGCGGCGGAGTACATGAACACCACCGCGCCGATGACCAGCGCCAGCAGGGCGAAGAAGGCGCCGAGGGCGTCCGCGCGCAGCGAGAACCCGGCGTCGAGTCCGCTGCCGAGGAAGTCCGGCACCCAGGTGTAGTGGGCGGTGAGCGCCTCACCGTCGAGGATGGCCGGCAGCTCCCGGCCGAGGACGAACGCCCCCGCCAGTAAAAGGAGCGCGAGCGGCCAGCCCGCATATCTGTCCATGGCACGCACCAGCGGCGGTGAGGCTGCCACCGCCACCGCGACCAGGGCGACTACGACGACCAGCGTCATGCGTTACCCCAAGTTTCCAGCCTCCCGCCCAGCGCTTTCACAGGCGGGCGTCATGGAGGCATGATCGACATTTGAACCGTCTTCACGTTATCAGGGCACAACTACCTCTTCCCAGTTGACGGTGTGGCGCCAGCTATGGCGCGAGCTGCGCGGATACGGTCAGGACATGACCACTCTGCGCAGCCGCATACTTGCACTGCTGGCACTCGTGCCGCTCCTCATCGGTGCCGTCATCGTCCTCCTGGGCATGACGGTGGACCGCTCCTGGTCCGCCGCGGGCGAGGAGTCGCCCGCGGGCGCCCCCGTCGCCGCCGCCCCCGGTGGCGCCGACGCCGCGCAGATCGCCCAGGCGCAGAAGGCCGCCGCCAACGCCTCCGCCCAGGCCGGGATGCTCTCCACCGGCACCGGTCAGCTCGCCGAGGGCACCGGCAAGCTGCGCGAAGGCGCCGGTGAGCTCGGCGGCGGCGTGCGCGAGGCCCAGGACGGCGCCAGCCAGCTCGCCGAGGGCATGCGTCAGCTGCAGGCCGCCACGGGCCAGCTCGGCGGCGGCGCCACGGAGCTCGCCGACGGCGTCGGCGGCGCGGTCGATCAGGTCGTGGGCCTGGGCGCGGTACAGGGCCAGCTGCTCGAGGCCGTGGACAACCTGGACCGCGAGCTGGCCGCCTCGAGCGACCCGCGCGCCGGGGAGCTGCGCGGCCAGCTCGGCGACTTCCGCCGCCAGGTGGAGAACGTCGACTTCGGCGGCGAGATCACCTCGCAGCTGACCCGCCTCAAGGACGGCTCGCGCCAGCTGGCCAACCAGCTGGCCGTGCCCGGCTACGGCTACCACGACGGCATCTACCAGGCCACCGAGGGCGCCAAGCAGCTCGACCAGGGCCTCGGCCGGCTCGGCGGCGGCGTGGACGAGGCGGTCAACGGCGTCAACCAGCTCGACGACGGCGCCAAGCGCGTCGACGGCATGGCCGCCACCAACAAGGACCGGGTCAACGACGTGCGCCGCGCGCTGCCGGCCACCCAGGCCGCCGCCTCCGCGCAGGGGGCCGAGGCCACCGGGGAGGAGGCTGCGACGGGCTCCTCGCTCGCCCCGGTCTACGCGCTGCTCATCGGCGCGCTCGCCGCGCTCGGCGGCCTGGCCGCGGGGCTGATGTACCTGGCCCGCGGCCGCGAGGCCTGGCTGGTCGGCGCCGGCGCGGTGCTCTCGGCCACCGCGCTGTTCTGGGTGCTCTCGGGCGCGGGCGTGGTCGCGGTGCTCGCCGCGGCGGGCATCCTGGCGCTGCTCACGGCGGCCTCGGCGGCCGTCGCGCTGGTCGGCGTCGTCGCGCTCGGCCGTACCGTGGCCGCCCCGTTGCTCGTGGTCGCCGCGGTGGTCCAGGTCGGCCTGGTCGGCTGGGTCTGGAAGACCGCCGCCAGCTCGGACCCGACGATCGTCTGGCAGGCCGTCTCGGGGCTGACCCCGTTGCACTGGGGCACCGGCGCGCTGACCGCGGCGGGCAACGGCGCGGACGCCACCGTGGCCTGGACGGGCGCGGCGATCCTTGCGGCCGTGCTGGTGCTGGCCTGGCTGGCGATCGGCTCCGCGCACCGCGAGCCGGCCTACGTCGGCGGCGCCGGCGTGCACGCCTCGCGCGAGGGTGGGCGCTACTACCGCAAGTCCGCCGACGCCTCCGAGGGTGAGTTCGACGGGGAGATTGACGACGCCGCGCGTGACGACGTCGCCGCCGACCGCGCCGCGGGCGCGGACGACTACGACGAGGACGAGCTCGCCGAGGAGTACGAGGAGATCGAGGGCGACCCCGTCGACGACGAGGTCACCTACATCGGCGACGGCTACATCGACGCCGACGACGCCGACAACGCGGACGACACCGACGACGCCGCGGCGGAGGAGGCCGAGGCGAAGCGCAATCGCAAGCGGCGGTCCCACCGGCGCTGGTTCCGGCGCTGAGCGTCAGGGGCGGGGCTCACCCGCCCATGGCGTGCGCGCCGGGCGGGCCGGACCGGCCCGCCCCGGTCAGGCGCCCGGTGAATCGCCCCGGGCATGACTGAGGCCCCGGTCGCCGCGGATCATCTCCGCTGCGGCCAGGGCCTCTCGCATGGTCGGGATAACAGGATTTGAACCTGCGACCTCCTCGTCCCGAACGAGGCGCGCTACCAAGCTGCGCCATATCCCGTGGTGCGCGGATTACTGTAGTGCACCCCGCCCGGAAATCAAAAACGGCAGCTCAGCCGCGTCGCTCCGTGATCTTCAGCAGCGTGGCCGACGGCCGGCAGAAGATCCGCACCGGCGCGTACTTCGAGGTGCCCAGCCCGTTGGAGACGTGCAGCGGCATCCCGTCGAACTCGGAGAGCCCGGAGACCCGCTTCGGGTCGATGCCCGAGTTGGTCACGATCGCGCGCCCGCCCGGCAGGCAGATCTGCCCGCCGTGGGTGTGCCCGGCCAGTGCCAGCTGGTAGCCGTCCGCGGCGAAGCGGGAGAGCACCCGCGGCTCCGGGGCGTGCAGCAGCGCGAGCGCCAGATCCGAGTCCGCGTTCGGGGCGCCGGCGATCTCCTCGTAGTCGTCGAGGTCGTGGTGCGGGTCGTCCACTCCGGCCGCGGCGATGCGCACGGGGCCGACCTTGAACTCGTGGCGGGCCTGGTTGGCGTCGCGCCAGCCGTGCTCGAGGAAGGCGGCGCGCATGTCGCGCCACGGCAGGTCGATGTAGCTCGGCTCGCGCTTGGCGCCGGTCAGGTACTTCGCGGGGTTGACCGGCTTCGGCGCCCAGTAGTCGTTGGTGCCGAAGACGAACAGGCCCGGCCGGGCCAGCAGCGGGCCCAGAGCGCGCAGGACGTCGGGCACCGCGCGCTCGTCGGAGAGGTTGTCGCCGGTGTTGACCACCAGGTGCGGGTCGAGCTCGTCGAGCGCGTTCAGGAACGCCGTCTTGGCCTCCTGGCCGGGGATCATGTGCAGGTCGGAGACGTGCAGCAGGCGGAACTCTCCGGTGCCGCGCAGCACCCCGGGCTCGAGGATGGGCAGTTCGTGCGTGTGCAGCTCGAAGCGTTCGAGCTCGCTGTACCCCCAGGCCAGCGCGCCCGCGCCGGCGGCCGCCGCGGCTCCGGCCAGCGGCAGGACGGACTTGAGTACGTGCTTCACATTTCCCTTCACCGGTCTCACCCTACCGACAGCGGGGTAGCGTGATGTCCATGAGTGAACTGAAGAACCAGATGCGGTCCGACCTCAAGGAATCCATGAAGGCCAAGGACGAGCCGCGCACCGGCGCCCTGCGCATGCTGCTGGCCGCCCTCCAGGAGGAGGAGACCAAGGGCAGCAAGCACGAGCTGACCGACGCCGACGTGCTGGCCGTCGTCGCCCGCGAGATCAAGAAGCGCCGCGAGTCCGCCGAGGTCTACGCCGACGCCGGCCGCCAGGAGCTGGCCGACTCCGAGCTGGCCGAGGCCAAGGTCTTCGAGGCTTACCAGCCCACCCAGCTCGACGACACCGAGCTGGGTGAGTTTGTCGACGCCGCGGTGGCCGCCGTCGCCGAGGAGACCGGCGAGGCGCCCACGATGAAGCAGATGGGCCAGGTCATGAAGAAGGCCAAGGCCGACGCCGCCGGCCGCGCCGACGGCAAGCGCCTCTCCGACGCCGTCAAGGCCCGCCTGCAGGGCTAGCCGACCGCGTCAGTCGGCCGGCGGCGGGGCGCTCCGCCCGCCGCGAGCGGCATAGACCAGGGCCCGGGCACCCCGTGTGGGGTACCCGGGCCTTTGGCGTGGGGGAGCGGCGGATCAGATTCCGAAGGCGCCGCGCAGGTCGTTGGTGAAGGTGTCGATGTCCTCCTGGCGCACGCCCGGGATGATCTCGTCACCGCCGGCGGGCTGGCCGCCCTCCGGGGCCGCCGGGGAGGACGGGGCGGCGCTCTGCCCGCCCGAGGGTGCGGAGGGCGCCGGCGCCGGGGCCTGTGACTGGCCGAGCGGGCCGGAGCCGCGGCGGTAGCGGTCGCTCGCGCCGCCGCCCAGGTTGCCCGAGGCGGCCGCCGGCACACGGTTGGCCATCGAGAACCACGTCTCGGCGGGCTCGTCGCCGCCGTACATGTTGCCGCCGCCGCACTGCTGGGCCGGGTGCGAGCACAGCGGGGTCGTCGTGGTGCCGTCGTTGTAGATGTAGGGCGCGGCGGCCAGGCCGGTGTTGAAGCCGATGAAGGCCGCGGACTGGTGCGACTCGGTGGTGCCCGTCTTCGAGGCCACCGGGGCGCGCCACCCGGCCGCCGAGGCGGCGTCGGAGGCGGTGCCGGACTTCGGGTCCTCGGACATACCCTCCATCAGGGCGTTGGCCGTGGCCTGGTTGAGCACGTCCTCGCACTCGGGGCGCTCGATGTAGACCTCGTTGCCGTCCTTGTCGATCAGCGCGTCGATCGGGTTGGGCTCGCACCAGCGCCCGCCGGCGGCGATCGAGGCGCCCGCGTTCGAGAGCTCCAGGGCGTTGACCGCTGTCGGGCCGAGGGTGAACGAGCCCAGGTTGGCCTTCTTCATGTAGTCGGCGATCGAGTTCTCCTCGTCCCAGCTGCCCGGGGTGGCGTAGCTGCGCAGGCCGAGCTTGACGGCCAGGTCGACCACCGGGGCCACCCCGACGCGTTCGATGAGCTTCACGAAGGTGGTGTTCGGGGACTGCGCCAGCGCGTCCTTGAGCGTCATGGCGGACTTGTAGGTGCCCGCGTTCTCCACGCAGTAGGTGTTCGGCGGGCAGCTGGCGGCGCCGCCGGAGCCCATGCCGGTGGCCTCGTAGCGGGTCGGCACCGGCAGCACGGTGTCCAGGCCCATGCCCTTGTCCAGGGCGACGGCCGCGGTGAAGATCTTGAACACGGAACCGGCGCCGTTGCCCACCATCGTTGTGGGCTGCGGCAGCATCGTCTCGCCGGCGTCGAGGTCGAGGCCGTAGTCGCGCGAGGAGGTCATCGCCCGGATCGGGCGGGAGTCGCGGCCCGGCTCGACGACGTTGAGCACCTCGGCGACGCCGGGCTGCTTCGGGTTGACGTGCGAGGCCACCGCGTCGTGCGCGGCGTCCTGGATCTGCGGGTCCAGCGTGGTGCGCACCGTGTAGCTGCCGTGGGTGAGCATCTCGTGCGAGATGCCCTTGGACTCCAGGTAGGTCAGCGCGTAGTCGCACATGAAGCCGCGGTCCCCGGCGCTGATGCAGCCGTTGGGCAGCCCGATCGGCTCCTCGACGACGCCGAGCGGCTCGGCCTTGAAGGCCTCGGCCGCGGCCGGGTCGAGCGCGCCGTAGTCCACCATCGAGTCGAGTACCGTGTTGCGGCGCTCGATGACGGCCTCGCCGTTGGTGTAGGGGTCCAGCCAGGAGGAGGACTGCACGATGCCGGCGAGCATCGCGGCCTGCGGGACGTTGAGCTCCGCGGCCGAGGAGTTGAAGTAGGTGCGCGCGGCCGCCTCGACGCCGTAGGCGCCGTTGCCGAAGGAGACCAGGTTGAGGTAGCGGGTGAGCACCTCGTCCTTGCTGAGCACTTTGTCCAGGTCCGAGGCCATGCGCATCTCACGCAGCTTGCGGGGGATGGAGGTCTCGGTCGCCGCGGCGCGCTCCTCGTCGGTGTCGGCGTCGACGAGCAGCAGGTGGTTCTTGACGTACTGCTGGTTGAGCGTCGAGGCGCCCTGGGCGACCCCGCCGGAGACGAGGTTGGCGGCCATGGCGCGGACGGTGCCCTGCAGGTCGACACCCTCGTGCTCGTAGAAGCGGCGGTCCTCGATCGAGACGATGGCGTCCTTCATCGGCTGGGCGATGCGGTCGCCGGGCACCTGGTAGCGGCGCTGGTCGTAGATCCAGGCGATCGGGTTGCCCTCGACGTCGGTGACCGTGGTGACCCCGGGGGCGGAGCCGTCGGTCAGGTCGGCGAGGTTGGATTCCATGGTCTCGCTCGTCCGGGCCGCGGCAAGGCCCGCGACCCCCGCGGCCGGCGAGAGCGCGACGGCCGCGAGCACGGCCGCGAGCAGTGCTCCGCCGAGGAGGGTGAGCAGGGAACGTGAGGTAGACACGGGACCAACATTACGGGGTGCGGCGGGGAAAGAAGTAGGCGCGGTCTCCCCCATTTATGTGACCTAGTCGACAAACGGCGATTCGCGTGAGTACACTTACACAAACGTTAGCGACTCCGCTTCAAAGAGGAGGGACTATGACCACCGCAACACCGACCCGGACCGAGCGCGCACTCGGCGTGGACGAGTTCCTGGGCATCGAGAGCGGGAAGACGCCTGCCGAGGCCGTGCAGGACCGTGGCACCTGGGTCACGAGCGCCAAGTGCCGGGGCATCGACCCCGAGACCCTGTTCGTGCGGGGAGCTGAGCAGCGCAAGGCCGCGACCTTCTGCCGTGGCTGCCCCGTCCAGCAGATGTGCCTGGCCGACGCGCTGGACAACGGCGTGGAGTTCGGCGTGTGGGGCGGGCTGACCGAGCGTCAGCGCCGCGCCCTGCTGCGCAAGAACCCGCAGATCGACGACTGGGCCGACTACCTCGCCCACGGCGGGGAGCTCATCGGCATCTGAGCCGCCGGCCATCCGGGCCCGGCCGGGAGTCCCGCCGGGTATCCCGGCCGGGAGGCCCGGCGATCAGGCCAGCCAGTCGTTCGGGCTGAACAGCTCGAAGTGCACCGCCACCGGCGCGGCCTCGCCGGGAAGCTCCGCCAGGTCCGCCCGCAGCGACTGCAGGAAACCGGTGCCGCCGCACAGGTAGACGTCCGCGCCGCCGGGCACCTCCTCTGCGACGTCGATGCGCTCGCCGGCGTCCCGGTAGAACGTGCGCAGCTCGCCGTGGCCGAGCTGCTCGAGGGCGGCGCGGGTCTGGCCCAGCTGCGCGTGGGTCTCGCGCGAGGAGTCCGCGTGCAGGACGAGCACCTGGCGCTTGGAGCCCGTGCGCGCCAGGTGGTTGAGGATGCCGACCATCGGGGTGGAGCCGATGCCGGAGGAGATGAGCACTACCGGCGCCTCGGTCGACTCGTCCAGGGTCAGGTCGCCGGCGGCCAGCGTGGCCTGCACGGTGTCGCCGACGGCGACGTGGTCCTGAAGATACTGCGAGACCTCGCCGTCGCGCTCGACGGCGATCCGGTAGCGCCCCGCGTCGCCGTCGATGATGGAGTACTGCCGCAACTGGCGCGCGTCGTCGTCAAGCACCACACCCACCGACGTGTACTGTCCCGGCAACGGCGAGCTGAGCTCGCCGGAGAGCTCGAAGGCGGAGACGGTCTCGCTCAGCTTCTCGATCCCGGTGACCGTGACCTCACGGAAGACCTCGCCGGGGGCGACGCCGTCGGAGGAGTAGAGGGCGGATTCGTGGTCGATGAGCACACGCGCCATCATCCAGTAGACCTCGTCCCAGGCCTCCTCGACCTCGGCGGTGAAGGTGTCGGCGCCGAGGACCTCGCGGATCGCGTCGAAGAGGTGCCTGCGCACGATCGGGTACTGGTCCTCGACGATTCCGACGGAGACGTGCTTGTGCGCGATGCGCGAGAGCATCGTGACCGGGTCCGGAGCCTCCGGGTCGACGAGCATCGTGGCGAAGGTGGCCACGGAGGCCGCCAGCGCCTTCTGCTGCGCACCGGAGTGCTGGTTGCCACGGTTGAAGGTGTCGCGCAGCAGCTCGGGGTGCGCGGAGAACATGCGGTGGTAGAAGGTCTCGGCGATGGTGCCGATGTTCTCGCCGACGGCCGGCAGCGTGGCGGAGACGGTCTTCTCGTGCTCCGGGGTCAGGCGGGCGCGGGTGATCGGTTGATCGGAGACGTGCATGGTGGTTCCTCGGGTCGGGTGCAGGGGAGTGGGCGGGAAACCCGTCTCCATTGATACGCCTGTAGCCGTGGTTAATGTCGGGCGGGGGTAGGTCCGCGCGACCTGTGCAGCTCAGAGGGGTTACGGCGGCGGATACGGCGAAGGTGAGGCCGGGGTAAGTACAGTGGTCGCCATGACCACTTGGGAATACGCCACCGTGCCGCTTCTGACCCACGCGACCAAGCAGATCCTCGACACCTGGGGCGAGGACGGCTGGGAGCTCGTCACCGTCATGCCCGGGCCGAACCCGGAGAACGTCGTCGCCTACCTGAAGCGCCCGAAGGAGGACGCATGAGCACCGTCTCCGAGCGCCTGAAGGAACTCGGCATCGAGCTGCCGGCCGTCGCCGCCCCCGTGGCCGCCTACGTGCCCGCGCTGCGCGTCGGCGACCATGTCTGGACCTCCGGCCAGCTGCCCTTCGTCGACGGCAAGCTGCCCGCCACCGGCCAGGTCGGCGCCGAGGTCGACGCCGAGCAGGCCGCCGACCTCGCGCGCACCGCGGTGCTCAATGCACTCGCCGCCGTCGACTCGGTCGTCGGCGTCGACCATGTCACCCGCGTGCTCAAGATCGTCGGCTTCGTCTCCTCGGCCGCCGACTTCCACGGCCAGGCCGGCGTGGTCAACGGCGCCTCCGAGGTCATCGGTGAGATCTTCGGTGAGGCGGGCGCCCACGCCCGCAGCGCCGTCGGCGTCGCCGAGCTACCGCTGGACTCCCCGGTCGAGATCGAGCTCATCGTAGAGGTCGACTGATAATTCCAGGTCCGCCTGAATTTCCAGGCCCGCCCGGGCGCGCTAAGCTGGGGGCCATGCAGCATCCTGCCTACAGTCAGCTGCGGCCGGTGACCGACTCCGCCGCCGTCGTCCTGTGCACCAACCCCAGCTACGCCGCGCTGGAGGGCACCAACTCGTGGATCGTGCGCCGTGAAGGTGACGAGCGCGCGATCGTCGTCGACCCGGGCCCCGAGGATGAAGGCCACCTCAATGTCCTGCACGCCAAGGCAGGCGAGGTGGCCCTCATTCTTCTCACGCACCGCCACCCGGACCACGCCGACGGCGCGCACCGCTTCCGGCAGCTGACCGGGGCGCCCGTGCGCGCCTTCGACGCCCGCTACTGCCACGGCGCCGACCCACTGACCGACGGCGAGACCGTCTCCGTCGACGGGGTCACCCCGCAGCTCGAGGTCGTGCACACCCCCGGCCACACCGCCGACTGCGCCTGCTTCTTCGTCTGGTCCGGCAAGCCCGGCGAGTCCACGCTCGAGGGCGTCATCACCGGCGACACCATCGCCGGGCGCCACACCACCATGATCTCCGAGACTGACGGCGACCTCGGCGACTATATGCAGACGCTGGAGATGCTGGAGTGCCGCGGCAAGGACGTCGCCCTGCTGCCCGGCCACGGCCCGGACAACCCGGACCTCTCGCAGTTCGCCCGCAAGTACATCGACCGCCGCAACTACCGCCTCGACCAGATCCGGAAGATCTGGAAGGAGCGCGGCCGCGACCTCGAGATCGACGAGCTGGTCAACCTCATGTACGACGACGTCGACCCCGTGCTGCGCGGCGCCGCCGAGCAGTCCACCCGCGTCGCCCTGCGCTACCTGAACGACCACCCCGAGCAGGTCTAGGCCGCGTGGCGGTGCCGCGCACCGCCACCGGCACGCCGGAAGGCGCCGCTGGCGACGCCGCGCGGTGACCGACGCGACGTCGGCAATCGAAAAGAGCGGGCCCGGAACGAATCCAGGGCCCGCTCTCCTTGTGTCCGTGCCTAGCGCGCGCGGCGGGCGAGGTGCTCGGTGTCGACGATGAGCACCGACTTGCCCTCGAGGCGGATCCAGCCGCGGTGGGCGAAGGTGGCCAGCGCCTTGTTCACGGTCTCACGCGAGGCGCCGACGAGCTGGGCGATCTCCTCCTGGGTCAGGTCGTGGTTGACGCGCAGGGCGCCACCCTCCTGGGTGCCGAAGCGGTTGGCCAGCTGCAGCAGCGTCTTGGCCACGCGGCCGGGCACGTCGGTGAAGATGAGGTCGGCCAGCGAGGCGTTGGTGCGGCGCAGGCGGCGGGCCAGCACGCGCAGCAGCTGCTGGGCGATCTCCGGGTGCTCGGAGACCCAGCGGTTCAGCATCGCCGAGTCCATGGTGGCGGCGCGGACCTCGGTCACGCAGACGGCCGAGGAGGTGCGCGGGCCCGGATCGAAGATGGACAGCTCGCCGAACATGTCGGACGGGCCCATGATCGTCAGCAGGTTCTCGCGGCCGTCGGAGGCGTGGCGGGCCAGCTTCACCTTGCCGGCGGTGATGATGTACAGGCGGTCGCCGGGCTCGCCCTCGTCGAAGATCGTGGTGCCGCGGGGGAACCGGACCGTCTCCATGTCCTTGATCAGGTTGTTGACGGCGGTAGCGTCAACGCCCTGGAAAATACCCGCGCGGGACAGGATCTCCTGAACGCCTTCCACAATGAACTCCTCAAT
The DNA here is from genome assembly GCF_030232385.1 of Corynebacterium sp. MSK006. Lineage (NCBI taxonomy): Bacteria > Bacillati > Actinomycetota > Actinomycetes > Mycobacteriales > Corynebacteriaceae > Corynebacterium > Corynebacterium sp. MSK006. Next base: position 53,938 of record NZ_JASPJZ010000018.1, read on the forward strand.
ACTTATCTGTTTCTCAACGCAACCGTTTCCGGCACTGCCGTGTGGCGGGGTTCCTCCCGCGCTTCGTGTCAGTCGGGCGTGAGCGGAAGTAGGTTGCAGGGGCAGGTGCACGTCCGGGTACACCCTACCGTCAGGTCGGTCACACCGCCAGATTTTTCATCGGCCGGTCACATGCAACTGAATGAATCTCTCGGCGGTCCGGGCATTCGGTTCTGACCGTGCAGTCCAGGGTCTCTCCGGTCAGGCCGACGCCTCTGGCGAGCCCGCGGTGGCGGACCCGGAACTGAAGGCGGCGCGCTCGAGCTGTTCCAGTCCGAGTGCGAACACCCCCAGCAGACACGGTGCGACAAATGCGGTGACGATGGACATGTCTCCCAATACTACAGAAGAGTGTCACGCGATACCAAGAAAACGGGCACCCGAATTTGGCGGAACATTGTTCAGTTCTAGACCAAAAAGCATGGTCAGCGCCGATTGACTCCATTGGTCAGACCTGTGGGGATACAACATTTATGTCCGGTTATGCCCGATTCTGCGGTGATCAGACCTCCCGTGGCTGCCCACGTGTGCCCGGTAGGATGGCGCCCGTGTCCACCACCGCCCGCTCTGGCTCCCTGACCCCGCGCAAGCGCCGGCGCCCGGGCGCGCACCCGACCGCCCGCGGACGCGAGACCGACCTCGGCCGCACCCGCAGGGCCCGCCGCATCAACCGCACGCTCGCCGCCGTCTACCCCGACGCGCACGCCGAGCTCGACTTCCGCGACGCCTTCGAGCTGCTCGTGGCCACGGTGATGTCCGCCCAGACCACCGACGTGCGCGTCAACTCCGTGACTCCGGCGCTCTTCGCGCGCTACCCGGACGCGGCCGCGCTGGCAGCCGCCGACACCGCCGAGGTCGCCGAGATCATCCGGCCCACCGGCTTCTACCGTGCCAAGGCCCGCAACCTCGTGGGTCTTTCCCGGGCGCTCGTCGCCGAGCACGGCGGCGAGGTGCCCCGCGACCTCGACGCGCTGGTGAAACTCCCCGGCGTCGGCCGCAAGACCGCCCACGTCGTCCGCGGCAACGCCTTCGGGCTGCCCGGCCTGACCATCGACACCCACTTCGGGCGCCTGGCCCGCCGCATGGGGCTGACCGGACAGGAGGACCCGGTCAAGGTCGAGCGCGAGATCGCCGGGCTGATAGAGAAGAGCGAGTGGACGATGTTCTCCCACCGCATGATCTTCCACGGCCGGCGTGTGTGCCACTCCCGCCGCGCGGCCTGCGGGGCGTGCCCGATCGCCTACGACTGCCCCTCCTTCGGCAAGGCCGGCCCCGTCGACCCCGAGGCCGCCGCCGAGCTGGTCAGCGGCGACAACCGGGGGCACATCCTCGCCATGGCCGGAATCAACGACGAAGAGGAGACCACACGGTGAAACGACACCTTCTCGCCTACGTCATCGTCATCGTCGCCAGCGTCGCCCTGATCGCCGCGCTGGTCCCGCGCATGCAGTCCGCCGGCGACGGCGGTGTAGGAGGGGCAGGCGGTGGCGGCGACACGACCGGCGCGGACGGCCAGGCCGACCCGACCGGCTCGGGTGACTCCGCGGGCGCCGGCGCGCAGGCCGACGTGCCGGCGCGCCCGGACTGCCCTGGCTCCACGGTCGCAGGCGTCGACCTCGACTGCCTGGGCGGCGCCGGGTCCGACGGCGAGGTCTCCCAGGGCACCCCGACCGTGGTCAACGTGTGGGCCTGGTGGTGCGCGCCGTGCCGCGAGGAGCTGCCCGTCATCGCCGAGTACGCCGCCGCGCACCCGGACCACCGGGTCGTCGGCGTCCACGCTGACCCCGACGGCGCGCGCGGGGCGGCCCTGCTCGAGGAGCTCGGTGTGGACCTGCCCAGCTTCCAGGACGACTCGGGCGCCTTCCAGGGCGGCCTCTCGCTGCCGGCCGTGGTGCCCGTGACCCTGCTTGTCCAGGACGGACAGGTGACAAAGGCCCTGACCAAGCCGTACACCTCGCTGGCCGAACTCGAGGCCGACCTGGAGGGCTGATGGATTACCGCGACCCCGCGACCGACCCCGTCGGTGCCACGCACCGCCCCGGCCCCGCCGCCGACCGGCCGGGCCACAACGTCACCCTGCGCCCGGAGACCGCCCCGGACTGGATGCACCGCCTGGTGGCCGGCCTCGACGGCGAGGGCGGCAGCCGCGAGGTGCGCCGCCTGCGCGAGCGCCTCACTGGGCGCACCGGCCGCACCAACGACGGTGACCCGGCGCGCCCGGCGGGGCGCGCGGGACGTCATCAAGCGGAGGCCGCACGCGACACCCGCGGGGCGGCGGTGCTCGTGGCCGTCTCCGGAGAGACGGCCGCCGACGCGTCGGTGCTGCTGACACATCGCTCGCCGCACATGCGCTCGCACGCCGGGCAGATCGCCTTCCCCGGCGGGCGCATCGACCCGGGCGACATCAGCCCCGTCGACGCCGCACTGCGCGAGGCGTGGGAGGAGACCGGCCTGGACCGCACGGCCGTCAGCCCCCTCGCCGAGCTCGGCGCGGTGCCCGTGCGGCGCACCGGCCGGCCCGTCCACCCCGTGCTGGCCTGGTGGCACACCCCGGCCGAGGTCGGGGTGGCCAGCTCGGACGAGACCGACCACGTCTTCAACGCCCCGGTCGCCGAGCTCGTCGATCCCGAGCGCCGCTTCACCGTGGCCTGGGGGCCGTGGCGGGGCCCGGCCTTCGCCGTTGAGGGCTACGTGGTCTGGGGCTTCACCGCCGCGGTGCTCGACGGCATGCTGCGCACCGCCGGCTGGGAGCGCCCGTGGTCGCAGCGCCCGGCCCGCCCCCTGCGCGAGGCGCTGGCCGAGTCGCGCAACGGCGAGGTGCTGCGCTGACCGGCGCGCCGTCCCGTCCGCACCGGGGCGCGCCGTCCGGTCCGCGCCCGGGCACGCGCCGCAGCGCGCCGCGCGGGGGAGGGGCGCAAAAGGGGAGGGCGCCCCCGCGGGGGCGTTAAGAGTAAGGTGACGGCAGTTAATCCGCACCCGACGCACGGACGAGGAAGTACAACCACGTGACAGCCGGACTCATCGTCGACGGTGTCGTCGTCATCGCCGCGCTCGCCGCGTTCATCACCGGCTGGCGCCAGGGCGCGACCACCTCGGTCCTGTCCACCCTCGGTGTCGTCTCCGGGCTCGTGGTCAGCGCCGGGCTGATCCCCGTCGCACTGCGCCTGACCGACTCGGTCGGCCTGCGCCTGCTGCTGGCCGCGGCGATCCTCATCCTGCTCGTGGCCGTCGGCAACGTCGCCGGCGCCGTGGTCGGCGGCCAGCTGCGCCGCTCGTTCAAGATGCGCTCCTCGCTGCGCATCGACTCCTGCATCGGCGCGTTCTTCCAGGCGGTGACCCTGCTCATCGTCGCCTGGCTGGTCTCCCTGCCGCTGGCCGCGGGCCTCGGCGGAAAGGTGGCCACCGGCGTTCACAACTCGAAGGTGCTCTCCGGGGTGGACCGCGCGACGCCGCAGTCCTGGAACCAGCTGCCCAACAAGATCGCGGCGATGCTCAACGACTCGGGCCTGCCGCCGCTCTCGCCCTTCGAGCCCGTCGACTCGCCCGAGGTCGAGGCCCCGCGCATCGAGGTGGAGAACACCGAGCTGGTGGAGAAGCTGCGCCCGAGCGTCATCCACGTCCTCGGCGACGCGGACAGCTGCCGGCGCCGCCTGCTCGGCTCCGGCTTCGTCGTCGGCCCCGACCACGTGATGACCAACGCCCACGTCGTCGCCGGTACCGAGACGGTGCGCCTGGACACGGTGCTCGGCCTGCGCGACGCCGAGGTCGTCTACTACAACCCCGAGGTCGACATCGCCGTGCTCTACGCGCCCGACCTGGGACTGGAGCCGCTGCAGTGGGCCGAGGATCCGGCGATGACCGGCCAGGACGCGATCGTGATGGGCTTCCCGGCCTCCGGCCCCTTCGAGGCCGCGCCGGCGCGCATCCGCAGCAAGCTGACCATCGCCGGGCCGGACATTTACGCCACCGGGCGTGTCGAGCGCGAGGCCTACACCGTGCGCGGCACCATCCGCGAGGGCAACTCCGGCGGGCCGATGACCGACGCCGAGGGCCGGGTGCTCGGCGTGGTCTTCGGCGCCAGCCTCGACGAGTCCGACACCGGCTACGCGCTGACCGCCGCCGAGGTGCACGCGCGCGTCGGCGACGTCTCCGAGCTGACCGCGCCGGTGGGCACCGGCGAGTGCGTCGCGCACTGAGTCACGGGAGATTGACGACGCCCGCGCCGTGCGGCGTGGGCGTTTCCGTTGCGGCGGTCAGTCCAGCTCGTTGAGCCAGGCGGCCACGGCCGCGGCGAAGGCCTCGGGGGCCTCCACGTGTGGCAGGCGTGCGGTGCCGGGCAGCTCGCGCACGCTCATCCGGGCGGTGCAGCGCTTGCGGGCGCGCCGGGCCAGGTGCGTGAAGGTCGGCCGGTCCGGCTGCAGGGCGAGCACGGGCACCGTGACCGGGTTGCCCAGCCACTTCGGGGGCACCACGGTCGTGGTCAGGCGCGCGTAGCGCGCCGCGCCCGGAAGCGCCGACGCGATGTGCATCGCGCGCACACGCAGGTCCAGTACGGCGTCGTAGAGCGCGGTGCCGTGGAACTGCGGGGCGGTCCAGCGGTCCAGGATGCGCCGCTGCAGCCAGGCGGCGGTGCGCTCCGGCAGGCGGTGGACGCCCGGCAGGCGGCCGAAGCCCGCGCGCAGGTGGGCCGGCAGGAAGCGCACCGGGCGGGCGGCCATCGCGCGGCGCATGTCGACCGGGTGGGCGGCGGCCACGGAGACCAGCGCGCGGACCTGACCGGGGTGTGCCGTGGCCGCGCACCAGGCCACCGCGCCGCCGGAGTCGGCGCCGACGAGGACGGCGTCATCGTGGCCGAGCACCCGGATGAGCGCGGTGACGTCGCCGACGGCGGTCAGCACGTCCAGTCCGGCGCCGGCCGGGGGCTTGTCCGACATGCCGTAGCCGCGCGCGTCGAGGGCGACGACGTGGAAGCCGGCGGCGGCCAGGGGTGCCAGCACGTCGCGGTAGTCGAACCAGCCGCCGAAGGCGTCGTGCAGCAGGATGACCAGCGGGTCCTTCGCGTCGCCGGCGGCGGCGACGTGCAGGCGCACCCCGCGCAGGTGGACGAAGCGGTGGGTGAAGGGCCCGGCCAGCTCGACGGTGGAGGGCGAGAGGCCCCCACCGGCGCCGGCGCTCGCGGCGCTCGGCCGGGCGGGCACGGAAGAACCCCCGTCACCTGCGGCGTCGCGTGCTGCGGCCATGGTGCGGGGGCTCCGGTGCTTCTTTTTGTGCGGGTCGGCTAGCTGTAGAGGCCGCGGTTGGCGCCCTCGAGCTTGTCCTGGGCCTTGCCCGGGACGAGGTTCTTCAGCTCACCGACGGAGTCGATGGTGCGCTTCGGCGCGCCCATCTTCTTGACCTTGCGCCAGCCGAAGAGCGCCAGGACGGCGGCGGTGGCCAGCATGATCAGGAAGACGATGAGGAAGCCGGCCCACCAGGGCAGCCAGACGGAGATCAGCGCGGCGAGGAAGAAGAAAAAGAAGAAGGAGCTGTAGAGGGCGATCACGCCGGCCACCGAGAACAGGCCGCCGCCGATCGCGCCCTTCTTGGCCTCGGCGGCCAGCTCGGTCTTGGCCAGCTCCAGCTCGGAGCGGAACAGCGAGGACATCTGCGCGGTCGCGTTGCTGACCAGGGTGCCCACCGACTGCTGGCCGTTCGAGGCGTCGACGTCGCTCAGCGGAATGCTGTCGGCGCGCGGGGCGAAGTTGTCCGCGCCTTCGGTGAAGAGTCCGTCCTGCTTGCTCACGATTGGGTTCCTCCCGTTGGGGGTCTTTGTTCTCGGCCGGGGCCGGTGCCGCAGCTGATTCTAACGTTGTCGATGGTGCCACGGGTGGGGCGTCCGCGCGCCGTTGTCCCGCATCACTTTACGACCATGGTAGCCGTCACGTGGCCCGGGCCGCGGGGGAAGGGCCCGGCCGGGCGGGTCGCGGGCCCCGGTCCGCCGGGGCGGAGAGCCCCTCAGGAACCCGAGTCGCGCCCGCGCAGCAGCCACCAGCCGCCCACCGCGGCGGCGGCCACGGCGGCGACCACCCCGGTGCCGATGCCGACCTCGCGGGCGGTCGGGGCGGTGAACAGCGGCTCGGGGTCCTTGAAGGCGCGGATCTCCCAGCCCTCGGCAAGCGCGTGCTTCTTCAGCGCCCGGTCGGGGTTGACGGCCACGGGCTTGCCCACGGCCTGAAGCATCGGCAGGTCGGTCACCGAGTCGGAGTAGGCGTAGCTGGCCGAGAGGTCGTAGTTGCGCCGGCGGGCCAGCTCGGCGAGCGCCTCGCCCTTGGCCTCGCCCTTGTTGTAGGAGAGGATCTCGCCGGTGTAGCACCCGTCGCGGACCTCGAGCTCGGTGGCCACCACGTCGGTGACCCCGAGCTCGGCGGCGATCGGGCGGACCAGGTCGGCCGCGGAGGCGGAGACGATGACCACGTCGTGGCCGGCCAGCTGGTGGAAGCGGATGAGCTCGCGGGCCTCGGCGTAGATGGTGGGCACGAGCACCGAGTGCAGCGTCTCCTCGGTGATCTGGCGGACCTCCTCGACGGACCAGCCGGCGATCAGCGAGGTCAGCTGGTCGCGCGTGGAGTCCATCTGCTCGGCGGACATTCCGGAGATCATGAAGTTCGTCTTGGCGAGTGTCATCTGCAGGGCCTCGACCGGGGAGATCAGGCCCTTGTGCATGAACTCGCGGCCGAAGGCGAAGGTCGACGACGTGGCGATGACGGTCTTGTCCAGGTCGAAGAACGCGGCCACCCGGCCGGCGCGACGGAGTGCCCCGCCCGCGTTCCTCTGCGTCGACGTCATGGGGGACAGTCTAGCCAGATTCCCCCGCCCGACCACGAAACGCCTGTGGCGTGTGGGGAAGTTGTGGTTTCTGGGGCGTCTTCCCGGCGGGCGGTCAGGTGCGGCGGGGCGGGGGTGGAGCCGGGATGGGGTGGGGTCCACGGTGCCGGGGAGGGTGCGGCCGCGTGACCGGGCGGGGCGACTGTGTGACCCCGAAGATAATTTCGAAGAAATTCGTTCCACGTCTTGCCTCGCCCACCCCCGCTGTGCCATAATCATTTCTGCAAGGCCCCGATATACCGTGCGGCCTGCCCCGGCCATCCCCCCGAGGCCGGGTTACCGACGGCCCGCGCACACCCCCCCGAGGCGCGGGCCGTCCTTTATGTCCGCACCCGGGTGCCCGGGCGTGCAGGTCAGGCGGGGATCTCCGCCCGTCGCGGCGCCGTAGCGCATCCGCGCCCGAGGCGGCCGCGTTCTCCACAGATTTTCGGTGACATGTGCGCTAACTGCGGGGGTGTTCCACAGGCCGGCGTGCGGGCCTTTCCCCGGCGGGCGCGGACCGCGAGTATCAGGGCCATGAACACCGCACCGCCGGGCCGCGAGCGCTTCATCCTCGTCGCCGTCGCCGAGCCGGCCGCCCACCCGGAGGCCGTCCACGTCGCCGCCGCCTCGGGCCGCCCGCTGCTCGACCTGACCGTCGACGTCGAGGACGAGTCCGAGCGCGCCGCCGAGCTGGCCCGCCACCTGCCGCGCGCGGCCGCGGTGATCCTCGACGCCGCCGCGGCCGCCGACCTCGACGCCGTGACGGCCCGCCCGGGCGTCTTCGCCGTGGCCGCCGACCCCGGACCGGCCCCCGAGGTCGAGGTTGGCGGAGCCCTGGTGCCCGGCTTCGTCGTCCCCGCCCAGTCGCCCGAGCTGCTCGCCGCCCTCGGCGCCGCCCTGCGCGGGGCCGCCGGCGCACCCGGTGAGACCACCGGCGCCGACCCCGCGCGCGCCCGCCC
>NZ_JASPJZ010000019.1:0-59573 GCF_030232385.1 Corynebacterium sp. MSK006
CCGCCGCACCTCGCGCCGCGGCCGAGGTGCGCGTCCTCACGCTGCACCTGCGCCCGGCGCCCGCGCCGGGCGCCGCCCCCGCAGACACCGCGCGCACGCCGCGCCGCAGAGACGGCGACGCCCCCGCACCCGGGCGGGGTGCGGGGGCGTCGGAAATCGACGGGCGCGTGGAGGTCTTCGGCTCCTGCCGCGTCGACGGGCGCGTGCACGCCTTCGTCGCCTGCCTCGACGGCGGGCGCCTCGACGTGCTGCGCGTCGGCTGAGAGTCAGTCGCGCGTGGCCGGGCCCTCGGTCTTGGCGGCGGGCTCGGCCGGGTCCGACTCGGTGGCGCCGGACTGGGCCTCCTGCTGCTCGAACTGCTTGCGCAGCAGGAACAGCTGGCGGACGGTCTCCTCCTTGATCGCGTCGTTCATCGCGTTGAAGAGGTCACCGCCCTCCTTCTGGTACTCGACCAGCGGGTCGCGCTGCGCCATCGCGCGCAGGCCGATGCCCTCCTTGAGGTAGTCCATCTCGTAGAGGTGCTCACGCCACTTCTGGTCGATGACCGGCAGCAGCACCATCCGCTCGACGGCGCGCATGCGGCCCTCGCCGCCGAGCTCCTCGACCTTGGCCTCCAGCGAGTCGTACTGGGCGTTGACGTCGGCCAGCACGGCCTCGCGCAGCTGCTCGGCGGTCAGCTCGCCGGCCGGGCCGTACTCGTCGCCGTCGATGAGGCTGCGGTAGCTCATCGTCGGCCCGTAGAGGGACTCCAGGGCGTGCCACAGGCTGTCCAGGTCCCAGTCCTCGACGAAGCCGGTGGCCGTGGCACCGTCGACGTAGGCGGAGACGGTCTCGTCGATCATCTTGCGGATGTAGGTCGAGATGTCCGCGGCCTCGAGCACCTCGTTGCGCTCGCGGTAGATGACCTTGCGCTGCTCGTTGAGCACCTCGTCGTACTTCAGGACGTTCTTGCGCATCTCGAAGTTCTGGTTCTCCACCTGCGCCTGGGCGCCCTTGATGGAGTTGGAGACCATCTTCGCCTCGATCGGCACGTCGTCCGGGACGTTGAGGCGGTTCATCATGTTCTCCATGGCCTGGCCGGCGAAGCGGACCATCAGGTCATCGCGCATGGACAGGTAGAAGCGGGTCTCGCCCGGGTCACCCTGGCGTCCCGAGCGGCCGCGCAGCTGGTTGTCGATGCGGCGCGACTCGTGGCGCTCGGTGCCCAACACGTAGAGGCCGCCGGCCTCGCGCACCTTGTCGCCGAGCTTCTTGGAGCGCTCCTGGGCGGCGGGCAGCTCCGCGTCCCAGGCCTCCTGGTAGGCTTCCTCGTCCTCGACGGGGTCCAGCCCGCGCTCGCGCAGCTTGATGTCGAGCAGGATGTCCGGGTTGCCGCCGAGCACGATGTCGGTGCCGCGGCCGGCCATGTTGGTGGCCACGGTGACGTTGCCGGGCAGGCCGGCCTGGGCGACGATCTGCGCCTCCTGCTCGTGGAACTTCGCGTTGAGCACGTTGTGGCGGATGCCGCGGTGCTGCAGCAGCTGCGAGAGGTACTCGGAGCGCTCGACGGAGGTGGTGCCCACCAGGACCGGCTGGCCGGCTTCCTGGCGCTCGGCGATGTCGTCGGCGACGGCGGCGAACTTGGCCTCCTGCGTCTTGTAGACGCGATCGGAGTGGTCGACTCGCTGCTTCGGCTTGTTGGTGGGCACCTTGACCACGTTGAGCTTGTAGATCTGGTTGAGCTCGGCGGCCTCGGTCTCGGCGGTGCCGGTCATGCCGGCCAGCTTGTCGTAGAGGCGGAAGTAGTTCTGGAGGGTCACGGTGGCCAGGGTCTGGTTCTCGTTCTTGATCTCCACCCCCTCCTTGGCCTCGATGGCCTGGTGCATGCCCTCGTTGTAGCGGCGGCCGGCCAGGATGCGCCCGGTGAAGCTGTCGACGATGAGCACCTCGCCGTTGCGGACGATGTAGTCCTTGTCGCGCTCGAAGAGCTCCTTGGCCTTCAGCGCGTTGTTGAGGTAGCTGACCAGCTGGGAGTTCTCGGGGGCGTAGAGGTTGTCGATGCCGAGCTGGTCCTCGACGAACTCGACGCCGGCCTCGAGAACTCCGACGGTGCGCTTGCGGCGGTCCACCTCGTAGTGGACGTCGAGCTGCATGCGCGGGGCCAGCTGGGCGAAGACGGTGTAGTACTGCGAGGAGCCCTCGGCCGGACCGGAGATGATCAGCGGGGTGCGAGCCTCGTCGATGAGGATCGAGTCGACCTCGTCGACGATGGCGTAGTGGTGGCCGCGCTGCACGCAGTCGTCGAGGCTGCGCACCATGTTGTCGCGCAGGTAGTCGAAGCCGAGCTCGTTGTTGGTGCCGTAGGTGATGTCGGAGTCGTAGGCCGCCTTGCGGGCCTTGCGGTCCAGGTCCGGCAGGATCACGCCGACGGACAGACCCAGCCAGCGGTGCACACGGCCCATCCACTCGGCGTCGCGCTTGGCCAGGTAGTCGTTGACGGTGACCACGTGCACGCCCTTGCCCTCGAGAGCGTTGAGGTAGACCGGCAGCACCGAGGTCAGGGTCTTGCCCTCACCGGTGGCCATCTCGGCGACGTTGCCGAAGTGCAGGGCCGCGCCGCCCATGATCTGGACGTGGTAGTGCTTCTGCCCGAGCACGCGCCAGGAGGCCTCGCGGGCGGTGGCGAAGGCCTCGAGGAAGATGTCGTCGAGGCTCTCGCCGTCGGCCACGCGACGCTTGAACTCGTCGGTCTTGGCCTTGAGCTCGTCGTCGCTGAGGGCGGCGTACTCGTCCTCGAGGGCGACGACGTCGTCCGCGATCTTCGACAGGCGCTTCACTGTCCGGCCTTCGCCGGCGCGCAGAAGCTTGGACAGTCCAAACACGTCTACAGGTCCTTCGTTACATGGAATCTTCCGTTGTGCGCTCCAACATTGTACGCACGCGGCGGCGCGAGCCCTTCCGCGTCCGCCGAGTCTAACGGCCGGCCTGCCCGCGCACACAACGGGCGGCTGTGGGTTTCATGCACGGCAGGGGTGAAATTGACGACGCCGCATCCGTCGCGCGCCCCGGCGCCGCCGCGGCCGGGGCGGCGTGATCCGGAGCGGGGACGCACGAGGGCCGTGGCCCGCCACGGTGGGCGGGCCCCGGCCCTCGGGGCGCTCGGCGCGGTGCCGGCGGGCGCCCGGCGGCGCCGCGCGGGGTCACCGCGCCGGGTGACTCACTCCTCCTCGGTGAGGGTGATCAGGCCGTAGTCGAAGGCGTGGCGGCGGTACACCACGGACGGCCGGTTGTCCTCGGAGTTGACGAAGAGGAAGAAGTCGTGGCCGACGAGCTCCATCTCGCTGAGCGCGTCGTCGACGGTCATCGGGTTGGCCGGGTGCTCCTTGGTGCGCACCACGCGGCCGGGCAGGATCTCCTCGACCTCGTCGGCGTACGGGTCGACGTCGTACTTGCCGTGCTGCTCCTTGGCCTTGTTCGCCTCGGCGACGAGGTCGGCCGCGATCTGGCCGGTGCCCTTCGGGGCGCGGTGGCCGGACTGGGCGATGGAGCGACGCGCCTTGACCTTGCGCAGGGAGCGCTCCATCTTCGCCAGGGCGGTCTCGAGGGCGGCGTAGAAGCTGTCCTCCTTGGCCTCGGCGCGGGCGATGTGGCCCTTACCGGTCGCCGTGATCTGGATGCGATCGCACTCGGCCTCCCGCCGCGGGTTGGGCTCGTACTGCAGCTCAACGTGGAAGAAAGTCAGGGTGGGATCGAGACGCTCGATCTTGGCGAGCTTGGAGTTGACCCGTTCCGCGAAGTGCTCGGGCACCTCTACGTTGCGCCCGGTGATGGTCACCTGGGCGTCGGGGCCGAGAGCCTCGGTGGTGTTCTCGGCGCTGTCAGCAGAGTTCGACATCTGCTTTCCTCCCTCAGAATAGGCGGGACTGTAGGTCACCTCCCATGCTACCTTTGACGCGCGCAACAGTGTCCGGGCCCTCTCCCCCACGGCGGCCCCGTCCAGGAGCAATGCGGGCACATTCACACATCTTTCGGGCCCGACCACCCCCTACGGAGGGTGGCCCCCGGTCCACCCCTCCGCCCCCGGTGCCGCCTACGCCGCCGCGAAGGCCAGTGCCCCGCGCACCTGCGCCCCGGCGAAGGTCAGCTTCGCGCAGGCCGCCGCGAGTGTGGCCCCGGTGGTCACCACGTCGTCGACGAGCACCAGCTCGCCGGCCGGCACCGGCCCGCGCAGGCGCACCCTGCCCGCGAGGTTCGCCCGACGAGCCGCAGGTGACAGGCCCACCGAGTCGCGCACCCCGCGGGCATGGGAGAGCACCGCGGCGGTGGGCAGCCCCGTGGCCCGGCAGGCGTCGGTGACCGGGTCGCCGCCGCGCAGGCGGGCCGAGCGGGCGGCCGTGGGCGCGGGCACCAGCACCGGGTGCTCGCCGACCTCGCCGCGGGCCGTCAGCGTGGCCACCGCGGCGGCGAGCACCGCGCCGACCCAGCGGCGCACGGTGCGGTCGCCGCGCTCCTTCATCGCCAGGATCACCGAGCGGCGCGTCTCCGAGTAGGGCCCGAGCGCCCAGACCGGCACCCCGGACTCCACCCGCGGGGAGACCCGCTGCGGCGGGGCTGCCAGCTCGGTGCGGCAGCGCGCGCAGAGCACCTCGCCCGGCGCGCCGCAGCCGGCGCAGCGCCGCGGCAGTAGGAGCTCCAGTTCCGGCAGCATGGTCCCCCCTCGGTCCCCGGCAGCGGGCGCCGGCCCGCCGTCCCCTCTGCCCGCGGAACCTACCGCAGCGGCGGCGTCAGTGCGCGACGACCGGGGCGGAGCGCACGCCCTGCAGGCCGGGCACCTCGCGCCAGAAGGCGCTGTCGGAGGTGCCGTTGGCGGGCAGCTGGCGCATGGCCAGGGCGTCGGTGAGGTAGAGCGTGTTCTGCCCGGAGGCGACGGCCACCACGGGCGCGGTGACGTTGCCGGAGGGCAGCGAGACCAGCGAGGAGCCGTCCTGCTCGACGCGCCACAGCGGCGACTCGGCCGAGGAGGTGCCCACCACCAGCGAGCCGTCGGCCTGCCAGTCGAGGGAGACGGCCGTGCCGTCGAGCTGCGCGGCGATCTCGGTGACGTTGACCACGCTGCGCTCGCCGTTGGGGCGCTGCGCGACGACGCCGAGGTAGACGCGGCCGTCGACGATCATGGCCACGCGCACGCCGGTGCGCGACAGCTGCAGCACGGAGATCTCCTCGTCGGCGCTGTCGGTCTCGCCGAGGCCGTCGACGCGCACGGAGGTGCGCGCCACCGCGCCGGTGGAGTTCGAGCGCACCAGGCGCACCACGTCGTCGCCGTCGACGACGGTCCACGCGCCGGCGGCCTCGGGCTCGATGGTCGGCCGGGTCAGCGTCTGGCCGGTCAGCTGGCGGGTCAGCCCGTTCTCGGTGCCGCCCATCCACAGCTCGTTGGTGTTGCCGCGGCGGCGCACCACGGCGGCGACGTCCTCGACGGAGACGTCCGCCGAGGCGATGTCGCCGGCCGTGCCCAGCTCGCCGGGCACCGGGTCGGCGCCGGCGCCGGAGACCTTCAGCAGGTTGCCGTCGGAGAGCGCGTAGAGCGGGGCGACGGCCGCCGACCCGATCTCCGGGTTGAAGGCGGCGAAGTCGTCGGTCGTCAGCTCGCGGTAGCCCTCGGCCAGCGGGGCGCCGTCGGCCTCGATGGTGTACGGGCCGGGGATGTCGGCCTCGGCGAGCGTCCAGACCAGCTGGGCGGCAAAGGCGATGCGCTGCTCCGGGCTCATCGAGCCCATGCCGGCGAAGCGGTAGACGCCGTCCTCGGTGCCCAGGAAGCTGGCCTCCTCGGGCAGGTCGTGGCGCACGCCGGGCTCGAGGCCGGAGGCCGGGCCCTGCACGAGCAGGTTGATCAGGGCGGCGTCCTGGGCGCGCTCGCCGGAGTAGACCCAGCGGCGGTCGCCGACGAGCACGCGCCCGGCGGGGTCGAAGAAGAAGATGCGGTGCGGCTCGTAGTTGTTGCGCAGCTCGGTGCGCTCGAAGACGACGCCGTCGGGCAGCGCCGTGATTCGCCACTGGCCGTCGTCCTGACGGCGCAGCGTCACGCTGGCCTCGTAGGTGCCGTTGTCCGGGCTGTAGGCGCCGTCGGAGTCGAGCCGGCCGATGACGGTGCCGCGCACGTCGAAGGTGCGCTCGTCGGCGTTGGCGCCGGCCTGGGTGTTGATGTCGATGCGGTCGACCACCAGCGTGGACTCCTGCGGGGTCCAGCGCTGGGCGACGCCGCCGGCCAGGTAGCCGCGCGCAGCCTGGTAGTCCTGCGTCGGGCGGGCAGCTGCGGTGTAGAACTCGCGCAGCAGCAGGTCCGGCTCCTGGTCCGGGGTGGGCCCGAGGTCCTGTTCGGTGCGCTCGTTGGGCGCGAAGGGGCGCAGCGCGTTCGGCTCGGAGTTGCGCGGCAGCGAGCTGCACGAGGCGAGCATGACCGCGCAGGTCACCACGGCCACCGCGGCGCGCAGTCGGGTTCGGCGGTTTCGCACTCAGTCCTCCTCGTCGCTTTCCGCGGCCCCGTCACCCGGCGTCTCCGGTTCCGTTCCCCCGGGCGCGGGGGCGTCTTCCGGGTCAACGGTGCGCTCGGCGCGCTCCTCGGCGGTCGGCGCGGCCGCCTGCGTGGCAGGCGCCGCGGGCGCCTGGGCGCCCGACGGTGCGGGAAGTGCGACGGTGCCCGACGCGGCGTCGTCAATCTCCCCGGGCTCCCCGTCGGATCCGGGGGCGCGCAGCGGCAGCGGTTCCTCGGTGTACTCGGCCATCGGGGTCAGCGGCAGCACGAGGCGGAACTGGGAGCCCACACCCTCGGTACCGGCGGCGTCGATGTGCCCGCCGTGCAGGTGGGCGTCCTCCTGGGCGATGGCCAGGCCGAGGCCGGTGCCGCCGGAGTGGCGCACGCGCGAGGGGTCGGCGCGCCAGAAGCGGTTGAACACGAGCTCCTCCTGGCCCTCCTTCAGGCCCACACCGTGGTCGGTGACGGTGACGGCGAGCGCCTCGTCGTTGGCGGCCCAGTTGATCTCGACCGGCTGGGACTCGGAGTGGTCGACGGCGTTGGCCAGGAGGTTGCGCAGGATGCGCTCGACACGGCGGGAGTCGCCGGTCACCCGCAGCGGCTCGGCGGGGCCGCGCAGGCGGATCTCGGTGCCGACCTGCTCGGCGATGGGCTCGACCTGGCGGACGGCCTCGTCGACGCTCATGCGGATGTCGAAGAGGGACTCGTTGAGGTCGGCCACGCCGGCGTCGTGGCGCGAGATCTCCAGCAGGTCGGAGAGCAGGTCCTCGAAGCGGTCGAGCTCGCTGGTCAAAAGCTCCGAGGCCCGCTTGGTCGCCGGGTTGAACTCGTCGTTGTGCATGGCGATCATGTCGGCGGCCATGCGCACGGTGGTCAGTGGGGTGCGCAGCTCGTGGGAGACGTCCGAGGTGAACTGGCGCTGCAGGTCGCCGTACTCCTTGAGCTGGCTGATCTGCTTGGACAGCGACTCGGCCATGGAGTTGAAGCTCATGGCCAGGCGCGCCATCTCGTCCTCGCCCTCGACTGACATGCGCTCGCGCAGGTGGCCGGCGGCCAGGCGCTCGGCGATGCGGCTGGCCGAGCGCACCGGGGTGATCACCTGCTGGGCCAGCAGCCACGCGATGCCGACGAGCAGGACGATGAGCACCACGGCAGCCGCGGAGATCAGCCCGCGCATCAGCGCCATGGTCTCCTGGTCGTTCTCCATGCTCATCACCAGGTAGACCTGCAGACCCGGGATGTCGGAGTCGGTGGGCGTGCCGATGACCAGCGCCGAGTAGGTCGAGCCGTCGGTGCGGTTGACCTCGGTGAACTGGTACGAGATCTGGTTCTGGTCTACGTAGTAGCGCAGCCGCTCCGGGATGCGGTAGCCCTCCGGAGAGGTGGTCACGGTGCCGTCCTGATTGGCCACGAGCAGCACCGGCTCGTAGAGGGCGGCCGGCTCGTCCTGGGAGGCGCGGTTGGTCAGCGCGGCGCGCGCGGAGTTCAGCCGCGACTGCACCGAGCTGCTCGCGCCGGTGGCCGAGATCTGCTCCTCGACGGCGAGGCGGGCGCGGTCGATGTCCGAGTTGGCCGTGTCGATCTTCGCGTCGACGAGCTGCTGGGTGACCACGGAGACCATGGACAGGCCAAGGACGATCATCACCACGGTCGTGGCCACCACGATGGAGCCGATGACGCGGACCTGCAGCGAGGTGCGCCACGACTCGGCGACCGTGGCGCGCAGGGAGGCGAGTTTCTCCCGCAAGAGGCGCTACTCCCCCACGCCGCCGGTCTTGTAGCCCACACCCCGCACAGTCAGCACGATCTGCGGGTTCTCCGGGTCCTTCTCGATCTTCGAGCGCAGCCGCTGGACGTGCACGTTGACCAGGCGGGTGTCCGAGACGTGGCGGTAGCCCCAGACCTTCTCCAGCAGCTCCTCGCGCGAGAAGACCTCGGTGGGGCGCCGTGCCATCTCGACGAGCAGGTCGAACTCGAGCGGGGTCAGGTTGATCTCCCGCTCACCGCGGCGCACGGTGTGGCGCGGGACGTCGATGACCAGGTCGCCGACCTCGATGGACTCGGAGGGGTGGTCGTCGCTGCGGCGCAGGCGCGCGCGGATGCGCGCGATGAGCTCCTGCGGCTTGAACGGCTTGGTGATGTAGTCGTCCGCGCCGGTCTCGAGACCGAGGACCACGTCGACGGTGTCCGTCTTCGCGGTGAGCATGACGATCGGCACGGTGGAGGTCTCGCGGATCGCCCGGCAGATGTCGATGCCGTTGATGCCCGGGAGCATCAGGTCGAGCAGGATCAGGTCCGGGTCCTCGCGCTCGAAGGCGGGCACGGCCTCGGAGCCGTCCATGACGGCCACGGGGTCGAAGCCCTCGCCCTCGAGCACGAGCGTGAGCATCTCGGAGATGGCCGGGTCGTCATCGACGACGAGGATCTTCGGCACGGTGAGCCACTCCCTGCTGTCTGGAGCCGCCGGCGGGCCTTCTCGGGTCCGCCGGTGCGGCGCGCGGATAAGTCTTTAGTCTTTCTCTGACAGATCCGCGCCGCCGGGTGCGTGGTCAGGCCAGGCCAGCGGCGGCGAGGATCTTCGCCGGATCCGACGTTACCAGCCAGGGCCCGCCCCACCGGCGATCGGCGAGGCGCAGGTAGGCCTGCCACGTGCGCTCCTGCAGCCCGGAGTCGCGCTCGTAGCGGTCCCGGGTGCGCGAGGCGTCGGCGGCCTCCCGGCCGCGGGCGCGCTCGGCGGCGGTGGCCGGGTCGGTGTCGAGCAGGACGGTCAGGTCCGGCCGCGGCAGGCCGAGGCGGGAGAACTCGAGCTCCTCGACCCAGTCGACCGCGGCCTCGTCGCCGGTGCGCGCCCAGGAGTAGGCGGCGTTGGAGGCGACGTAGCGGTCGCAGATGAGCACGCCGCGCCCGGCGGCCGCGTCCGGCGCGGCCGGGGCGCCGGCGCTTGCCGACGCCGCGCGGAGCCGGTCACCGGCGCCGTGGCGGTCCAGGGCGAACAGCGTGGCCATCGCGTAGGCGGAGTCGGTCAGGTCTCCCATCCGCCCGTGCAGGGCCTCGGCGGCCAGCTGGGCGTGGACGGACTCCGCGTAGCGGGGGAAGGCGAGCACGTCCGCGCCGGTGGCCTCGACCAGCCCGCGCACGAGCGTGTTCTTGCCGGCCCCGTCGAGGCCCTCGACTGCGATCAGCATCTGCCCGGTCTCCTCCGCGGACTCAGTAGCGGTAGTGCTCGGGCTTGAACGGGCCGGCGACGTCGACGCCGATGTACTCGGCCTGCTCCTTGGTCAGCTCGGTCAGCTCGCCGCCGAGGGCCTCGACGTGGATGCGCGCGACCTTCTCGTCGAGGATCTTCGGCAGGCGGTACACCTCGTTGTCGTAGTCGTCCGGGTGGGTGAACAGCTCGATCTGGGCGATCGTCTGGTCGGCGAAGGAGTTCGACATCACGAAGCTGGGGTGGCCGGTGGCGTTGCCCAGGTTGAGCAGGCGGCCCATGGACAGCACAATGATCGCGCGCCCGTTGGGCAGGTGGAACTCGTCGACCTGCGGCTTGATGCTGGTGCGGGTGACGTCGTCGCGGTGGATCAGGCTGGCCATGTCGATCTCGTTGTCGAAGTGGCCGATGTTGCCCAGCACCGCGTGGTCCTTCATCTTGAGCATGTCGTCGAAGGAGATGATGCCCAGGTTGCCGGTGGCGGTGATGACGATGTCGGCCTCGGCGATGGCGTCCTCGACGGTGACCACGGGGAAGCCCTCCATCAGGGCCTGCAGAGCGTTGATCGGGTCGGCCTCGGTGACCTTCA
Source organism: Corynebacterium sp. MSK006 (assembly GCF_030232385.1). Taxonomy (NCBI): domain Bacteria; kingdom Bacillati; phylum Actinomycetota; class Actinomycetes; order Mycobacteriales; family Corynebacteriaceae; genus Corynebacterium; species Corynebacterium sp. MSK006. The sequence goes on from NZ_JASPJZ010000019.1 coordinate 10,306, forward strand.
CGCGCGCGCCCTGGCCCTTCATGGCCTCCGCGCAGCCCTTGCCCACGTCGCCGTAGCCGCAGATGAGCACGTTCTTGCCGCCGATGAGCATGTCGGTGGCGCGGTTGATGCCGTCGATGAGGCTGTGGCGGGTGCCGTACTTGTTGTCGAACTTGCTCTTGGTGACGGCGTCGTTGACGTTCATCGCCGGGAAGGGCAGCAGGTTCTCCTGTGCGAAGTGGTAGAGGCGGTGGACACCGGTGGTGGTCTCCTCGGTGACACCGCGGATCTCGGCGGCGGCCCGGCGCCAGCGCTCGTTGTCCTGCTCCAGGGCGCCGCGCAGCATGTCCTTGAAGGCGATCTCCTCGTCGGAGTCGGTGGCGTCGGCCGGCGGCACGGCGCCGGCCTGCTCGAACTCGACGCCCTTGATCACGGCCATGGTCGCGTCGCCGCCGTCGTCGAGAATCATGTTCGGCTCCACGCCGTCACCCCAGGTGAAGACGTTGAGCAGGCAGTCCCAGTACTCCTCGAGGGTCTCGCCCTTCCAGGCGAAGACGGGCGCGCCCTGCGGGTCCTCGGGGGTGCCCTCGCCGACGACGACGGCGGCGGCCGCGGCGTCGTCGGTGGAGAAGATGTTGCAGGAGGCCCAGCGGACCTCGGCGCCGAGCTCGAGGAGGGTCTCGATGAGCACGGCGGTCTGCACGGTCATGTGGATCGAACCGGCGATCCGGGCGCCGGCGAGCGGCTTCTCCTGGCCGTACTCCTCGCGCAGGGCCATCAGGCCGGGCATCTCGTGCTCGGCCAGGCGGATCTGGTGGCGGCCGGCCTCGGCGAGCGAGATGTCGGCGATCTTGTAGTCACTGACCGTGGTCATCAGGCGGTTCAACTCCTCGGGGTTCGTTCGGGGTATTCAGACTTCCCCCAACCATAACCCCGCCCCGGGCCGCCCGCCCGTGCCCGACGTGCCGCGGGTCAGCGGATCAGCTGAGCGCCTCAATGAAGACCTCGAGGTCCTCCTCTACCTCGGCGGCCTCGAGCACCGCGCCGGCGGCCTCGGAGAGCTCCTCGGAGTCGGTGCCGATCAGGCGGCGGATGAAGGGGTGCTCGTCGGCGATCGCACCGGCGGAGAACGGCGCGCCGGCCCAGATGGCGGCGACGGTGGCCGCGGCTTGGCCGTTGATGATCTCCTCCTCGGAGGCCTCCTCGGACTCCGCGAGCACGCAGGCGTCGCGGACGGCCTCGACGACCTCGTCGTCGTCGAGGTCGTTCAAGTCATCGAGAAACTCCTCGTTGACGTCGTCTCCGAGAATCTTCACGTCCCAGGCACCCATGAGGCCCACCTCTCCGGTCGATGCCCGCCGGGAAGGCGCAAGCATAGCGTCAACCCCTTGCCCCGACGGCGATTTCTGATATGTTCGTTATCACGTTGTGACCTTAGGCGGTCGCAATAGAACCCGGAGCGTCGGGCGGCGCACCGCCGCCGGGGGCTCGAGGCCCTGTACATGGCCTGTTATACCTGGAGACAATGGGAAGCGAAAGTGGTGCGTCTGTGAGAGGCGAGACGAAGAAGGTGATCACCTTCATCGGACTGGGCATCGTCGCCGCCTTGGCCGTCGGTCTACTCGTCTGGCAGTTCAACACGCCGTTCTCCAGCAGCTCTGCCGAATCCGGCTACTGCACCACCAACGGGCACCTGACCGCCGCCAGCGAGGAGGTCCGCGACCGCGACGAGGAGGAGCCCGTCGAGCACGAGTCCGGCGCGGACACCGAGGGCGGCCAGACCACACACGCCGAGGCCGAGCACCAACCCGTCGCGCCGGCCGACGACCCGCTCCTGCCGCCGCACGCAGTCTCCCCGGACCGCGGCGCCCAGGCCTCCGCGCCGACGCGCTACTACCGTCCCACCAACGTCGGCGAGCCCACCCGCACGACGCAGGGCGGCGAGGCGACCACCGCCGCGGAGCCGACCCCCGGCAGCTCCGCCCCCTCGACGTCGCAGCCGGCCACGCCCACCCCGTCGGCCGAGCTGACCCCGGGTGCGGGGCAGACCGAGGACGACATGGGTATCCACCGCACCGAGGCGCCCCAGCCGACCGGCGAGACCTCCGGGCGCGGCGGCCTGCCGGAGCCGGTGCCGTCCCTGGCGGTGCCGACCACGGGCCTGGACTCGATGGACTTCCCCCGCATCGACGAGTGGTCCCTGCCCCCGCGGGGCTGACCACTCCCCCGACCGGGACATGACGAAGGGCGCGGCCGAAAGCCGCGCCCTTTCTGCTGCGCAGTCGCGCCGCCGCCGGAAGCGCCCTAGCAGCGCACCCAGACCAGCTGGCCGGGGCCGGTGACGGTGACCTCCGGGTCCTCGGCGGCCAGCCACAGCGCGTCGCCGGCGCTGAGCTTCTTGTCCGCGACCTCGAGATGGCCGTTGGTGCACAGCAGGATCGACGGGGCGTCCTGGTCGATGCGCCAGCCGTCGGCCGGCGGGTGGCCGACGGTGATGACGAAGTCGGGCACCGGCACCGGGTAGTTCACGGAGCCGGCCGGGCCCTCCTGGCTCGGCACCGGCACCACGCGCGGGTCGGCCAGCGGGGTGAAGTCGAGGACGCGCACCAGCTCGGGCACGTCGACGTACTTCGAGGTCAGCCCGCCGCGCAGGACGTTGTCGGAGTTGGCCTGGATCTCCACGCCCATGCCCTGCACGTAGGCGTGCAGCTGCCCGGCGTCGAGGTAGATCGCCTCGCCGGGGCGCAGGGTGACGTGGTTGAGCAGCAGGGCACCGAGCACCCCGACGTCGCCGGGGTAGCGCTGGTTGAGGTCAACGACGGTGCGCAGCACGTCGGCGATCCAGTCGTCCCGCCGTGCGCGCACCCGCGCCTTGGCGACGATCGCGTCGATCAGCTCGCGGCGCGTCTCGCCGGGGATGGTGATCCAGGTGGTGAACAGGCCGCGCAGGTCGGTCTCGCCGTCCGGGCCCGGGTCGAGCATGGTCAGGTAGCGGTCGCACTCGGGGCAGTCGAGCTCGGCGAAGAGCTCGCGGGTGGCCTCGACGGGGCGGAAGCCGGCCATGGCGCGGAACTCGGTCAGCGCGATCATGATCTCGGGCTTGTGGTGCGCGTCGCGGTAGTTGCGGTTGGGCGCGTCGATGGGCACCCCGGCCTCGTTCTCGCGGGCGAAGCCGGCCTCGGCCTGCTCCGGCGAGGGGTGGGCCTGCAGCGAGAGCGGCTGGTCGGCGGCGAGGATCTTGACCAGGAAGGGCAGCTGGCCGTCGTGGGCGTCGGCCACGCGCGCGCCGAGCGCGGCGCGCGGGTCGGCGGCCACCACGGCGTCGAGAAGCTCCCCCGAACCGGCGAGCTCGGACGGGGAGGCGGGGTGCGCGCCGTACCAGAGCTCGGCCTCGGGGCGCTCGGAGGGCGCCTGCCGGCCGCACAGCGCGGGCAGCAGCGTGCGCGAACCCCACGGGTACGCACGGATGGTTCCGTTGAGCAGATCCATTGTGTACTCGATTACCTCCGGTGGAACGCGGTGGCGGCGAAACCGCGGGTGATCAGGCGCAGAGCGCGCGCCGCCGGGCCCGTGGCCGCGTCCTCGGGCGCGTCCTGGGCGATGGAGTCGGGCAGGCCGGACTCTTTGGCCGCCCATACGACGACCCTCAAAGGTATCACCCCGTCGTCGCCGTCGATCAGCGGGTCGTGGAAGATGTCGCGCACCGGCGCGGTGGCGGCCAGCTCGGCCGGCCCTGTCACGCCCGAGTAGACGCCGCGCGAGGACCACAGCGCGGCGACCACGCCGGCGACGGCGCGGCCGGTCCGGTCCAGGCCGGTGTGCATCACGCGGTGGCCCTCGACGGCGGCGGCCAGGTTGCGGGCGGGGTTGACCACCTCGTCGCGCTCAGGCACGAGCGACTGCAGCTCCTCGTCGACGAGGTCGGCGGTCATCGACAGCGCCTCGGTCACGGGCGCGGCGTCGCGGTGTAGCAGCTCGAGAGCGGTGTGCACGGTGCCGAAGGCGCGGGCCGGAGAGTCGCCCGAGGCGCCGGCCGGCGGCTCGAGCACCACGGCGGAGTCCGGGGCGTCCTCGATCAGGGGCCCGTCGGCGGGACCGGCCAGGACGATCGGGCAGCCGCGGCGCGCGGCGACGGCGCAGGCCTCCTCGAGGGCGACGCCGGCCTCCGCGTCGGGTTCGCCGAGCACGACGACGAGGTCGAGCGGGCCGGCGTAGGCCGGCAGCCCGCGGGTGACCACGACGGGCACCCGCAGCGGGGCGTGCAGGTCCGCGGCCGCGCCCGCACAGCGGGCGGCCAGCTCGTCGGCGGCGACCACGATGACGCTGCGCGGATCGAGTCCGCGCAGGTCAACGCGGTGGGCGAGGGTGACCAAAGTGCGCACCTGCGCCCCCTCGTAGGCGGCAGGCAGAAACAGCCGCGACTCGTCCGCGGCCGGGCCCTGGAGATTCATGGCCCCCAGGATAGCGGCGCCGATTGACAGTACGGTGGGAGAAACCGTGGTGCCGGCTGGTGAAATCAGCCGCGCACGATACCGAGGATCTCCTCGACGACCGCGTCCACCTCGTCCTTCGTCGGCGCCTCGACGTTGAGGCGCAGCAGCGGCTCGGTGTTGCTGGCGCGCAGGTTGAACCAGGCCTTGGAGTCCTTCAGGTCCACGGTCACCCCGTCGAGGCGGTCGACGCTCTCGGTGCGGTCGGCGAAGGCCTCAAGCACCTTGGCGGTGGCGGCGGCCTGGTCCTCGACGGTGGAGTTGATCTCGCCGCTGGCGGCGTAGCGGTTGTACTTCTTCATCAGCTCAGACAGCGGCTTGTCCTGCTCGCCGAGCGCCTTGAGCACGTGCAGCGCGGCCAGCAGGCCGGAGTCGGCGTTGAAGAACTCGGTGAAGTAGTAGTGCGCGGAGTGCTCGCCGCCGAAGACCGCGTTCTTCTCCGCCATGGTGGCCTTGATGTAGGAGTGGCCCACGCGCGTGCGCACGGGCGTGCCGCCGTTGGCCTCGACCAGCTCGGCCACGGAGCGCGAGGTGATCAGGTTGTGGATGATCGTGGCACCCGGGTGCTCGGCCAGGTAGTTCTCCGCGATGACGGCGCAGATCGCCGAGGGCGAGACGGCCTCGCCGCGCTCGTCGACGACGAAGCAACGGTCGGCGTCGCCGTCGAAGGCCAGGCCGATGTCGGCGCCCTGCTCGACGACGAAGCGGCGCAGGTCCTCGAGGTTCTTCGGGTCCAGCGGGTTGGCCTCATGGTTGGGGAAGGTGCCGTCGAGCTCGAAGTAGAGGTCGCGCACGTCCAGCTCGGCGCGGTCGAGCACGGCCGGAACGGTCAGCCCGCCCATGCCGTTGGCGGCGTCGACGGCGACGGTGAGCTTGCGGATGCCGTCGAGGTCGACCAGCCCGTTGAGGAAGGCGGAGTAGTCGGCCAGCACGTCGCGCTCGGTGATCGTCCCGGCCTCGCCGTCGAAGGCGGGCACGCCGTTGATGAGGTCCTCGGTGATCACGGCCAGGCCGGAGTCCTGGCTGACCGGGCGCGCGCCGGCGCGGCAGAGCTTGATGCCGTTGTAGCGGGCCGGGTTGTGGCTGGCGGTGAACATCGCGCCGGCGCAGTTCAGCGAGCCGGAGGCGAAGTAGAGCTCGTCGGTGGAGGTCAGCCCGAGGAGGATGACGTCGACTCCCTGGGAGGTAGCGCCCTCGGCGAAGGCGCGGGAGAGCTCCGGGGAGGACGGGCGCATGTCGCGGCCGACGGCCAGGGTGATCTCGCCCTCCCCGCGCAGGATGCGGGCGTAGGAGGCTCCGACGTCGCGGACGAAGTCCTCGTCGATGTCCTCGCCGACGACCCCGCGGACGTCGTAGGCCTTGATCACGGAGGTGACCGCGTCGCGTGTGCGCATCTGCTGCCTTCTTCCTGCTCGCCCGGGCCCACGGTTACCGGCCCGGCTGACGGTGTCGCGCCCCGCGCGGCGCGGGGCAGTGCTGGTGGGAGATGTTACGGCAGTGATGCGACGGGGACTAACTCCGCTTTCCGACGTCCCGTCGCACGCCGTCGGCGTGCTTGTGCGGGTTCGTGCGGGTTAGCGCTGCTCGTCACCCTCGGCGGAGTTCTCCTCCGGGTCGGGCACGACGTGCAGGTGGGCGCGGCGGCGGGTCTTCTCGGCGGCCACGCGGCGCGAGCGGTGCACCGGGTGGTTGGAGGTGACCGGGTCGAGCGAGGAGTCGTCGGTGTCGCTCGGGTCCTGCGGGGCGACGAGTCCGCTGGTGACCTGGCCGGCCTCGCGGACGGCCTCGGCCAGGGCGGTGATGTCCTCGTCCTCGTCGATCTCGATGTCCTTGACGTGGAGCATCTCCCAGCCGAGCGGGGCGGTGAGGTTGTCCGCGTGGCGGGCGCACAGGTCCCAGCTGTGCGGCTCGGCGGTGGGCGCGAGCGGGCCGACCACGGCGGTGGACTCGGCGTAGGCGTAGGTCAGCGTGGCCACGGCGGGTCGGCCGCAGCCGGGGCGGGAACAACGTCGGAACTCACTCACGCCGTCAAAGTCTAGACCTGTGGTCGAGATTCCGACACCCGTGGCGTGGGTCCCCGGCCCGTGGGCGGGGCCGGGCTACCGTTGTGACCATGCGTATGAGGGTGCACCGCGACCGTCGCGGACGAGGCGCGCGGGGACCGCTGCTGCCCGCCGGTGTTCCGGCCCACCGCACGCGGCGGCGGCGCTTCGACGTCGCCGTACTGGCGGCCTACGCCCCGCTCGCCGCCCAGTACCCCGACGAGCTGTCGGGTCTCGACGTCGCGGTGGACACCGTGCCGCGGATGCGGCTGCGCGCGGACATGACCGTGCTGCCTGACGAGATCGTCGCCGACGGCCCGGTGCCGCTGGGCCGCGTGATCCCGGCGGGCGTGGACTCCACGGGCTCGCCCACACGGGCGCGCATCGTCATCTTCCGGATGCCCGTCGAGGAGCGCTGCTCGACGCCGGCGCAGCGCCAGGAGCTGCTCACGGTGGTGCTCACCGCACTGGTGGCCAACTACCTGAACCTGGACCCGCGCGACATCGACCCGAACTTCCCCTGGTAACACCCGGGACCCCTCCCCCGGGCATGCGGGCATGAAAAAACCGGCCTCGAGGGCCGGATGAGCGCGCGCGGACTCGCCCGCGGGTACCGCGGGGGACCACCGTCAGCCGATGTCACGCTTGAGGCGGCGGCGCTCACGGTCGGAGAGGCCGCCCCAGATGCCGAAGCGCTCGTCGTTCTCGAGGGCGAACTCGAGGCACTCGTCGCGCACGGCGCACGCCTGACAGATCCTCTTCGCCTCTCGCGTGGAGCCGCCCTTCTCGGGGAAGAAGGCCTCCGGGTCCGTCTGGGCGCACAGTGCCTGGTCCTGCCACTCCTGCTCGACCGCACCGAAGAGGTCGTCGAGGTTGAGGCGGGCGGCCGAGCCGCGGTGGAATGTGGCGTCGTCTGCCATGTTCTCCACGCCACCATCCCTTCTGCCGTTGACGTCTTTGATGTGAAAGGTGCTTACACCGATGAAATTCAACACGGATCACAAGATGTCGTCAACCTGAATGTGGCGGTTTTGGGGAGCATTTCCCGAAACCGCACGTCGACCACCACAGAATTCACACGAGTCACACACTCGCCCCACGGGGGTGGGATTCCGGGGGTAGCACATGTAGTGGTAGGCCAAATACCTGGCAACTACCCCGGCCGCGACACAGGTCACAGGCAGGTTCGGCGGCCTAGCCCGGCGGACGCCCGGAGGGGCCGCGACACGCCGGGCCGGTCTCCCGGCGCCGCGTCGGCGGCCCGGTGCCAGTGCCCCGATGCCGGGGCCCGCCACGGCTGCTAGGCGTCCGGGGAGAAGCGCACACCCGAATCCGGGATGACCACGCCGGGCCACACGCGCATGCCGCCGCGCAGCTCGCAGCGCGCGCCGATCTGCGCACCGTCGCCGATGACGCAGCCGCTGAGGCGGGCGTTGGCGCCGATGCGCGCGCCCGAGGCGATGATGGAGTCCTCCACCACCGCGCCCGGCTCAATGGTCGCGCCGTCGAAGACGACCGAGTCGTCGAGGCGGCAGCCCGCGCCGATCTCTGTGCCGCGACCCACCGCGGTGCCGCCGAGCAGGATCACGCCGTCGCGCACGCCGGCGGACTCGTCGACGTAGGACTCGCCGGTGCTGCCGCGCAAGAGCGGCGAGGGCGCGATGCCGCGGACCAGGTCCGAGGAGCCGCGCACGAAGTCGTCCGGGCGGCCCATGTCGCGCCAGTAGCTGGAGTCGACGTGGCCGAAGACGCTCCGGTCCTCCTCCAGCAGCTGCGGGAAGGTCTCGCGCTCGACGGAGACCACGCGCCCGGCGGGGATCTCGGCGATCACGTCGCGGCGGAAGACGTAGCAGCCGGCGTTGACCTGGTTGGTCGGCGGATCCTCGGTCTTCTCGAGGAACTCGAGCACCCGCCCGTCCGGGCCGGTGGGCACACAGCCGAAGGCGCGCGGGTCGCTCACACGCACCAGGTGCAGCGTGACGTCGGCCTCGTTGCGCTCGTGGGTGTCCAGCAGCGCGCCGAGGTCGTTGCCGGAGAGGATGTCTCCGTTGAAGACCATCACCGTGTCGTGGCGCAGCTTCTCGTAGACGTTGCGGATGCCGCCGCCGGTGCCCAGCGCCTGCTCCTCGACGACGTACTCGATCTCGAGCCCGAAGTCGGAGCCGTCGCCGAAGTAGCTCTCGAAGACCTCCGCCTTGTAGGAGGTGCCCAGCACCACGTGGGTCATGCCGGCGTCGCGGATGCGGGCCAGCAGGTGCTGCAGGAAGGGGAAGCCGGCGGTCGGCAGCATCGGCTTCGGGGTGTTGACCGTCAACGGGCGCAGACGGGTGCCCTTGCCTCCGACGAGGATGACGGCGTCCGTGTTCTCGGGATGCGGCATGAAAACAGTCTCTTTCATTTCCGTGTCGTGTCGGTCAGGCGCGCCGCGGCCGTGGCGACGCGCCGGCGCACCGCGAGCCCGGCGCGCAGGGCCAGCCGCAGCGGGGCCTGCACCGGTCCCGGGTGGCGGTCGGCCAGGTAGGCGTAGGCGCTGTGGTGGTGCGCCGCGGAGGTGACCGTGCGGTGCGCGTTGGCCGCGTGGCCCTGGTCGTGGACCACGCCCGCGTCCACGCACAGCACCGAGGTCCAGCCGGCGCGCGCCAGCCGGTCGCCGAGGTCGACGTCCTCCAGGTACATGAAGTAACGCTCGTCGAAGCCGCCGATCTGCTCGAAGGCCGTACGGCGCAACAGCAGGCAGGACCCGGAGAGCCAGCCGGCGGCCCGCTCCCGGGACATGTCGCGGCCCGCGCGGTAGGCGCGGGTGAACGGGTTGTCCGGCCAGATCCCGGCGAGCACGGCGTGCCCGGCCCCGTGGACCAGGTCCGGCAGCTCGCGGGCCGAGGGGTAGACCTCGCCCGACGGGTCGTGGATGAGCGGGCCGACCGCGCCGGCGTCCGGGTGGCGGCGGGCGCACTCGATCATCGCGTCGATCGCGCCGGACTCGAAGACGACGTCCGGGTTGACCACCACGAGGAACTCGTCGTCCACCCCGGCCTCCCCGGCCTCCCCGGCACCGTCTCCCAGGTGCCGCCAGGCGGCGTTGATCGCCGCGCCGTAGCCGATGTTTCCCCCGGTGTCGAGGAACTCGACGTCGTCGCGGGCGGCGGCCTCGGCCTGCGGGACCCCGTCGGTGCTGCCGTTGTCGGCGAGCACCGTGCGGGTGCCCCGGACCGTGGCTTCGGGCAGCGACTCGAGGAGCGCGCGCAGATGACGCCCCGGCGAGTAGGTCACGGTGATCACGGGTACCGGGGCGTGAGCGTTGTCGTTCACGGTCTTCAGAGTCTAGCGGCCACCGCCCGGGCGACCCCGGTCCGCCACTCCGGCAGCTCCAGGTCAGCGGCGAGCACCGACCAGCGCGGCCGCTTCGCCTTGGTGGGGTAACCGGCCGTGTCCACCGGCGAGACCCGCTCCGGGTCGAAGCCGGCCGCCGCAAAGACCTCGCGGGCGAGCAGGTGCCAGCTCGTCCAGCCGGCCCCCACACCGTGCAGCACGCGCCCGGCGGCGGGGCGCACGCCGGCCGTACCCGACGCGGCCCCGTCGCCGTCGAGCACGAGCCGCCACAGCGCGCGGGCCAGGTCGGGCGCGTACGTCGGGCTGCCGAACTGGTCGTCGACCACCTTCGGGTCCACTCCCCTGCGCGCCAGGCGCAGCATCGTGGAGACGAAGTCCCTGTGCTCCGGCAGCGTGTCGCCCGAGTAGACCCACGCGGTGCGTACGACCGTCGTGGCCGGGCAAGCCGCCAGCGCGGCGCGCTCCCCGGCCAGCTTCGTGCGCCCGTAGATCGTCTCCGGGCTCGTGGGGTCCCCGGGCAGCAACGGCCGGGCGCCCGCGGGCACCGCGGCGCCGGGACCGGCGACGCCGCCGGGCGCGGCGTCGTCAAGCACGGGGCGGGAAACGACCACGTCCGCATGCGCGGCGTCGTCAAGTACGGCGTCGCCGAAGACGTAGTCGGTGGACACGTGCACCAGGCGCGCGCCCACGTCGGCGCAGCGGCGGGCAATGAGCCCGGGCGCGGTGGCATTGGCGGCCTCGGCCAGCGTGCGCCCCGGCTCCTCCTCGGCGCCGTCGACGTCGGTGAACGCCGCGCAGTTGAGCACCACGTCCGCCGCCTCGAGCACGGGCGAGGCGGCGACGGCGGCGGTGTCGGTGACGTCGAGGAGCGAGCGGTCCGCCCAGACGACGTCGCCGTCGAGCCCCGGCGGACAGGTCAGCGCGAGGCTGCGGCCCAGCTGACCGCGCGCGCCGGTGACGACGACTCTCATGGGCGGAGGCCTCCTTGAAGTACGATGGGTGCACTTGAGCCCGGCGACCGCCAGGCCGCCCCCACAGTACGTCGAAGGAAAAGCACCGCAGTGAGTGAGCACTACCGCCAGGTCAGGGCCATCCAGCCGGCCCCGGACTCGGACACCCGCATCCGGCAGGCAGGCCCCGGCGGCCTCAAGGGCGTCATCGCCGTGCTCTCCGTGCTCGTGCTCGTCTTCGCCGGCATCGGCTACCTGACCGTCGGGCGGCTGGGCAACGAGGTCGCCTCCGCCGGCAACCTCTCCCTCGGCGGCGGGCAGGGCATGAAGAAGGCCCCCGACGGCGCCACCGACATCCTGCTGGTCGGCTCCGACTCGCGCACCGACGCCCAGGGCAACCCGTTGAGCCAGGAGGAGCTGGCCTCGCTCAACGCCGGCGCCGAGGAGGGCGAGCACAACACGGACACCATCATGGTCATCCGCGTGCCCAACGACGGCTCTTCCGCGACAGCCGTGTCCATCCCGCGCGACACCTACGTCAAGGACGACGAGCTGGGCAACATGAAGATCAACGGCGTCTTCGCCGCCCACGCCGCCGAGCGCCGCTCCGAGCTGGAGGCGGAGGGCGCCGACGAGCAGCGCATCGCCCGCGAGGAGCTCGCCGCCGGCCGTGAGGGCCTGGTCACCACCGTCGCCGAGCTGACCGGCATCGAGGTCGACCACTACGCGGAGATCGGCCTGCTCGGCTTCGTGCTGCTCACCGACGCCGTCGGCGGCGTGGACGTCTGCCTCAACGAGCCCGTCCAGGACGAGTTCTCCGGCGCCGACTTCCCCGCCGGCCGCCAGACCCTCGACGGCGTGGACGCCCTGAAGTTCGTCCGCCAGCGCCACGGCCTGCCCCGCGGCGACCTCGACCGCGTGACCCGTCAGCAGGCCTTCATGGCCTCGATGGTGCAGAAGCTGCTCTCCGCCGGCACCCTGACCAACCCGGGCCGCCTCAACGACCTGCGCGGCGCCGTCGAGCGCTCCGTGGTCATCGACGAGGACTGGGACGTGATGAGCTTCGCCGCCCAGCTGTCCAACCTCGCCGGCGGCAACGTCACCTTCACCACCGTCCCGGTGACCTCGCTCGACGGCGTCGGCGACTACGGCGAGTCCATCGTCACCGTCGACCCGGACCAGGTGCGCGCCTTCATGGACGACCTCCTCGGCACCCGGGAGGAGGAGCAGCCCGAGGACGGCGAGGCCCCGCCCGCCGGCGAGCCCGCGGCCGCGGCCGCTGACGCCGAGCTGCACGTGCTCAACGCCGGGTCCGTCTCCGGGCTGGCCGGCTCCGTCGGCGGCTGGCTCGAGGAGCACGGCTACCACGTAGCCGAGGTCTCCAACGCCCTGGAGGGCATCTACACCGAGTCCCAGGTCGTCGCCGGCGACGCCGACAGCGAGGCCGCCAAGGCCGTCGCCGAGGAGCTCGGCGGGCTGCCCGTGACCGTCAACGAGGGCCTGGACGCCGACACCCTGGTCGTGGTCACCCACGACGACTACGCCGGCCCCCAGGGCGACCAGATGGCCGAGGCGCCCAGCGGCGACGGCTCGGTGGGCCAGCCCGGCGCCGACTTCGGCACCGAGCCCGAGGCCTCCCCCGAGATCGACGCCGGCGGCGACGGTCCGCGCTGCGTGAACTGACCTACCATCGGGTGCATGGAACTGCTGCGCCACCTCCTCGACGCCGACCCCGCCGGCCCGCGCCTGACCGTCTACGACGAGCACACCGGCGCCCGCCTCGACTTCTCCGCGACCACCCTGGACAACTGGGCGGCCAAGGTCGCCACCATGCTGCTCGAGGAGCTCGACCTCGACGCCGACTCCCGCATCCTCATCGACCTGCCCGTCGGCTGGCAGGCCGCCGCGATCGCCCTCGGCGCGATGGCCGCCGGCGTGGACCACACCCTGGACCCCGGCGCGCCCGCGGCCGGGCCCGACGACCTGGACGTCGTCTTCACCTCCCCCGAACGCGCCGGCGACCACCCCGGCCCCGACCTGGTGCTGGTCACCGACGACCCCTTCGGCCGCGGCGTGGCCGAGACCGGCGGCACCCTGCCGCCCGGGGCGGTCGACTTCGGGCCGACCGTGCGCTTCTACCCCGACGTCTTCCCCGCCCCGACGATGAGCCTGGCCGACCTGGCCGAGAGCACCGACATCCCCGCCGGCGCCCGCGTGCTGGCCACCGGCTGGACCGACGACGCCTCCTTCACCCGCCAGGTCCTCGAGCCGCTGGCCGTCGGCGGCTCGACGGTGGTCGTCTCCGGCTTCGCCGAGGCCGCCCGCCTCGACGCGATCGCGGAGGCCGAGAAGGTCACTCTGCGCCTCTGAGGCGGCGCACGCTGCTAGCCTGAGGTGCCATGGCACCGGTCACCTACGACAACGTCACCGTCCGCTACCCCGGGGCGGACCGCCCCTCGGTCACCGACTTCGACCTGGAGATCGCCGACGGCGAGTTCCTGGTGCTCGTCGGTCCCTCCGGCTGCGGCAAGTCGACCACGCTGCGCGCCCTGGCCGGCCTCGAGCCGGTCGAGTCCGGACGCATCCTCATCGGCGACGACGACGTCACCGACTCCGACCCGGCCGCCCGCGACGTGGCCATGGTCTTCCAGAACTACGCGCTCTACCCGCACCTGTCGGTGCGCAAGAACATGTCCTTCGCCCTGGACCTGCGCAAGGTGCCCCGCGACGAGGCCGACGCCCGGGTGGCCGAGGCCGCCGAGATCCTGGGGCTGACCGACTTTCTGGACCGCAAGCCCAAGGACCTCTCCGGCGGCCAGCGCCAGCGCGTGGCCATGGGCCGGGCGATCGTGCGCAACCCGCGGGTCTTCCTCATGGACGAGCCGCTGAGCAACCTCGACGCCAAGCTGCGTGTGTCCACCCGCTCCGAGATCGCCGCCCTGCAGCGGCGGCTGGGAGTGACCACCGTCTACGTCACCCACGACCAGGTCGAGGCGATGACGATGGGCGACCGGGTGGCCGTGCTCGACCGCGGCGTGCTCCAGCAGGTCGCCCCGCCGCGCGAGCTCTACCGCGACCCGGTCAACCTCTTCGTCGCCGGCTTCATCGGCTCGCCGTCGATGAACCTCTTCCACGACGACGTCCCCGGCGCCGGCGACGTCACCTTCGGCGTGCGCCCCGAGCACATGCGCCTGCTCGGGCAGGGCGAGGCCTGCCCGGCCGGCTTCCGCGAGCTGAGCGGGCCGGTCGACATCGTCGAGGAGCTCGGCGCCGAGTCCTACGTCTACGCCCACCGCGACGGCGGGCGCCTGGTCGCCCGGCTCCTCGACGCCCCCGCCCCCGAGCGCGGCGCCGAGGTGCGCATGGCCTACGACCCGGCCGCCGCGCTGCGCTTCGGACCGGACGGGTTGCGGGCTGACGCCCGCAACTAGTTGGGTCGGCGCCCGCCACCGGGGAAAGAGCGGGCGTGCGCAACCACGCGCGGGCGGTGGGGCCGGGCGCGGCGTCGGCAAGCAAACCCTGAAAGTCGGGCCGCATAGTTCCTGAATGGGACCTGTCTTTCCCCTCTCACGGGGGTAATTTGCGCCGTAGCGTGCCGCCCGGGGTTGCCTCGCAATTAACTTGGGGTTCACCGCGCATCCACGACTGAAAGGTTCCGAAACCATGCGCTTCACCTCTCTGCGCCGCGTCGGCGCCGTCCTCGCCGCCACCGCCGTGGCCGGCGCCACCCTCACCGCGTGCGGCTCCGACGGCTCCTCCTCCGCCCCCGAGGCCGAGAACACCGACGGCCGTGGCCCCATCACCTTCGCGATGGGCAAGAACGACACCGACAAGATCATCCCGATCATCGACCGGTGGAACAAGGAGCACCCGGACGAGGAGGTCACCCTCTCCGAGCTCGCCGGCGAGGCCGACGCCCAGCGTGAGACCCTCGTGCAGTCCCTGCAGGCCGGCAACACCGACTACGACGTGATGGCCCTCGACGTCGTGTGGACCGCCCAGTTCGCCGCCAACCAGTGGCTCGCCCCGCTGACCGGCGACCTCGAGGTCGACACCTCCGAGCTGCTCGACGCCACCGTCGAGTCCGCCACCTACAACGACACCCTGTACGCGCTGCCGCAGAACACCAACGGCCAGCTACTCTTCCGCAACACCGAGATCATCCCGGAGGCGCCCACCGACTGGGCCAGCCTCAAGGAGTCCTGCAAGCAGGCCGAGGAGGCCCAGGTCGACTGCCTGACCCTGCAGCTCAAGCAGTACGAGGGCCTGACCGTCAACACCGCCGGGTTCATGGCCGGCTGGGGCGGCTCCGTGCTCGAGGACGACGGCAAGACCCCGGCCGTCGACTCCGACGCCTCGAAGGAGGGCCTGCAGGCCCTGGTCGACGGCTACGAGGACGGCACCGTGGCCAAGGACTCCACCGCCGCCACCGAGGAGGAGACCAACCTGGCCTTCACCGAGGGCAAGACCGCCTACGCGGTGAACTGGCCGTACATGTACGCCAACTCCGAGGAGGACGGCTCCGCCGTCGCCGGCAAGGTCGAGGTCCAGCCCCTGGTGGGCAAGGACGGCGTGGGTGTGTCCACCCTCGGCGGCTACAACAACGGCATCAACATCAACTCCGATTACAAGGCCACCGCCCGCGACTTCATCGAGTTCGTCGTCAGCGAGGAGAGCCAGCGCTCCTTCGCCGAGGCCTCCTTCCCGCCGGTGCTCGCCTCCATTTACGACGACCAGGAGCTCATCGCCGAGCAGCCCTACCTGCCGGCGCTCAAGGAGTCGCTGGAGAACGCCAAGCCGCGCCCGGTCAGCCCGTTCTACGACGCCATCTCGAAGGCCATCCAGGACAACGCCTACGCCGCCGTCAACGGTGACGCCGACGTGGACAAGGCCACCGCGGACATGAAGGCCGCGATCGAGAACGCCTCGGCGGAGTAACCCAGCGTGTCCGGGTCGACAGCCGTACCGCACGGTGGCGGGGACGGTGCCGGCGGGACCGCGGGTTCCGCCCGCGCCGCAGGTGGGGTGACCACCGCGGAGCGCCCCTCCCCCACCGGAACCCGTAAGTCCGGCCGGACCGGCGCGCGCCGCCAGGCGCGCGTCCAGGCGCGCAACGCCGCCTGGCTGATCGCCCCGGCCATGATCGTGCTGGCCGTGGTCATCGGCTACCCGATCGTGCGCGCGGTCTGGCTGTCGTTCCAGGCCGACAAGGGGCTCGACCCCGAGACCGGCCTGTTCACCGAGGGCGGCTTCGCCGGCCTCGACCACTACTTCTACTGGCTGACCCAGCGCTGCTCCGCCGGGGTCTGCCCGCCCGGCGTCATCGCCACCGACTTCTGGCCGGCGGTGCGCATCACTCTGTTCTTCACCGTGGTCACCGTGGCCCTCGAGACGGTCCTCGGCGTGATCATGGCGCTGGTGATGAACCGCGAGTTCCGCGGCCGCGGTCTGGTCCGCGCCGCCGTGCTCGTGCCCTGGGCGATCCCCACGGCCGTCACGGCCAAGCTCTGGCAGTTCATGTTCGCCCCCGACGGCGTGGTCAACGCGACGCTGGGCACCGACATCGCCTGGACCACCGACCCGTGGGCCGCACGCACCGCCGTGATCATCGCCGACGTCTGGAAGACCACGCCGTTCATGGCGCTGCTCATCCTCGCCGGCCTGCAGATGATCCCCAAGGAGCTCTACGAGGCCGCCCGCGTCGACGGTGCCTCGGCCTGGCAGCGCTTCACCCGCATCACCTTGCCGCTGGTGCGCCCGGCGCTGATGGTGGCCGTGCTTTTCCGCACCCTCGACGCGCTGCGCATGTACGACCTGCCGGTGATCATGATCTCCGGGTCCTCGAACTCGCCGACCGCCACGGTCTCCCAGCTGGTGGTCGAGGACATGCGCCAGGGCCACTTCAACTCGGCCTCCGCGCTGTCCACCCTGATCTTCCTGCTCATCTTCGCCGTGGCGTTCGTCATGATCCGCTTCCTCGGCGCGGACGTCTCCGGCACCCGCAACCTGCCCGGCGGCAAAAGCCGGGCCCGGGGCCTGCGCGGGCTGCGCGAGCACTTCGGCCGCGGGCGTGCGGGGTCCGCCGGGGTCGGAGCGCGCGGCGGTGACGCCACGCGCGACGGTGACGCGATGCGCGACGGCGACCCACGCGACGTCGGCAATCGAGGCGACCACGACGTGGAAGGCGGTGCGCGATGAGCAAGACGCGTTCGTTCATCGGCAACTACCTGGGCCTGATCTTCATTCTGATCTGGGGGCTCGCGCCCTTCTACTGGATGGTCGTCACCGCGCTGCGCGACCCGTCGCACACGTTCGACACCACCCCGTGGCCCACGCACGTCACGCTGGACAACTTCCGCGATGCGCTGGCCACGGACAAGGGCAACGACTTTTTGGGCGCGATCGGCAACTCGCTGCTGATCTCTGCGACGACGACCGCGCTGGCCGTGGCCGTGGGCGTGTTCACCGCCTACGCGTTGGCCCGGCTGGACTTCTCCGGCAAGGGCATCGTCACCGGCATCGTCCTGGCCGCCTCGATGTTCCCCGGCATCGCGCTGGTCACCCCGCTCTTCCAGCTCTTCGGTGACCTCGGGTGGATCGGCACCTACCAGGCGCTGATCATCCCGAACATCTCCTTCGCGCTGCCGCTGACCGTCTACACGCTGGTCTCCTTCTTCCGCACCCTGCCCTGGGAGCTCGAGGAGGCCGCGCGCGTCGACGGCGCCAGCCGCGGGCAGGCCTTCCGTAAGGTGCTGCTGCCGCTGGCCGCCCCGGCGCTGTTCACCACGGCGATCCTGGCGTTCATCGCGACCTGGAACGAGTTCATGCTCGCCCGCCAGCTGTCCACGACCGACACCGAGCCGGTGACCGTGGCGATCGCGCGCTTCTCGGGCCCGAGCGCCTTCGAGTACCCGTACACCTCGATCATGGCCGCCGGCGCGCTGGTCACGATCCCGCTGGTGATCATGGTGCTGTTCTTCCAGCGCCGGATCGTCTCCGGGCTGACCGCGGGCGGGGTCAAGGCGTGAGTTCGGAGGATCAGGCCGGGGGCGGGGATGCGTCCGGGGGCGGGCCCGGCTCCCGTCCCGGGTCGAGCGCTGGGTCTGGTCCTGGGGCGGGCCCCGGGCCTGGCCCGGGCGCGTCCGAGAGCCGGCGGCGGGCCCTGGTCTGGGACACCGCCTTGGGCTTCGTCGGGTTCCTGACCGCGCTGGCTGTCCTGCAGGCCGTGCTCAACGTCTTCCGGGCCGATCCCGCGATCTGGCCCGGGCTCTTCGCGCTGGTGATGGTGCTGGCGACCTGGCTGGTCTGGAAGGGCCGGGCGCGGTACTCCGACTGAGGGAGCGGGCGCCCGGTCGGGGCGGAATCGAGGTTGCGCTGAGGCTGGATCGGGCCCCGAACCGGGCCCAGACCGCGGCTGGGCCGGCCTGCGCGGGGGCTTTTACCGGGTCCCGGTCGGTAAAGCTGATTTGGCCTCCACAAAACCCCAGGTCGCAGGATCGGCCAAAATTGGTTACCGACCCGCGGTCGGTAAATCCGCACCGCACATGGCCGACCAGAGACCGAAAACCGGTGTCCCGGCCCCACCGCTCCCCTACCGGAGCCCGTTCATCCGACCTGCCGGGCCCGAATCCGGTCGATGTAGCCGGCCAGATCCGGCAACCACCTCTCGGGCTCATGGAGCATGCCGGCGGTGAGCACGATGACCGTCCAACCGGCGCTCTGGATCTCGTGGCGGCGGGCGAAGTCCTTGTCGCGTTGGCGGCGTTTCAGGTGGTGCTCGCCGTCGTAGAAGTTCGCGATCTTCAGCTCCGCGCAGCCGACGTCGGCGACCGAGATCAACCGGTCGCTCACCCGGATCTTCAACTGCGTCGTCCAGGTGCAGTCCTTCCCCTTGAACACGGTGACGGCCTGGAGCCTGGTCGTGGTCTCGGGCACCGAC
The DNA here is from genome assembly GCF_030232385.1 of Corynebacterium sp. MSK006. Taxonomy (NCBI): domain Bacteria; kingdom Bacillati; phylum Actinomycetota; class Actinomycetes; order Mycobacteriales; family Corynebacteriaceae; genus Corynebacterium; species Corynebacterium sp. MSK006. The sequence goes on from NZ_JASPJZ010000019.1 coordinate 29,036, forward strand.
TCCGCACCGGCATCAGCCAACCGCAGCACCGAATCGAGCCTGCCGGCGGCGATGAACGGACTCGCGCACGCGCGGAACTCCTCGGGACCGATCTGCCACACATGCATGAACCGGTCCGCGACCTGCACCGCACGCACCAGGTCCGGATCCAGACCGGGTACCTCCGGCACAGGCCAGCGATGGGTTCCGAGCAGGGCTGACCGGATGCAGTGCAGGGCGGTCATCATCGGCGGCGCAACCCTGACCTGCAGGTCCCACAGCGTGGTCGACCACGTCAGCCCCGTCATGTCCCGCCGCAGGAGCGTGGGCTCGAGGCTGTGTCGGGCCACCCGCTTGTCGCCGCCCCGGTTGAAGAGGACGGTGTCGGCCGAGTCGCTGAACTCGGGTACGCCTCAGAGCATCGCGGCGCTCCACACCGCGGCGACCGCGCGCGGGCGGATGGACAGGTGGGCGTAGATCCGGTCGACGGCGGGGACCCAGTACTTGATCCGGCGCGGATGGGCCTCGCCCTGCGACATCACCAACTTGTCGTTGCGGGCGGACTCGGCCGGGACGCACAGGTCCGGGGAGGCGAGCCGGAAACGTCGGGCAAACTCCTCCGCTGGCTCCGACGGATACACCGTCGTCTGGAAGGCAGCCTCCACGACCTTGCCGCGACACGGCACAGGCGCCTGCCGGTGCAGGTCATCTCCCTGCAGGTGGTGGGACAGGCGCCTGTCAATCTCGGTGCCGCGGTAATCCACGACGACGGTCCTCTCGTTCGGCATACTCGTCTCAACCTGTTGGACCGACCGGACCGGTCAATCGGTTCCCGGAACACCCCGGACCCCACAGGAAACATCTGCCCCAGGGGTAACCACACCCCCGTTGACAGATCAGGCGCACATTCATAATCCAGCACGCTATTATCTTGCTCTAAGCCCTTTGTCGCGCCACACAACAGGATTCTGAACATGAAGTTCCGCATGAACCGCAAGTCCGCCATCGCGGTGTTCACCGCCGCCGCGACCGCCTCCACCCTGCTCACCGCCCCGCAGGCCAACGCCGCCGAGGTGACCTACCACAAGGACGCCCAGCGCTGCACGATCGTCTACGACCAGGCCGATCACGACCGCTACGCCGAGCTCGAGGGCAAGCGCTTCCAGGCCCAGGCCGACGTCTTCTACGACGCCGTTCCAGGCCTCGAGGAGATCGTCCGCCCCGCCGCCGAGCAGGGCCGTCTAACCCTCCGCGCCGGGGACTTCGGCAAGGCCAATGACCTGGTCAAGGAAAACGGCTACAGCGATCCGTGGACCATTGTGCCGACCGCCGCCCTACGCCTGCAGCGCGAGGCGAACAAGGAGCACACGTCCTCCCTGGAGAAGGGCGAGTGGGGCGTGGACAAGACCAACATCGCCCTGGAGCTGACCGGCCTCAGCGACGCCCTCAAGGGCAACATCGAGGACTTCAACGCCACGGTCAACACCACCGACAAGACGCTGCAGAACCGCCTGGTCGTCGCCTACCGCACCGCGACCGTCGAGCTCGACGGCCCGCGCAAGGACGCCCTGCGCAAGTGCGCCTCCGCCGGCGCGGACGACGACGCCATCCTCAGCGCCGCGAGCATCTCCTCCGGCGACGAAAACAGCAAGCTCAACGAGGGCCTCGAGCAGGCCAAGAAGATCGGCATCGGCGTCGGCGTCGGCGCCGCCCTCTTCGCGCTGCTGATGCTCATCGGCTCCTTCTCCCCGGTCTGGTACCCGGAGCTGCAGAAGGCCATGAACCGCTAACCGGCTCCTGAAACGTCGGCCACGGCCGGCGGCCACCGGCGGCACCCGCACCCACCCCGACCCCACCGCCGAAGCTGTGACGACGCTAACTTCGGGTCCAGTGACACGGGGTGCTTTCCCCTTAGGGGGAAGGCTGAGATGGCACCCGTCGAACCTGATCCAGTCAATACTGGCGAAGGGATGTCCGGTCCTCGCACGCGGGCGACGCGCCCACGAGCACTTCGACGCCCCGGTGACCACCGTGGTCAACAACGCCCTGGTCGACTTCTCCTTCGACGGCGACGCCCGCCCGAAGGCCGAGGACATCACCGCCGGGCGTTTCGACGCCCAGTTCTCCGGCGCCGTCCACGGTGCGCTCAACACCATCCAGCTGGCCGTGCCCGACTTCGAGAAGGCCGGCTTCGGCCGCGTGGTCAACATCGGCACCGACCTCTTCCAGGCCCCCTCGGTGCCCTACCACGACTACACCGCCGCCAAGGCCGCGCTGCTGTCGCTGACGCGCACCTTCTGCAAGGACCTCGGCCCGAAGCACGTGACCGTCAACATGGTCTCCGGCGGCCTGCTGCGCACCACCGACGCCTCGGCGGTCACCCCGGAGGAGGTCTTCGACATGATCGCCGCCGGCACCCCGCTGGGCTCGGTGACCACCCCCGAGGAGTTCGCCGACACCGCCGTCTTCTTCGCCTCGCCGCTATCGCGCGCGGTGACCGGCCAGAACCTGCTGGTCGACGGTGGGCTAGTGATGGGCTGACGAGCCGACGCACCGGGCCAGCGGGCGCCCCGGACCCGCTGCGCAGGTAGTGCGGCGTCAGCGCCCGAGGCGGGCGAGGATACGCCGCCAGGCGATGCGCGTGGCCGAGTGCGGCAGCGCGAGCACCTCGCGCAGGTAGGTGTCCCGGCGCTGGGCCTTGGGCGTGGGCGCCGGGATCACCTCGACGGGGATGCCCAGGTGCCAGGCCCACAGGCGGGCGCGGCGGGCGTGGTAGTTGCTCGTGACCACGATGAAGCCGCCGGCGTCCGGGAAGAGCCGGCGGGCGTGCTCGAGGTTTTCGTTGGTGGAGGTCGCCAGCGGCTCGGCGACGATGCGCGCCGGATCGACCCCGGCCTGGCGCAGGTCGCGGGCCATGACGTCGGACTCGCCGCGCCCGGAGACCACGACGGGCACGCCGGGGTGCTCAGCAGCCACCGCGGCGGCGATGCGCAGGCGGGCGGCCAGCACAGGCTGGGCCCGGCCGCCGTCGGTCTTGGAGCCGAGCACCAGGATCGGCCACTGCGTCGCCCGGCTCACGCGGTCCCGCTCACTCGCCGAGCAGCCGCTTCTTCAGCGCGGCGTCCTTGTCCAGCACGCCGTCGGCCATCTCCTGCTGGTAGGCCTCCATCTTCTCGGCCAGCGCGGGGTCGCCGGCGCCGAGGATGCGCACGGCCAGCAGCCCCGCGTTCTTCGCCCCGTCGACGGAGACGGTGGCCACCGGCACGCCGCCGGGCATCTGGACGATAGACAGCAGCGAGTCCAGCCCGTCGAGGTTCTTCAGCGCGCGCGGGATGCCGATCACCGGCAGCGGGGTCGCGGCGGCGACCATGCCGGGCAGGTGGGCGGCGCCGCCGGCGCAGGCGAGGATGACCTTGAGCCCGCGCTCGCGGGCGGTCTTGGCGTACTCGAGCATGCGGTCCGGGGTGCGGTGGGCGGAGACGACCCCGACCTCGAAGGGCACGCCGAACTGGGCGAGCACCTCGGCGGCGGGCTGGACGGTGTCCCAGTCGGAGTCCGAGCCCATGATCAGGCCGACGACAGGTTGCATGGTGAAGGTTCCTTCCTTCGGGGTTCAGCGGTCAGTTTCGGGGGGGGGGCAGGTTCCGGTGGCCGGGCGCGCGGGCTCGGCGGGGCTCAGGCCTCGCGGTAGCCGTCGGCCCACACGGCGTGCACCAGGAAGTGCGCGGCCAGCTGGGCCTCGCGGCGCACGGCGCCGAGATCGGAGCCGGTGACGTTGACGTGGCCGAGCTTGCGCCCGGGCCGGTGCGACTTGCCGTAGAGGTGGATCTTGGCGTGCGGGAAGCGGCGCCACACGGCGTTGACGCGCTCGGTCAGCGGCATCTCGGGCGACTCGTCGGCACCGAGGGTGTTGACCATGACGGTGTGCGGGGTGACCAGCTCGGTCGAGCCAAGCGGCATGTTGAGCACGGCACGCAGGTGCTGCTCGAACTGGCTGGTCACGCAGCCGTCCTGGGTCCAGTGGCCGGTGTTGTGCGGGCGCATGGCCAGCTCGTTGACCACCACGCGCGGCGCCCCCTCGGGGCCCTCGGCCTCGAAGAGCTCGACGGCCAGCACGCCGGTGACGTCCAGCTCGCGGGCGATGGTCTCGGCCAGGGTGCGGGTGCCGCGCTCGATGTCGACGGGCAGCCCGGGCGCCGGGGCGACGGCCTCGTGGCAGATGCCGTCGGCCTGCACGGACTCGACGACGGGCCAAGCGACGCACTCGCCGCTGCGGTTGCGCGCGACCATCGCGGACAGCTCGCGGGTGAAGGGTACCTTCTCCTCGGCCATCAGCGGGACCTCGTCGCCCAGCAGCTTCTCCGCCAGCTTCTTCAGGTCCTCGAGGTCCCCGGGGAACCACACGCCGTGGCCGTCGTAGCCGCCGCGCGTCGCCTTCAGGCAGACGGCGCCGTCGACGCGCTCGAAGAACTCCACGGCGTCGTCAATCGACTCGATGGCCGCGAACGGCGGCACGGGCAGGCCGAGCTCGTGGAGGCGGCGGCGCTGCTCGAGCTTGTCCTGGGCAAAGATGAGCGCCTCGGGGCGCGGCTCGACGACGACGCCGCGGTCGAGCAGGGTGCGCAGGTGCCGGTTGGGCACGTGCTCGTGGTCGAAGGTGACGGCGTCAGCCCCCTCGACGGCGCGCTCGAGGTCGGCGAGCTCGTGGTAGTCGCCCTGGACGCAGTCGGCTGCGACCTGGGCGGCGGAGGCGTCGGGGGCGCCGGCGAGCAGGCGCACCGACTGGCCGAGCTCGATGGCCGCGGTCTGCATCATGCGCGCGAGCTGACCGTCGCCGATGACGGCGACGGTGGGCGTTCCGGGGGCGTGGGCGTGGGGGTTTCCGGAGTCAGTCACGGTGCTCATCCTAGTGCGCGGCCCGATTGCCGACGCCGCCCCTCCCCCACGTGGGCGGCCCTGGCGCGGCGTGGGTGCGCTGCGGCGTCGGCGCGTGCGCGCTCACGCCGCCCGCCCGGCGCGGGGTGTCAGCGCAGGCGTTCGCGGATGAGTCCGACGACCTTGCGCGTGTGCGCGACGCGCTCGAAGACGAGGGGGCGCTCGTAGCCGCGCACCATGAGCGAGACGGTGCCGCGGCGGCGCCGGTTGGCGTCGAGGACGTCCGCGAGGCGGATGCTGCCGGTGCGCGCGGTCAGCTTGGCCGGGCGCACGCGGATCCGCCGGTCGGTCAGCTGGAAGAGCTGGTGGCGGGCGCGCAACAGCGGCAGCAGCAGGCGCCAGGCCAGCAGGATCGCCCACACGCCGACGATGCCGTTGCGCACGTCGACGCTGACGGTGCCCGCACCCGGGCCGTCGAGGTAGCCGACGGCGATCCAGGCCAGGGCCGTGATCAGGACGCACTCGAGCACGGCGAAGGTCAGCGAGCCCAGCGGGGCGCTCAGGTCGACGATGAGCCGCTCGGGGCGCCGCGCCCGGGGCGCCGGCGCGGCGTGCGGGTCGCGGCCGGGCGTCACTGGCCGGGCCGCCAGGGTCGCAGGTGGGTGACGTCGCCGGCCGAGAGGGTGCGGTGGATGCCCTGGTCGTCGACGACGACGAGCTCGCCGTCCTCGGCGATGCCCTCGGCCACGCCGTAGATGGTGTCCGAGGGGGTCTCCACGCGCACGGCCTGGCCGATGGTGCCGCTGGCGGCGCGGTAGTCGGTCAGCAGCTGCGGCGAGCCGGACTCCCACTGGCGCACGCGGCGCTCGAGGGCGGTGAGCACGGCGACGGCGACGGCCTCCATGCCCTCACCCGCAAGGAGGTCGTTCTCGATGGCCAGCGAGGTCGCGGTGGGCACCGGCAGGTCCTCGGGCGCGATGGAGACGTTCAGCCCGCAGCCGAGGACGATGCGCGGGTGGTCCTCGCCCAGGCCGTCGGCCTCGGCGAGGATGCCGCAGACCTTCTTGCCGCGCACGAGCACGTCGTTGGGCCACTTCAGCTTCGAGCCGGCCACGACGTCGGAGAAGGCCAGGCCGGCGGTCAGCGGCAGCAGGCCGAGCCTGTCGAGGACCTCGGAGACGGGGCCGGCGAAGACCTCGGCGGCCGGGCGGTAGACCACGGAGAAGATCAGCTGGGTGCCGGGCGGGGCGGTGAAGCTGCGGCCCTTGCGCCCGCGGCCGGCGGACTGGTGCCCGGCCAGCAGCACGGTGCGGTCGACGGGGTCGGCGGCGTCGATGAGGTCGGCGTTGGTCGAGCCGGTCTCCTCGACGTACTCGATGGACGGGTAGAACTCCGCGAGGGCCTCGCGCACGGTGGTGATGTTCACGCCGACCAGAGTAGGTGGAGCGAATAATTTTCCGCCAACCTTCGGCACCGTAACCTGGGGTGACGCAGGTGGCGCGGCAAATCCCGATCACTTCGGTCTTGAAACATTTGCCCGGGATGGTTACTATCGCCGAACATGACTGATCCCTCATCTTCGGCGGTGCTCACCGCCCCGCCGACGACCGCCGAGCGCAACGACGACCTCCGCCGGCGGCGCGCCGAGGTCCGCCTGCCGATGGGCCAGGCCGCCGTGGACAAGGTGCACGACAAGGGGCGGCTGACCGCCCGCGAGCGCCTGGACGTCCTGCTCGACGAGGGCAGCTTCGTCGAGATCGACGAGCTGGCCCGCCACCGCACCCACGCCTTCGGGATGGACAAGCGCCGCCCGGTCACGGACGGCATCATCTGCGGCTGGGGCACCATCGACGGCCGCGAGGTCTGCGTGTTCTCCCAGGACGGCACCGTCTTCGGCGGCGCCCTCGGCGAGGTCTACGGCGAGAAGATGACCAAGCTGCAGCAGCTGGCCTGCGAGACCGGCCGCCCGCTGATCGGCCTCTACGAGGGCGCCGGCGCGCGCATCCAGGACGGCGTGGTCTCGCTCGACTTCATCGCGCAGACCTTCTACCACAACGTGCGCGCCTCGGGCGTGGTCCCGCAGATCTCCGTGATCATGGGCGCCTGCGCCGGCGGCAACGCCTACTCGCCCGCGCTGACCGACTTCGTGGTCATGGTCCGCGACTCGGCGAAGATGTTCGTCACCGGCCCGGACGTGATCACCACCGTCACCGGCGAGAAGATCACCCAGGCCGAGCTCGGCGGCGCCGAGGTGCACATGACCACCGCCGGCAACTCCCACTACACCGCCGCCGACGACACCGACGCCCTCGAGTGGGTCCAGGAGCTGGTCAGCTACCTGCCCGGCAACAACCGCGAGCTCGCCCCCGTCGAGCCCGCCGAGGTCGAGGAGGGGCAGATCGCGGACTCGCTGACCGAGACCGACCTCGCCCTCGACTCGATCATCCCGGACTCGCCGAGCACCCCCTACGACGTGCGCGACGTGGTCGCCGCCGTGGCCGACGACGGCGAGTTCCTCGAGATCCAGGCCGAGCGCGCCGAGAACGTCGTCTGCGCCTTCGGCCGCGTCGAGGGCGCCTCGGTGGGGTTCGTGGCCAACCAGCCGACCCACTTCGCCGGCTGCCTGGACATCGACGCCGCCGAGAAGGCCGCCCGCTTCGTGCGCACCTGCGACGCCTTCAACATCCCGGTGGTCATGCTCGTCGACGTGCCCGGCTTCCTGCCCGGCGCCGACCAGGAGCACCAGGGCATCCTGCGCCGCGGCGCGAAGCTGCTCTACGCCTACGCCGAGGCCACCGTCCCGAAGATCACGGTGACCATGCGCAAGGCCTACGGCGGCGCCTACTGCGTCATGGGCTCCAAGGGCCTGGGCGCGGACCTCAACCTGGCCTGGCCCACCGCGCAGATCGCGGTGATGGGCGCGGCCGGCGCGGTCGGCTTCATCCACCGCCGCACGCTCAAGGCCGCCGAGGCCGAGGCCGTGGCGAACCACTCCCCCGAGGACGCCGAGGCCGAGGTCGCCGCGCTGCGCGCCCGCCTCGAGCGCGAGTACGACGACTACATCCTCAACCCGTACCTCGCCGCCGAGCGCGGCCTGGTCGACGCGGTGATCCTGCCCAGCGAGACCCGCGGCGAGATCGCCCGCGCCCTGCGCCTGCTGGCCACCAAGCGGAAGACCCGCCCGGCGCGCAAGCACGGCAACATGCCGCTCTGATCCAGCCGCCCACCGAAGCAGCCCACCCCGCCCCCGCCCACCGAACACCCGGAAGGACAAGAAAAAGATGTCTCCCCTCTTCACCGTCACCAACGGCTCCCCGACCGCCGACGAGCTGGCCGCGCTGGCCACCGTCGTCGCCGTCGGCCGCACCACCGCCGCGGCCGCTATCGGCACCCCGGGCCGCGGGCGCGTCGCCGCCCGCCGCGGCGGGTCGTGCCCGGCGGGGCGAAACGGTTGGGCCGCCCCGGGCGATATGTTCTCGGGAATCTCCTCCGCACCGCTGCCCGGCGTCTCCTACATCTAGCCCGCCACGGACGCGCACCGCCCGCGACCGCAGGCGCTGAGCGCGTCCCGGCGCGGGTGCCACCCGCGCGTCACGGGCTCCGGGCGCACGCGGCGGGCGGAGGCGGTCCCGGCAACAGACCGCTGACGATCTAGAATCGAAGCCCATGACTGATCTTTCCACCACCGCCGGAAAGTTGGCCGGACTCCAGCAGCGCCTCGAGGAGGCCCACGCCCCGCGGGGCGAGAAGGCCGTCGAGGCGACCCACGAGGCCGGGCGGCTGACCGCCCGGGAGCGGGTCGAGCACCTGCTGGACCACGACTCCTTCGTCGAGATCGACGCCCTGGCCCGCCACCGCGTGGAGGCGCACGGCCTGGACGCCGACCGCCCCGCCACCGACGGCATCGTCGCCGGTTACGGCACCGTGGACGGCCGCAAGATCTGCGTGTTCGCCCAGGACCGCGACATCTTCGACGGCCGCCTCGGCGAGGTCCACGGCGAGAAGATCACCAAGGTCCAGAAGCTGGCCGCCACCACCGGCGTGCCGCTGGTCGCCTTCCTCGAGGGCGCCGGCGCGCGTGCCGCCGAGAACGTCGCCGCGATGGCCTTCTACTCCACGATCATCGCCGGGCAGGCCAAGGCCTCCGGCCTGATCCCGCAGATCAGCGTCGTCACCGGCGAGCTGACCGGCCCGCACGCGCTGCTGGCCTCCCTGGCCGACTTCACGGTCATGGTCGAGGGCGGCGCCGCGGTGAGCCTGACCCCGCCGGAGATCATCACCACCGTCACCGGCGCCGAGGTCGACCCGGCCGCCGACCTCGGCGCGCAGGCGCACGCGGCGACCTCCGGCACCGCGCACCTGACGGCCGCCGACGACGCCTCCGCGGTCACGGCCGTCGCCGAGCTGCTCGGCGTGCTGCCGGCCAACAACCGCGCCGAGGCCCCGCGCGACCTGGACGCGCGTGTGACCGGCCCGATCAGCGAGAACGTCACCGACCGTGACCGCGAGCTCGACGCCGTCATCCCGGACGACTCCACGGTGCCCTACGACGTCCGCGAGGTCATCGAGCGCGTCGTCGACAACGGCTGGTTCCTCGAGCTGCAGGCGGCCTACGCCGACAACGTCGTCACCGGCTTCGGTCGCATCGAGGGCCGCGCGGTGGCCGTCGTGGCCAACCAGCCGGTCGCCCTGGCCGGCTGCCTGAGCGCGGCCGCCGCCGAGAAGGCCGCCCGCTTCATCCGCGTGGCGGACTCCTTCAACATCCCGGTGGTCACCTTCGTCGACGTGCCCGGCTTCCTGCCGGACACCGGCGAGGAGCTGGCCGGCGTGGTGCGCTGCACCGGCAAGCTGGCCGCCGCCTACGCGGAGGCCGCCGTCGGCACGCTGACTGTGGTCACCCGCAAGGCGATGGGTGCGGCGGCGATGGTCATGGGCGCCAAGCACCTGGGCGCGGACCTCGTCTTCGCCTGGCCGACCGCGGAGATCGCCGCGGTGACCGCGGACGTCGCTGTCCCGGAGATCCACGCCGCGGAGCTGGCCAAGGCCGAGCGCCGCCGCAAGGACACCGCCGCGATGCGCGAGAAGTTCACCGCCGAGTACGAGGCCGAGGCGCTCACCCCGTACCTGGCCGCCGAGCGCGGCCTGGTTGACGCCGTCATCCCGCCGAACCAGACGCGCGGCCAGCTCGTCGAGGGCCTGCGCCTGTTCGACCGTAAGGTCATCTACCCGCCGGCCAAGAAGCACCCGAACACCCCGCTGTAAGGAGGAACGATGACCACTGCGCAACCGATGTTCACCGTCCTGAGCGGGCACCCGGACGACGTCGAGATCGCCGCCCTGGACAAGGTGCTCCACGACGTCGCGCGCCGCTCCTCGGGACCGCAGGAGCGCGAGCGCAACGACTGGGGCCACACCGGCGCCCGCCGCCTGCACGTCGCGGGCTTCAACCCGGCCGCCTTCCGCACGCTGACCTACCGGTGAGTACGCCCGTGCCCGAACCCGTGCGCCTGATCCTGGCCTCCCGCTCCCCCTCGCGCGCCGCGCTGCTGCACGCCGGCGGCTGCGAGCCGGAGCTCATCCCCGCCGACGTCGACGAGGACGCCATCCGTTCCTCGCTTGACGACGCCGCGCCCGCCGACGTCGTGGCCGCCCTCGCCGTGGCCAAGGCGCGCGCGGTGCGCGCGCGCCTTGACGGCGACACGCCCGCCGTCGTCATCGGCTGCGACTCGATGCTGCTGCTCGACGGCGAGCTGCAGGGTAAGCCGCACACCGCCGAGCGTGTCGTCGAGCGCTGGCGCGCCCAGGCCGGCAAGGCGGCGGACCTGCTGACCGGGCACTGCGTGATCGGCCCCGACGGCCGCGAGATCGTCGAGACGGCCGGCACACGCGTCTTCTTCGCCGACGCCCGCGAGGACGAGATCGCCGCCTACGCGGCCTCCAGCGAGCCTCTCGAGTGCGCCGGGGCCTTCACCCTGGAGGCGCTCGGCGGCTGGTTCATCGACCGCATCGAGGGCGACCCCTCCTCGGTGATCGGGCTGTCGCTGCCGCTGCTACGCCGGGCGCTCAACGCCTTCGGCTACCCGGTCAGCGCCTTCTGGGCCCGCTGAGGGGCTCTCCCCGGGTCGGCTGACCGGTTCAGCCCGGTGACCATCGGCCGGGCTCAGTAGCCGTAGCCGTAACCGCCGCCGTAGGCCGGCGGGGCGTAGCCCTGCCCCTGCTGACTGCCGTAGCCGGATCCGTCCCCGGTGCCGTAGGTGCTGCCGTAGCCGCCGGTGCCGTAGCCCGCACCCGCGGACGGCCCCGTGCCGTTGCCGTAGGTGTTCTTTTGACGGCTCGGCGCCTGCGGGGCCTGCCCCGCACCGCCCGTGCTGCCCGTGCCGCCCGCGGCACCGGCACCGCCCGCGCCGCCCGCGCCCTGGGCCGGGCTGCGCCCGGCCGTGGTCTCCGCGCCGGAGGTGCCCGCCTCGTCGGCGGACGCGGCGTCGTCAAGCAACCCGTCGGCCTCCGGCGGCAGGAGCTTGCGCAGCTGCGCCCACAGCAGGTCCTGCAGCGAGAGGGCGAAGTCGTCGGACATGTGGTTGCCGTCGCGCCACATGTAGATGTTGCCCATCTCCGCGCCGCAGAAGCCGTCCGGGCAGAACCAGCCGGAGGTGTCCACCGCGAGCATGTCGGGGCGGGCCTCCAGGTAGGGCCGCGCCGGGTCGGAGTCGGCGTAGATGTGGTCGATCGGGCGGCCGCAGTCGTGGAAGTCGTTGCCCTCCTCGAGGCACTGCGAGACCATGTCGGGCCCGCCGTCCTCGAGGAGGAACCAGGGGTTGTCGCGCAGGCCGAGGAACGGGATGCCCTCGCCGGCCAGGAAGTCCCACAGGGTGATGTAGGACTGCGGCACCGAGTCGATGGTCTCGCCGAGCTCGAGCAGCGGGCGCGTGGAGTTGGAGACCACCAGGTCCGGCTGGCGCTCCTCGATGCGCTCGATGACGCGCTGGTTGAAGATCTGGCAGCCCTCGTCGAAGACGCCGTCGAGCTCGGTGACGAAGGCCGGGCAGGACTGGCGCACCAGCGGCACGACCTTGAAGCCGTGCTTCTTGCCCAGCTCGTCCATCGGGGCCATCCACTGCTCAGCGTGCGAGCCGCCGATCAGGTAGACCTCGACCTCGGCGTCCTTGTCGCCGAAGATGCAGTGCTCGGCCTCCTCGCCGGTGTAGCGGTCGATGACCAGCTCGTCCGGGTCGTCCTCGAAGGTGGACATGCAGCCGGCGGCCCACGCCGGCGAGACGGTGTCCGCCAGCGCGTAGGGGTCCGGGCCGGGCTTGACGCCCTCCGGGGCCTTCGCGCCGGTGAGCACGCGCGCGCCCGGGTGGTCGGCCGGGTCCAGGGTGCCGTCCTCGACCTGGCTGACGCTGGACTGCCAGGCCCCGGGCACCGACAACAGGCCGGAGGCGACCAGAGCGACGGTCACGCCACCGGCGGCGCGCAGCAGCGCCGGGGTCTCGTTGACCACCTTGCGCGAGGCGTCGGCCACGCGGTTCTCCGAGCGCGTCGGGCGCTTGGCCTTCTGCTGCAGCGGGCTCTCGATGAAGCGGTGGGTCAGGTCGGCCAGCACCAGGGAGCCGGCGATGACGAGCACGCCCAGCCAGACCGGCGGGCGGGTCATGCCGAGCATCACGGTCGACAGGATGAGGATCGGCCAGTGCCACAGGTAGAGCGCGTAGGCGATGCCGCCGAGCCAGCGCGCGAAGCGGCTCGCCAGCACCGAGGCCACCCGGCCGCCGCCGAGGATGACCAGCACGGCCCCGCCCAGCGGGTAGAGCGTCCAGGGGCCCGGGAAGTAGGCGGCGCCGTCGAAGAGCAGGCCGGTGGTGACCACCATGGCCAGGCCGACGACGGTGCAGACCTCGCGGGCCCAGCGGGCCAGGTGGATGCGCGAGCCGTAGAGCAGCAGGACCGCACCGAGGGTCAGCTCCCACATGCGCGAGAACGTCGAGTAGTAGTTCAGCGCCTGGTCCACTCGGTGCAGGTGGACCGCGTAGCAGAAGGAGAGCACCGTGGCGGCGATGAGCACCGGCCCGGCGATGCGCACGGCCGGGGTGACACTCTCGCGCCCGGCGCGGCGCTGGCGGCGCAGGATCACCGCGATAATCCAGCCGAGCAGCACGGCGCACAGGTAGAACTGCCCCTGCACCGACATCGACCAGATGTGCTGCAGCGGGCTGGTCGTCGCCGAGGCCGCACCGTAGGCCTGGCCCTGGTTCGCCAGCTCCCAGTTCTGGTAGTAGAACAGGCTGGCCACGAGTTGATTGGCGACGCCGAGCTGGCGCAGCGCGGGCACGAACCAGGCCACGGCGAGCGTGGTCGCCGTGAGCACGAGGACCAGCGACGGCAGGAGCCTGCGTGCGGTGCGCCAGATCGGCCACCACATGTTCAGCGAGGCGTCGGGGCGCTCGGCGTAGCGCAGCTGGGAACCCAGGAAGAAGTAGCCCGACAGCAGCAGGAAGACGTCGACGCCGCCGGAGACCCGGCCGACGAAGACGTGGAAGATGACGACGAAGGCGATGGCGATGCCGCGCAGTCCGTCGAGGTCGTAGCGGTATTTCGCGGTGCCGAGACCACCCGGGTGCCCGGAGTTGTCCACGCTCGTAGTCACCTCAGAACCAGCGGTCCTCTTCCCCGTCCCGTCGTCGTCCTTCGCGCCGCGCGGTGGACGGACCGCGCGCGCCGTGCCCGGGCCCGGACGCGCCGCCCCACGGCGCCGGCCCCGGACCCGGGCGATAACCGCGTGGAATTGTATCAGCAGGTGACCGGGCCGCGGGCGTGCGTGGCCCGTAGCGGGTTAGTGTGGGCGCCATGGAGATCAACGACATGCTCGCCCCGCCCCCGGTCCACCTGCCCGCCGACCCGGCCGCAGAGGCGCACGACCCGCAGACCCCGGCCACGGCCATCGCCCACCCGGACAGCCCGCTGGTGTGGGCCTCCCGCGCCGAGCAGGCCCTCGACGCCCTCGAGGCGGCCGGGGAGAAGGCCGCCGACGAAGACAAGCTCGTCGCCTACGCCTTCGCGCGCACCGGCTACCACCGCAGCCTGGACCGCCTGCGCCACAACGGCTGGAAGGGCTGGGGCCCGGTGCCCTTCTCGCACGAGCCGAACCAGGGCGTGCTGCGCGCCATCGCCGCGCTGGCCCGTGCCGCGAAGCTGATCGACGAGGACGACGAGTACGACCGTTGCCGCCAGATGCTCTCCGACGCCGACCCGGACTGCGTGGCCACGCTGCTGGACCGGTAGGTCCCGCGCCGGCCCGACGCCCGCCCGACACACGCCATGCCGTGAACTGCGTCATGGCGCGTCCGTCTGCGTGACCGCGGGGCCCCACGGCGGTATCGTGGGGGTACAAATATACGTCGCCCCCACCGATCCCCGCGTGTGGGCGACGAAGCAGTCCCGGCAGCAGAAAGGTCACCATCGTGCCAGTGCCGTTTGATCCGCACCCACCCTTCCAGCAGTACGCCCAACCGGAGCGGCTGGTCACCGCCGCGTGGCTCTCCGCCCGGCTCGGCGTCAAGGGGCTGCGGGTCGTCGAGTCCGACGAGGACGCGCTCCTCTACGACATCGGGCACATCCCCGGAGCCGTGCGCATCGACTGGCAGCGCGACCTCAACGACCCGGTCACCCGCGACTTCATCGACGGCGAGGCCTTCGCCCGCCTGATGCGCGAGAAGGGCATCTCCCGCGACGACACCGTGGTCATCTACGGCGACAAGTCCAACTGGTGGGCCGCCTACACCCTGTGGGTCTTCGAGCTGTTCGGCCACGAGGACGTCCGCCTCCTCGACGGCGGCCGCGACGCCTGGATGGCCGAGGAGCGCGACACCTCCTTCGCCGTGCCCGAGTACCCGGCCACCGACTACCCCGTCGTCGAGCGCGACGACTCTTCGGCCCGCGTCTTCGTCGACGAGGTGCTCGCCGCCGCCCGCGGCGAGAACGGGCTCTCACTGATCGACGTCCGCGACATCGACGAGTACACCGGCAAGGCCTCCGACCAGAACTACGCGCCGAAGTCGGTCGAGCGCTCCGGCCACATCCCGGGTGCCGTGCACGCCCCGTGGCGCTCCGCGGTGCACTTCAACAACAACTTCCGCCCGGTCGAGGAGCTGCGCGAGAACTACTCCGCGCTCGATCCGGACGCGCCCACGGTCACCTACTGCCAGCTCGGCGACCGCTCCGCGCACGCCTGGTTCGTGCTGAAGTACCTGCTCGGCTTCGACAACGTGCGCAACTACGACGGCTCGTGGTCCGAGTGGGGCAACATGATCCGCATGCCGATCCGCACCGGCGAGGAGCCCTAGACCGCTCCCCCACCGACGGGTGCCGCGCCTTCGCGTGGCACCCGTTTTTCGCACCGGCACCGCGCGGGCACGCGCGCCGGACCGACCGCGCCGGCCCCGGCCACGCCGGGGCCGGCGCCCGGCGCAATGACCCCATTTCTACAGCCCCAGCGCAACAACAGCGCCGCCTGTCGGCGCGGCACCCCCGTAACTGTTCCCGCCGACGGTGCGATAGACGGGACGTCGAAATCGGCGCGCCGAAACATGAGGATTCGCTCAATTTTTGTCGCGTGCCCTAGACTGGCGTAAGTTACGGTGCCGAAACAAGCACCCGTCCACGCCCCAACCGAGCCCAGGAGAGTGACAGTGGCCGTCGAATCCCGGAAGATCAGCAAGGTCCTCGTGGCCAACCGCGGAGAGATCGCCGTGCGCGTCATCCGCGCCGCCAAGGACGCGGGAATCGCCTCCGTGGCCGTCTACGCCGAACCGGACGCCGGCGCCCCCTTCGTCGAGATGGCCGACGAGGCCTTCGCCCTGGGCGGCTCGACGGCCGCCGAGACCTACCTGGACATCGAGAAGATCGTCGCCGCCGCCGGCAAGTCCGGCGCCAACGCCGTGCACCCCGGCTACGGCTTCCTGGCCGAGAACGCCGACTTCGCCCGCGCCGTCATCGACGCCGGGCTGATCTGGATCGGGCCCTCGCCGGAGTCCATCGCCGCCCTCGGCGACAAGGTCACCGCCCGCCACATCGCCGAGCGCGCCGACGCCCCGATGGTGCCCGGCACCCAGGACCCGGTCGCCGACGCCGACGAGGTCGTCGCCTTCGCCGGGAAGCACGGCCTGCCCATCGCCATCAAGGCCGCCTTCGGCGGCGGCGGGCGCGGCATGAAGGTCGCCCACGAGCTCGACGAGGTCGCCGAGCTCTACGAGTCCGCCACCCGCGAGGCCACCACCGCCTTCGGCCGCGGCGAGTGCTTCGTCGAGCGCTACCTCGACCGCGCCCGCCACGTCGAGGCCCAGGTCCTCGCCGACCAGCACGACAACGTCATCGTCGTGGGCACCCGCGACTGCTCGCTGCAGCGACGCTTCCAGAAGCTCGTCGAGGAGGCCCCCGCGCCCTACCTGACCGACGAGCAGCGCGAGCTGATCCACTCCTCGGCCAAGCGCATCTGCCGCGAGGCCGGCTACTACGGCGCCGGCACCGTCGAGTACCTCGTCGGCTCCGACGGCCTGGTCTCCTTCCTGGAGGTCAACACCCGCCTGCAGGTCGAGCACCCCGTCACCGAGATGACCACCGGCATCGACCTGGTCCGCGAGCAGTTCCGCATCGCCGAGGGCGAAAAGCTGCGCTTCACCGAGGACCCGACCCCGCGCGGGCACGCCTTCGAGTTCCGCGTCAACGGCGAGGACGCCGGATCCAACTTCATGCCGACGCCCGGCACCGTCACCGGCTACCATGAGCCGTCCGGCCCGGGCGTGCGCGTCGACTCCGGCGTGCGCGAGGGCTCCGTGGTCGGCGGCCAGTTCGACTCCATGCTGGCCAAGCTGATCGTCTACGGCGAGGACCGCACCGAGGCTCTCGAGCGCTCCCGGCGCGCCCTGGACGAGTACACCGTCGAGGGCATGCCGACCGTGCTGCCCTTCCACCGCCTGATCGTCTCCGACCCGGCCTTCATCGGCGACGAGGACGGCTTCTCGGTCTACACCAAGTGGATCGAGGAGGAGTGGGACAACCCCATCGAGCCGTTCACCGACCCGACCGAGACCGCCGACGAGGACGGCACCGACCCGAACCACAAGGTCGTCGTCGAGATCAACGGCCGCCGCGTCGAGATCGCGCTGCCCTCCTCGCTCTCCCTGGGCGGGTTCACCCCGCGGCGCAAGACCCGCAAGCGCCGCGCCACCGGCAAGGCGACCGCCGCCTCCGGCGACGCCGTGCTCGCCCCGATGCAGGGCACCGTGATCAAGGTCAACGTCTCCGAGGGCGACGAGGTCGCCGAGGGTGACGTGGTGGCCGTGCTCGAGGCGATGAAGATGGAGAACCCCGTCAAGGCCCACAAGGCCGGCACGGTCACCGGGCTGACCGCCGAGGAGGGCGCCGGCGTGACCAAGGGCGAGCAGCTGCTCGAGATCAAGTAGCGCGGGGCGGCCCGGCCGGGTGTCTCGGCCGGGTGTCTCGCCCGGGCGTATCGAAGCCGTAACGATCCGGCGCGGTGTTCCCCTACCCTCCACGGGTATGTCCACCACCGCGAAAGTCATCGCTGCGGCCGTAGCTGTCGCCGTGATCGTCGCCTGCGCGCTGACCGTCACCGTCAACCGCTTCAACGCGGCGGAGATCGAGTCGCTGCGCGAGGGCGCCGACGCACGCGGGCAGAGCTACGAGCTGGAGATCCACGAACCCGTGTTCAACACCTACTCGTTCCGCGTGCTCGAGAGCTGATCTGAGAAAGACGCCGCCCGGCGGGATCATCCCCGCCGTCTCTGTCCGGGCCGTACGCCTCAGCGGCCGGACCGGGCCGCCGGGCGCCCGGCGCCGTCAGGCGATCTCGACGATCAGGTCACCGCCCTCGACCTTGGTGGCCTGCTTGATCACCACGCGCTCGACGGTGCCGTCGACGGTGGCGGAGATGGAGGCCTCCATCTTCATCGCCTCGATCACGGCGACCTGGTCGCCGGCCTTGACCTCCTCGCCCTGCTCGACGGTCACCGTGACCACGCCGGCGAACGGCGCGGGCACCTGGCCCTCGACGGACGGGTCGGCCTTCTCCACCGAGGAGGTCACCGACTCGACCGAGTGGTCGCGCACGCGCAGCGGGCGGACCTGGCCGTTGACGGTGCAGACCACCGAGCGCATGGCCTTCGCGTCGGGCTCGCCGACGGCGTCGAGACGCACGGTCATGCGCCGCGAGGAATCCGGAATCTGGATGACGCGCTCGACGCCCTCCTCCAGACCGTAGAAGAACTCGCGGTCCTCCAGGCGCGAGACGTCGCCGTAGCGCTGGCGGTGCTCGGCGAAGTCCTTCGCGGGCTTCGGGAAGAGCAGGCGGTCCAGCGTCTTGCGGCGCGTGGCGCGGTCCTTGGAGTGCAGGGCCTCGGAGTCCTCCGGCTCGAGGTCCTTGAGCGGGTCCGGGCTCTCCTTGCGTCCGGCCAGGGCCTTCTCGCGCAGCTCCTCGGGCCAGCCGCCGGGCGGGGTGCCCAGCTCGCCGCGCAGGAACGCGATGACCGAGTCCGGGATGTCGTGGGCCTTCGGGTCCTCGGCGAACTCGGCGACGGTCACGCCGCTGCCCACCAGGGCGAGCGCCAGGTCACCGACGACCTTCGAGGACGGGGTGACCTTGGTCGGGCGCCCCAGCAGCTCGTTGACGTCGGCGTAGGTGTCCTCGATGAGCTCGAAGCGGTCGGCCAGGCCCAGGGCCGTGGCCTGCGCGCGCAGGTTGGACAGCTGCCCGCCCGGGATCTCGTGGTGGTAGACGCGCCCGGTCGGGCCGGGCACGCCGGCCTCGAAGGGCTTGTACAGGGCGCGCACGGCCTCCCAGTAGGGCTCCAGGTCGCAGACGGCCTGCAGGTCCACGCCGGTGTCGCGCCAGGTGTTGGCGAAGGCGGCCACCACCGCGGACAGCGAGGGCTGCGAGGTGGTGCCCGACATCGGGGCGCTGGCGGCGTCCACGGCGTCCGCGCCGGCCTCGGCGGCGGCCAGGTAGGTCGCCAGCGAGCCGCCGGCGGTGTCGTGGGTGTGCACGTGCACCGGCAGGTCGAACTCGTGGCGCAGGGCCTTGACCAGCTTCTTGGCCGCGGCCGGCCGCATCAGGCCGGCCATGTCCTTGATGGCCAGGATGTGCGCGCCGGAGTTGACGATCTGCTCGGCCAGGCGCAGGTAGTAGTCCAGCGTGTAGAGGTCCTCGTTCGGGTCGGTCAGGTCGCCGGAGTAGGCCATGGCGACCTCGGCGACCGTGGTGCCCGTCTCGAGGACGGCGTCGATGGCCGGGCGCATCTGCGAGATGTCGTTGAGCGCGTCGAAGATGCGGAAGACGTCCACGCCGCTGTCGGCGGCCTCCTGGACGAAGGCCTTGCAGACCTCGTCCGGGTACGGGGTGTAGCCGACGGTGTTACGCCCGCGCAGCAGCATCTGGATGTTGACGTTGGGCATCGCCTGGCGCAGGTCGTCCAGGCGCACCCACGGATCCTCGTGCAGGAAGCGCATGGCCACGTCGTAGGCCGCCCCGCCCCAGGCCTCGACGCTGAACAGGTTCGGCGTCATCCGGGAGACGGCACGGGCGGCCGGGATGAGTGCCTCGCCGCGCACGCGGGTGGCCAAAAGCGACTGGTGGGCGTCGCGGAAGGTGGTGTCGGTCAGCTTCAACGCGTCCGACTTGCGCAGCCGGCGGGCGAACTCCTCCGGGCCGTACTGCAGCAGCTCGTCGCGCGAGCCGCGCGGCAGCGGGGCGGACTCGTCGAGCTCGGGCAGCTTCAGCCGCGGGCGCACGGCCTCGAAGGGCTCGCCGTGCGGGCGGTTGACGGTGACCTCGGCGAGGTACTCGAGGATGCGGCTGGGCTCATCGTCGACCGGCGGGGCCTGCAGCAGCCAGGAGTGGTCGGCGATGAAGGAGGTCGAGATCCGGTTGTGCTGGAAGTCGTCCTCGTGCAGCAGGGCGCGCAAAAAGCCGATGTTGGTGGTCACACCGGAGACGTCGAACTCGGCGAGCGCACGCTGGGCACGGGCGACGGCGGTGGCGAAGTTCGGCCCGCGGCAGGTCATCTTGACCAGCATGGAGTCGAAGTTCGGGGTGATCTCGCCGCCGAGCTGGGCCGCGCCGTCGAGGCGCACGCCGGCGCCGCCCGGCGAGCGGTAGGAGGTGATGGTGCCGGTGTCGGGCCGGAAGCCGTTGTTCGGGTCCTCGGTGGTGATGCGGCACTGCAGGGCCGCGCCCGAGGTGTGGATGTTCTCCTGGCGCAGGCCCAGGTCCTCGAGGGTGGCACCGGCGGCGATCTGCATCTGCGACTTGACCAGGTCGACCTGGGTGACCTCCTCGGTCACGGTGTGCTCGACCTGGATGCGCGGGTTCATCTCGATGAAGACGTGGCGGCCCTCGCGGTCGACGAGGAACTCGACGGTGCCCGCACCCTGGTAGCCGATGTGCTCGCAGAAGCGCACCGCGTCGGCGCAGATCTGCTCGCGCAGCTCCGGGTCGAGGTGCTGGCCCGGGGCGATCTCGACGACCTTCTGGTGGCGCCGCTGCAGGGAGCAGTCGCGCTCGTAGAGGTGGATGACGTTACCGGCGGTGTCGCCGAGGATCTGGACCTCGATGTGCTGCGGGTCGATCACGGCGCGCTCGACGTAGACCTCGCCGGAGCCGAAGGCGGCGGCCGCCTCGCGGGAGGCCTCCGCGGCCAGCTCGCGCAGCTTGTCGGGGCTCTCGACGAAGCGCATGCCGCGCCCGCCGCCGCCGGCGACGGCCTTGACGAACAGCGGGTACTCGCGGCCCTCGGCGTACTCGACGATGGTGTCGATGTCGTCGGAGGCCGGCGAGTCGTCCAGGATCGGCAGGCCGGCCTCGGCGGCGGCCTCGACGGCGGCGGCCTTGTCGCCGGTCAGGTCCAGGACCTCCGGCGGCGGGCCGATGAAGGTGATGCCGTTGTCCGCGCACGCGCGCGCCAGTGCGGCGTTCTCGGAGAGGAAGCCGTAGCCGGGGTAGATCGCGTCGGCGCCGGTCTTCTTGGCGGCGCGGATGATCTCCTTGATGTTCAGGTAAGCCTTGACCGGCGAGTCGTCGCGCCCGATGCGCACGGCCTCGTTGGCGAAGGAGCGGTGGAAGGAGTTGCGGTCCTCCGCCGGGTAGACCGCCACCGTCGAGGCGCCGACCTCGTAGGCCGCGCGGAACGCGCGGACGGCGATCTCCCCGCGGTTGGCCACGAGGATCTTCTCAAAACTGGGGGTGTTTTCGGATACCACGGGGCATCGGTCCTTTCTCCGTGAGCCCGGCGCGCAGGGCCCGACCGCGCGCCTGCAGATTGTGCGCGTGAATACGCGTACTCCCAAAAGTGTAATCAAACACTCTGAAAGGCCGGAAACGGCCACCCCTCACACGACGTCGCCCGTGGTGCGCGCACCACGGGCGTCGGAAATCACGGGGTGAATGAATCAGCGCTTCGCGTCCGCGACGGCACGCTGCTCGGGGCCGTTGTAGGCGGACAGCGGGCGGATCAGCGAGTTGTTCTCGAACTGCTCGACGATGTGCGCGGTCCAGCCGGCCAGGCGGGCGACCACGAAGATCGGGGTGAAGAAGTCCGTGGGGAAGCCCAGGATGTGGTACGCGGGGCCGGCCGGGAAGTCCAGGTTGGGCTTGATGCCGGTGCGCGCGTCCATGGCCTCCTGCATGTTCTCGTACATCTCGACCCACTTCTCCTGGTCGTGACGGCGGGCCAGCTCGCGGAAGGCCTTCTCCATGCTGGGCACGCGCGAGTCGCCGCGCTTGTAGACGCGGTGGCCGAAGCCCATGATCAGGTCCTTGGCGTCCAGGCGGGCGTTGACCCAGTCGGCGGCCTTGGCCGGGTCGTCGATCTCCGCCATGGCGTGCATGACGAACTCGTTGGCGCCGCCGTGCAGCGGGCCCTTGAGCGCGCCGACGGCGCCGGTGATCGCGGAGTAGGTGTCCGAGCGCGTGGAGGTGATCACGCGCGCGGTGAAGGTCGAGGCGTTGAAGGAGTGCTCGGCGTAGAGGATCAGGGACTGCTCGAAGGCGCGGATGTCCTCCGGGTTCGTCGCCGGCGAGCCCTCCTCGGTGCCGAAGACCATGGTCAGGAAGTTCTCAGCCACGCCCTTGTCCGGGTCCGGGGCGATCACGCCCTTGCCGGCGCGGCGGCGGATGTCCAGGGCGATGGCCATGGGCAGCTGGGCCTGCAGGTGGTGGCCGACCAGGCGGATGTGGTCGGAGTCCGGGGTGAACAGCTCCGGGTCCTTGGTGCCCAGGTAGCTCACGGCGGTGCGCACGACGTCCATCGGGTGGCAGGTCTCCGGCAGGGAGTGCACGGCGGCGACCAGGCCCGGGTCGAGCTCGCGGTAAGAGCGCCCGGCGGCGTTGTGCTCGGCGAGCTGCTCGGCGGTGGGCAGCTCCCCGTTCCACAGCAGGTAGGTGACCTCCTCGTAGGAGCAGTTCTCCACGAGGTCCTGGACGGGGTAGCCGCGGTAGGTCAGGGAGTTCGTCTCGGGCATCACCTTGGAGACGGCGGTGTAGTCGGCCAGCACGCCGGCCAGGCCCTTGTAGATCTTCTGCTCGTTCTGCTCGGTCATGGTCGTGGTTCCTCTCGTGTTCCGCCGGCCGGGCGGCCGGGGTGACCGGCCGGTGAGGCCGGGCGGATGTGGTTCCTTGCGGTTGCTTACGGTCCTGTCAGTTGCTCGGGTCGTAGTTCTCGCGGGAGTAGGCGGACACCGACTGGTCGAAGTCGTTGTACTCGGCGTAGCGCAGCAGCTCGTAGAGCCGGGCGCGGTGCTGCATGCGGTCGACCCAGCCGGTCTGCGTGCCGCTCTCCGCGATCTCGCCGAGGGCCTTTTCGACCTGCCCCATGGCGATGCGCAGCGTGGTCACCGGGTAGATCACGGCGTCGTAGCCGAGCTCCTCGAGGCGGCCGGCGGGCAGCAGCTCGGTCTTGCCGAGCTCGGTCATGTTGGCCAGCAGCGGCACGTCCGGCACAGCCTCGCGGAAGCGGGCGAACTCGTCCTCGGTGTGCAGCGCCTCGGTGAAGATCAGGTCGGCGCCGGCGTCGCGGTAGGCCTTCGCGCGCTCGATGGCGGAGTCGATGCCCTCCACCCCGGCGGCGTCGGTGCGCGCGCAGATGACGAACTCGCTGTCGCGGCGCTCGCGCACGGCCGCCGAGAGCCGGCGGACCATCAGGTCGGCGGGCACGACCTCCTTGCCGTCGAGGTGGCCGCAGCGCTTGGGGTTGACCTGGTCCTCGAAGTGGCAGCCGGCCACGCCGGCGTCCTCGAGCTCGGAGACGGTGCGCGCGGCGGACATCGGCTCGCCGAAGCCGGTGTCGACGTCGACGAGCACGGGCAGGTCGGTGGCCCGGGCGATCTGGTGGGAGCGGGCGGCGACCTCGGTGAGCGTGGTCAGGCCGATGTCCGGCAGGGCCAGGTCGGCGGCGACGACGGCGCCGGAGACGTAGACGCCCTCGAAGCCGGCCTCCCCGATCGCGCGGGCGACCAGCGGGGAGAACGCGCCGGGCAGCCGGGCGATCGACGGCCCGGACAGCGCCGCACGCAGGCGGCGGCGCCGCTCGGTGGGGGTGATCTGCGAGGAGTAGAGGCCGGCCATCAGAACAGCCCCTCCGGGGTCTCGGGGGCCTCGGCGAGCTTCTCGGCGCTCAGCTCGATGTTGAGCTCGCCGAGGTCGTCGAGCTCGGGCAGGGCCTGGGCCGCCTCGAGGAAGCGGTCCTGCTCGGTGTCGTCGACCACGCCCTCGGCCAGGGTGCGGAACTTGGCGATGTACTGCCCGCGGGCGAAGGGCCGGTTGCCGCCCGGGTGGGCGTCGGCCAGGGCCAGCTCGTCCTCGATGACGGTGCCGCCGGCAAGCGTCACCACGGCACGGGCGCCGAAGGCCTTCTCCGCCGGGTCGGTCGAGTGGTAGCGGCGGGTCCACTCCGGGTCCTCGACGGTGGAGATCTTGCGCCACAGCTCGACGGTCCCCGGGCGGTGGGCGCGCTCGGGGGCGTAGGAGCGCTCGTGGTGCCAGTCGCCGTCCTCGAGGGCGACGGCGAAGATGTACATGATCGAGTGGTCGAGGGTCTCGCGCGAGGCGTCCGGGTCGAACTTCTGCGGGTCGTTGGAGCCGGTGCCGATGACGTAGTGGGTGTGGTGGCTGGTGTGCAGCACGATGGACTCGACCTTGGCCAGGTCGCCGCCGGTGGCGTCGAGGACGCGTTCGCGCATGCGCCGGGCCAGGTCGATGGGCGCCTGGGACTGGTACTCGGCGGAGTGCTCCTTGGTGAAGGTGTCCAGGACGGCGCGCTTCTCCTCGCCCTCGGCGGGGAGCGGGACGGTGTACTCGGCGTCCGGGCCGGAGAGCAGCCAGGCGATCACGCCGTCCTCGCCCTCCCAGATCGGGGCGGGCGCGCCCTCGCCGCGCATCGCGCGGTCGGTGGCCTCGACGGCCATCTTGCCGGCGAAGGCCGGGGCGAAGGCCTTCCAGGAGGAGATCAGGCCCTTGCGGGACTGGCGGGTGGCGGTGGTGGTGTGCAGCGCCTGGCCGATGGCCTGGTAGATGGTGTCGACGTCCAGGTGCAGTAGGGCGCCCAGGCCGGCGGCGACCGAGGGGCCGAGGTGGGCGACGTGGTCGATCTTGTGCTCGTGCAGGCAGATGCCGCGCACGAGGTCGACCTGGATCTCGTAGCCGGTGGCGATGCCGCGGATCAGGTCGCGCCCGCTGGCGCCGGAGTGCTGGGCGACGGCCACGATCGGCGGGATGTTGTCGCCGGGGTGGGAGTACTCGGCGGCCAGGAAGGTGTCGTGGAAGTCGAGCTCGCGCACCGCGGTGCCGTTGGCCAGGGCGGCCCACTCGGCGGAGAAGCGCCCGGGTACGCCGAAGACGGCGGCGCCGCGCTCGGCCACGGGGTGCCCCTCGGCCTGGCGGCGGGCGACGGTGACCGGGCGGCGCAGCACGGAGGCGGCGCTGACGGCGGCGTTGTCGATGATGCGGTTGACGATCATCTCGGCCGTCTCGGCGGGCACCTCGACCGGGTCGGCGGCGACGCGCGCGATCTTGTGGGCCAGGTGCTCCTCGTAGGGGAAGTCCTCCGCGGAGCGGTGGGAGCGGACGGTGTGCTCGATCATTGCGTGGCGACTCCTCGCTTCGTGTCGGGCGGTGCGCGGCCGGTCCGGCCCCGCACGGCATGGTGTGGTGCTGCCCACCCTAAAGCATCTGTTGTGTCGCCTCTCACTTTTAGCGGGATAGTTTTCTTCGATTACCGACGTCGCACATCTCCCCCGTGCGCGCCCACCTGCGGCGTCCGGCGCGCGCGGGCGCGAAGCGCCCGCGACCGGGGGGTAACGTGACCTCGCACGGGCGCCACCGGGACGTCGTCAATCTCCCCGGAGACGCGGAAACGCCGACCCCGCCGGGGAAGGCGGGATCGGCGCTAAGGTGCCGGGAGGCTAGTCCAGGTCGTCGTGGGCGACGAGGCGGCGGGCGGCCTCGGTGATCGAGCCCGACAGCGACGGGTAGACCGAGAAGGTCTCGGAGAGGTCGGCGACGGTGAGGTTCTTGCTCACGGCGAGGGCGACCGGCAGGATCAGCTCGGAGGCCGTCGGGGCGACGATCACGCCGCCGATGACGATGCCGGAGTGGCGGCGGCAGAACAGCTTGACGAAGCCGTGGCGCAGCGAGCGCATCTTCGCGCGCGGGTTGGTCTGCAGCGGCAGGGTGATGGTGCGCGCGGAGATCTCGCCGGACTCGACCTGGGCCTGGGTGACACCCACGGCGGCGATCTCGGGGCGGGTGAACACGGCGTTGGCCACCGTCTTCATGCGCATCGGGGTAACCCCCTCGCCGAGGGCGTGGTACATGGCGATACGGCCCTGCATGGCGGCCACGGAGGCCAGCGGGAAGAGGTCGGTGCAGTCGCCGGCGGCGTAGATGCCCGGTACGTTGGTGCGCGAGACGCGGTCGACGTGGATGTGGCCGGACTTGGTCAGCTGCACGCCGACACCCTCCAGGCCCATGCCGTCGGTGTTCGGGATGGAGCCGACGGTCATCAGGGCATGCGAGCCCTCGATCTCGCGGCCGTCGGTGGTGCGCACGATGACGCCGTCGCCGGTGTTCTCGGCGGACTCGACGCGGGCGTGCTTGACCAGGTGGACGTTGCGCTCGGACAGGACGGTCTCCAGGACGTCGGCGGCGTCGGCGTCGTCGTGCGGCAGGATGCGGTCGCGGGAGGCGACCATGGTCACCTTCACGCCGAGCTCGGCGAAGGCGGAGACGAACTCCGCGCCGGTGACGCCAGAGCCGACGACGATCAGGTGCTCGGGAAGGTCCTTGAGGTTGTAGACGTCACGCCAGGTCAGCACGCGCTCGCCGTCCGGCTGGGCGCCGGGCAGGATGCGCGGGTGAGCGCCGGTGGCCACCAGCACCAGGTCACACTCGAAGGTCTTCTCCGCGCCGTCGGCGTGCTCCACGCGCACGAAGTGCGTGGCCAGCTTCCCGGTGCGCGACTCGAACTTCGCGTGGCCGTCGATGACGGTCACGCCGGCGCGGCGCATCTGGGAGTAGATGTCGGCCGACTGCTTGCGGGCGAGCCGGCGCACACGGTTGTTCAGGGCGTCGACATGGAAAGGGGCCTCCGCCGCTTTCTGGCTGAGGCCCATGTCTTCCGCGCGCCGCAGGTCGGTGAGGATGTTCGCGCCCGCGATGAAGGACTTGGAGGGCACGCAGTCGAGCACCACGGCCGAGCCGCCCATGCCGCGATCCTCGATGAGGGTGATATCGGCGCCGTACTTGGCGCCGGCGAGGGCCGCCTCGTAGCCGGCCGGTCCTCCGCCGATGATGACGATGCGCTTGGACAACGGGTTCTCCTCCGCAGTGGTTTCAGACATACCGTTTGGGGCACGACACAATTGTGCGCGTGCCCGGCGTGCTTCACAGTGATGGCAGTACGCGCCCAAGCTTAACGGAGGCCCCCGCCAACCGCCGGGCTGGGGGCATTCGAAATACGGAACTCCGGGGGTGTGCCCCCACCCCTGCACCGCGGGCGGCAGCGGGCTGGCGCGGCTGCGGCACCGCGGGCGGCGGCGGGCCGGCGGGGTTACTCGGAGGCCTCGGAGCCGGCCGTCGCCGGCGGCTCGGAGCGGTGGTAGCGGTCCACGGTGGCGGCGAAGAGGCGCACGCCCACGGCCAGGGCGCGCTCGTCGACGACCAGGTCGTCCTGGTGGAGGTCCTGCATGCGGCCCTCGCCGGACCAGCAGCCCAGGCGCGCCATGGAGCCGGGCACGTGCTCGAGGTACCAGGAGAAGTCCTCGCCGCCGCTGGACTGCGGGGCCTGGACCACCGCGTGCGGGTCCAGGGAGGTCACGGCCTCGGCGAGCATCGAGGTCGCCACGTCGTCGTTGAGCACCGGCGGCACCCCGCGGGTGTAGTGGACGTGGGCCTCGCAGCCGGTCGGGGCGACGACCTGGTGGACCATCTCCGTGAACTGGCTCTCGATCTCGCGCCAGACGCCCATGTCCGCGGTGCGCAGCGTGCCGGTGACGTTGCCCTGGCGCGGGATCGCGTTGGGCGCGTAGCCGGCGTTGACGGTGCCGAAGACGAGCACGGTGCCGGTGCGCGGGTCGATGCGCCGGGAGAGCAGGCCGGGCAGGTCGGTGACCAGGCGGCCGAGGGCGTAGACGACGTCGCCGGCCATGTGGGGCCTGGAGGTGTGCCCGCCCGGGCCGGTGACCTTGATGTCGACGAGGTCGGTCGCCGAGGTGATCGCCCCGGTGCGCAGGCCCACGCGGCCGACCTTGAGCTTCGGCTCGGCGTGCACGGCGTAGATGGCCGCGACCCGGTCGAGCGCGCCGAAGCCGATGACCTCCGGCGCGCCACCGTCGAGGACCTCCTCGGCCGGCTGGAAGATCACGCGCACCCCGGTGCGCAGCTGGTCGGCGCAGTCTGCCAGGGCGCAGGCCAGGGCCAGCGCGATCGTGGTGTGGGCGTCGTGGCCGCAGGCGTGGCAGACCCCGGTGTCCTCCGAGGCGAAGGGAAGGCCCGTGCGCTCAGTGATCGGCAGGGCGTCGATGTCGGCGCGGAACGCCAGGCGCTCCCCCTCGGCGGGCCCGATGTCGACCATCAGGCCGGTGCCGGGGAACCGCCTCGGCTCCAGCCCGTGCTCCTCGAGGCGGTCGACCAGGAACTGGGTCGTGTCCTCCTCCATGTGGGAGAGCTCGGGGTGGGCGTGGAGGTGCCGGCGCCAGGAGACCACCTCGTCGTGGTGTTCACGCAGCCAGGAGTCCACTGAGTCGATGATGCGCACGTGCGTCGCGCTGCCTTCCTACTCTCCGCGGGCCGGGGTTGCGGCTGCCCGGGGACCGGGCACAAATACTCCCCCGATCTTAGTACCCGGCGACTTCGGCCCGGGCCGTTACGGTGCGGGTTCCGCTGACTCGTCGGCTCACTCGTCCGCGCCGGGTCCGTCCCCGCCCGACCCGCCCTCGCCCGGCCAACTCTCACCCGAACGGTCCTTGCCCGACCGTCCATTACCGGGCCCGTCCATGCCCGGCACCCCGCGGCCGCCGGGGCGCGGGAAGCGTCCGGGGCGGTTGAGCCCGCGCCCGCCGCGGGTGCCCGGCCTCTTGCCCGGGTCCTTCCGGGACTCGCGCGTCTCGCGCGCCTGGTGGACGCCGAGGAGCTCGCGCTCGCGGAAGGTCAGGGTGTCGCCCTCGGCCGCCGGCCAGCGCATGTCGATGTCGAGCACGCCGGCGTCGGTGGAGCGCGGCCCCGGGGTGTGCGTGGCGTCGGGGAGGAGGACGGCCGGCGGCACGTCCAGGGCGCGGGCGACGGCGTAGACGTTCGACAGCGTCGGGTCGGTCGCGCCCTTGCGGTTGGTCTCGTTGCGCTCCCACATGCTGATGGTGTTGCGCGAAAGCCCCGAGGCCTCGGCGAGCTCCTGCTGGGTCAGCCCGCGCATCACGCGCAGCCGGCGGACCCGGGTGCCCAGGGCAAGCGCGAAGCTACGCCAATGAGGCTCCGAAGTTTTCTCCATGGCTCCAACTCTGCCCACCGCGGCGAGCATTGTCCGCCAACCATGGTGGTCACGGAGCCGATTGGGAGACGGTGCACGCGGGGGCGCACCCAGCGTGGCGGATCACATGTGGTCCAGGTCCATGTTCCGCGGGCCGTAGAGGCGGTCGCCGGCGTCGCCGAGGCCCGGCACGATGTAGGCGTCCTCGTTGAGCGAGGGGTCGATCGCGGCGGTGATCAGGCGCACCGGCAGCCCGGACTCGGAGAGGGCCTTGACCCCCGGCTCGGCGGAGACCATGCACACGGCGGTGATGTCGGTGGCGCCGTGGGCGACCAGCAGGTGGATGGCGTGCAGCAGAGAGCCGCCGGTGGCCAGCATCGGGTCGACGACGAAGACGGGCCGGCCCGAGAGGTCCTCGGGCAGCGCCTCGAGGTACGGCACGGGCTCGTGGGTCTCCTCGTCGCGGGCCAGGCCGATGAAGCCGACCTGGGCGTCCGGGATCATGGAGAGCGCCGGGTCGATCATGCCGAGTCCGGCACGGATGACCGGCACCACGATCGGCGGCTCCTTCAGGCGGGTGCCCTCCGCGGTGGCCACGGGGGTGACGGTGTCGAAGTGCTCGACCTCGAGGTCGCGGGAGGCCTCGTAGATCAGCATCGCGCCCAGGTCCGCGAGGGCGGCCCGGAAGGCGGCGTTGTCGCTGCGCGCGTCGCGCATGAGGGTCAGCCGCGAGGCGGCCAGGGGATGATCGACCACGGTGATGTCCATGGGCACAATCCTAGGTTCTCCACGGAACCGCCGAGGGGTGCGGGCCGGTCAAAGAGAGTATGGAGAAACTCACGTCCCCGCCACACACCCTCGACCTGGACACCGAATACGCCCGCGTGCTGGCCGCCGACCTCGCAGCTGGAGCGCGCGCCACCCGCCCGCTGCCGCAGGTGCTGCCCGCGACCCCCGTCTACGCGGTCTACCGCCGCGCCCTGGAACAGGCGGTGAACACCCTCGGCGAGGCCGGCGAGCGCCTGGCCGAGCGCGCCGGCAGGCTCGCCGCCGACAGCCTGCGCGCCGTGGAGGCCATAGAGACTGACGACGCCGCGCTGGGCGCCGCCCTGCCCCACGACCGGCTCGGCGCGGGCGGCGGTGAGGCGCGATGATCGACCTCGCCTCCGCCATCGCCCCGCTGGCCGCCGCCCGCCCGCCCGGGCTTCCGGGCGTGGAGACCCCCGAGCTTCCCGACCTCGCCGCGGCCGGGGCACTCGGCCCGCTGCTCGGCGGGGACCCCGAGCCCTACCTGCGTGCCGGCGCGATCCTCGAGCAAGAGCGCGGGGAGCTGACCGGGGTGGCGGCCGAGGCCGCCGCGCTGGCCGACGGCGCGCGCCACGACCTGACCGCGCTGGTCGCCGAGACCCTCGACCGGCTCATCCGCACCGCCCTGCCCATGGCGATGCCCGGCAACCCGGTGGCACCGGCCGCGATGGCTGAGGCCATCGGCATTCTCACCGACGCCCGCCTGCGCGCCGAGGAGCGCCTTGAGCGCCTCGCCGCCGAACTCGCCCCGCTGGCCGCCCGCCTGGAGCAGGTCGCCGGCCGGGCCGCCGAGGCCTCCGGGGCCGTCCCCGAGGGCGCCTTCACCAGGCCCACGGGCCTCGACGCGGCGC
>NZ_JASPJZ010000001.1:0-302864 GCF_030232385.1 Corynebacterium sp. MSK006
GAGCTGGCCGCCGCCGTCGCCGAGTCCGCGGGTGAACTGGCCGAACGCGTCGCCGCCGCCACCGGCCGGGCGGCGGAGGCCCGCGAGGCCGCCGCCGAGCGGCGCACCCTGGCCCAGGCGCACCAGAACGAGGCGCGTCGGGCCGAGCAGTCCGCCCGCAGCGAGCGCGACCGGCGCTCCCAGGCCGCCCACGAGGCCGAGATCAAGCTCAGCCAGGCCCAGGTGCGCGCCGATGAGACCGAGCACACCACCGTCGAGCGCCTCGGCGTGCCGGTGGCCGACCTGCTCGCCGAGCACACCCCGGGCGAGGACTTCGACGTAGCCGCTGAGCGCAAGCGCCTCAAGCAGGCCGAGAAGGACCTCGGTGCCCTGGGCAAGGTCAACCCGCTGGCGCTGGAGGAGTACAAGGCCCTCGAGGAGCGCCACAGCTACCTGGCCACCCAGCTGGCGGACGTCGAGGAGGCCCGCGACGACCTGCGCGGGGTCATCGAGGACGTCGACGCGCGCATCCTGCAGCTGTTCACCGACGCCTGGCACGACGTGGCGAAGGAGTTCCCGAGGGTCTTTGCCACCCTCTTCCCGGGCGGCGAGGGGCGCCTCGTGCTCACCGACCCGGAGGACATGCTGGGCACCGGCATCGAGCTGGAGGCCCGCCCGCCGGGCAAGAAGGTGCGTAAGCTCTCGCTGCTCTCCGGCGGCGAGAAGTCGCTGACCGCGCTGGCGATGCTCGTTGCGATCTTCCGCGCCCGGCCGAGCCCCTTCTACGTGCTCGACGAGGTCGAGGCCGCCCTCGACGACGTCAACCTGCGCCGCCTGATCAACCTGCTCGTCGAGCTGCGCGCGGACTCCCAGCTGATCGTGATCACCCACCAGAAGGCCACGATGGACGTGGCCAACGTCCTCTACGGGGTGACCATGCGCGGCGACGGTGTCACACGCGTGATCAGCCAGCGCATGCAGCCCGCCGGCTGGACCGGCCCCGCGGAGTCCGGTGCCGTGTCCTCCCCGGACTCCGCACCCGCGCCCGGCGCCGCGGCGGGGAACCCTGTTCCGGGTGGCGGCGCCGAGGTGCCGAACTAGGCTCGTGAGGCATGCCCCGCGGCCTCGTCCGGGCCGCCGCCACAACTGAAACGACGACAACCGCAGACACCACAGACAAGGAGCCCGTATTCCATGAGCGCCGGCCGCCCCGCCGAGGCCACCCCCTTCGCAGATCCCACCGACACCCTGCTGGGCTGGGCGTCCCGCAGCGAGCTGACCTTCGGTGAGGCGATGGCCGCCCACCCGTGGTTCCCCGCGGCCGGCTACACCGACGACCAGCTCGAGCGCACCGAGCGCCTCTACGGCACCTTCCTGGCCCGCCAGGTTGCCGCCGGAGCGGAGCTGTCCGACCTGCTCGGCGTCACCCCCTCGCTGGCGTGCGCGACGCTCATCGCGCGCGCCGGCCGCCTGCGCGAGCCTGACGCCCTGGCCGGGGAGTACGTCGCCGGTCTCGGCCTCGAGGGTACGGAGGGGCAGGAGAAGCTCATCGCCGAGTTCGCCGACGGGCTCCCCGCCCGCGTCGGCCTCGAGGCACCCGAGTCCGCCACCCCGACCGAGGTGCTCACCCTGCACGCCGGGGTCACCGCCGCGGAGGTGCCGGGTCTGATCGAGATCCTCGACGCCGCCTCGCCGGCCGCCGACGCCGACGTCGGGGCCCTGGTCACCGACCTCGCCGAGCGTGCCGAGGAGCTGCCGCTGACGGCCGCCGTCATGCGCATCGCCCCCGAGCGCGGCCGCGAACTGATCGCCGGCATCGAGGCCGTGCGCGCCTTCAGCCTGGCGCACCCGACCTCCTGGCTCGACCGCGACCGCTCCGGGCTCGAGCCCGCCCTGCCGCGGCGCGTGGAGCTGGCCGTCGTCGCCGAGCTGCGCGAGCGCCCCGTCGGCACGCCCGAGCGCGCCACCGCCGTCGGCGTCGCCCCGCGCGAGCTGCGCCCGCGCCTGATTTTCGACGCCGTGCGTGACCGCGTCTGCCTGCGTCTCCCGGAGCAGCGCGTGGCCGCCGCCCCCGGCGCCGACGACGCCGAGCCGCAGGTGACCTGGCGGGTCACCCAGGGCGGCACCACCCGCGTCTTCCGCACCCAGCGCCCCTGGGGCGAGGAGGTCTACGCCGAGGCCCTCGACGTCGCCGTCGAACAGCCGGTGCGCGAGGTCACCGTCGCCGACACCACCAACGGCATCACCTGGGTCGTCGACGTCGTCGACGGCGAGGACCCGGCCCTGATCTTCGCCGCCAACGGCCAGGACATCACCGACAAGGCCTCGCTGCACCACTCCCGGATGACGGTGCTGGTGCCCGCCGACGCCCGGCTGGTCGACGTCGTCACCGGCGAGGACCTGCCCGTGACCGACTCCGGCGAGATCCAGGGCTGGGCCGGCTGGGAGCACCGCGTCATCGACGCCTCCCAGACCGCCAGCCTGCAGGTCGTGCGCGCCGGCAAGGAGCCCAGCGCCATGCTGCCGCTGCGCTCGGTCGACCCGCGTCAGCGCGTGCGCTTCGTGCACCCCGCCGAGCCCGTCGCGGGCCTGCGCACCCACAACCGCCTGCCGGTCAACCCGGCCGGACTCATCGCCGAGTTCCCGCCGACGCTCTCGGGCAGCGACGAGATCTGGCAGCTGTCCATCTCGGCCTACGCCGGTGTCGGCGAGCCCGCCGAGGAGATCGCCGAGCCCGAGCCGCTCGAGGTGCCCGCCGAGGGCGGCGAGTTCGCCGTCTTCGACCCCGAGGCCTACGACTCGCCCTGGGTCGGCGAGTACCTGGTGCGCCTGAAAGGCCCGCGCAACGAGTCCTTCCGCCACCGCTACGCCGTGGTCGAGGGCCTGGGCCTGCACGGCGAGGTCGAGGGCGAGACGGCCGTGCGCATCCCCGCCGGCGCCGGGCTGTCGGTGGTGCACGGGCGCATCACCTGCGGCGAGAAGGAGTTCACCGCCGAGCCCGCCGAGCCGGTGGTGCCGGCCACCGAGGCCGGCTGTGAGATCGTCTTCGCCACCGCCGACGGCGACCGCCTGCCGCTGATCTGGGCGCCCGAGGCCCTGCGCTTCGAGCTGGTCCTGACCACCGAGCCGCCGCAGTGGCGCACCAGCCGCATCTGGCTGAATTCCCGCGAGGTCGACCCCGCCGGCCGCCTGCGCGTGCGCGCCGGCCGGGGGCTGAAGGACGTCAAGGTCACCGTGCGCAACCGGCACGGCTCGCCGGTGCGCACCGAGACCCTCGAGCTCGAGGACCCGGTGACCTACTCGACCGCCACCGCTGGCATCGCGCACGCCGTGGCCGTCATGCCCGAGGGCCGCATCGACCTGGAGTGGACCGACCCGGCCGCCGGCCGGCGCATCTCGGTGGCGCTGGCCCGGGTCAGCTCCGTGCCGCACGCCACCTCGGTGACCGTCGAGGACGGCGAGCTCGTCTTCGCCGACCTGGCCGCCGACCGGGACCTGGCCGCCTGGGTGTGGCCGGCGACCGCCCCGTGGGCGCCGGCGCGCACCGTCGGAAATCTCGCCGAGCGCACCGCACTGCCGGAAGGCATCGTCGGCGCCGGCGAGCTGACCGTTCAGCTGCACTCGGCCGACCCGTTCTCGGCGCTGCGCGCGCCCGAGCGCCCGGCCGCCGGCGCGCTCACCGCCGAGCAGGACGGCTACCTGACCGACCAGTCGGAGGCCTTGACCGCGCTGTCGGCGTTCTTCTCCGGGGCCACCGAGGAGCCGCCCGCCGGCGGCGAGGTGCTGCCGGTGATCTGGGACCACTTCGGCGCCACCCCGCGCGAGCGCGAGGTCGCCCGCAGCGTCTTCCAGGCCGAGCCGGCCCGAGCGCTGCTGGCGCTGTCGGCCTCGCTGGTGCCCGCGCACCTGCAGCCCGGCCGGATGATCTCCTCGGGTCTGGTCACGCTGCCGATGACCGGCGGCGAGGAGGTCTCGGAGCCGGGCCGGCACCGCTCGGCGTGGATCTCGACGATGCTCACCCTCGGCGAGCTCTCCGAGGCCATCGACGAGGGTGCGGCGGGCCACGACACCGTGCGCGGGCTGCTCTCCCGCCTCGAGGAGCTGGCCGGACACCGCCTGGTGGAGACCGTGCTCACGGGCCGCGACGCCACGCTGGACACCGCGGTGATCGACAGCTCGACGGTGCGCATCAGCCACATGGACCCCGCGCAGCAGGAGCAGCTGATCAAGATGTTCTTCGCCAGCGCGGACATCGTGCCCGGCCCGGCGATGGACGACGGCCAGCGGCTCATGGCGGTCTTCGAGACCTTCCGCCGCCGCGACGAGCTCACCGAGATCGTCGCCAGCGAGGGCCTGATCAAGCCGGCCGTCTCGCTGCTGCGCGCGGTGCGCGGCGCCAACCGCGGGCTGTACTCGGCGGCGCGCGTGCGCTTCGACAAGATCGACGGCGTCAACACCGAGGACCGGGGCAACGCCTGGGCCCTGGCCCCGGTGGTCTCGCTGGTCTTCGCGCTGGCCGCGCGCCTGCACGCCCACGAGATGCTGGGCAAGTCGGCGAAGCTGGACCAGGCCGCCGAGGGCTGGGCGCAGCTCGCCGACGTCGTGCCCGACCTGGTCACCGGCGACCTGATGTCCGCCGAGGCGATGGTCATCGCGGCGAAGGCCGCGCGGTCCGCCCGCTGACCGGGCCGCCGGGTCGGGAGGCGTCTCCCGCCCGGCCATCGGAGGGGTGAGCCGCACGGGGCGGGGGCCTCGTGCTGCGCGGGGGCGGGTGGACCTGCCATCATGGGGCCATGACGAACTCGACCATCCTCATCATCGGCGGCATCGTCCTCGCCGTCGTCATCATCCTTCTCATCGCGCTTGTCGTCATCGGACGCAAGCGCGGTGAGGCCAAGACGGTCTCCTTCACCCCCAAGGAGGAGAAGGAGGAGCCGAAGGAGCTGACCCAGCAGGAGAAGTCCGGCAACTACCAGGCCAAGGGCGGTTTCAACTTCGCCGCCGGCGGGGGAGCGGCCCCGGGCGCGGCGGTCAGCGACTTCACCGGTGAGAAGAAGGCGGAGAAGCAGCCCGTCGCCGAGGCGGCCTCGAAGCCGGAGCCGAAGGTCGTCGACGAAAAGAAGCCGGAGGTCCCGGAGCCGAAGGTCAAGGCCGAGAAGTCTGCGGCTGAGCAGGTCGAGCCGAAGGAGGCCGAGACCGAGAAGCCCCAGAAGGCCGAGCCGGTCGAGGAGAAGAAGCTGGAGCCGAAGGTCGTCGACGAGAAGGAACTGGAGGTCCCGGACTCTGACGTCGACGCACCGGTCGCCGACGAGCCCGCCGTCGTCGACACCGAGGTCGTCGCGCCCGTCAAGAACGAGTCGAAGGGCGCTGCGGGTGCCGCGGCCGTCGGTGCCGCGGGCGCTGCGGGCGTCGCCGGTGCCGCCGCCGCAGCGGGGGACGTCTCCGCCGACGAGAAGTCCGAGGACAAGGCCGAGGCTGAGGCCCCGGCCGAGACCCCGGAGCAGGAGACCACCGAGTCGGAGGCCCCGGCCGAGCCCGAGACCGAGGCGCCCGCCGAGGAGACCCCGGAGGAGATCGCCGACGACGCCGTCGACGAGGCCTCCACCGAGGACGACTCGGCCACCGAGGCCGAGGCCGAGGAGGCCGCCGCCGCGGCCGCCGTCACCGCGGACGCCGCCGAGGAGGCCCGCGAGTCCACCGAGGTGCCGGCCGAGCCGGCCGTCTCCCCGGAGCCGGAGGAGCCGGTCGAGGAGATCGCCCCGGCCGCCGGCCGCCTGGGCCGCCTGCGCGGCCGCCTGTCGCGCTCGCAGAACATGATCGGCAAGTCCGTGCTCGGTATCCTCTCCGCCGGCGACCTCGACGAGGACGCCTGGGAGGAGATCGAGGACACCCTGATCATGGCGGACCTGGGCACCAAGGTGACCATGGAGGCCGTCGAGAAGCTGCGCGAGCGCATCGCCGAGCGCGGCGTGTCCAGCGAGGCTGAGGCCCGCGCCATGCTGCGCGAGGTGCTCATCGAGGTCGGCCGCCCCGAGCTCGACCGTTCCATCAAGGCCATGCCCTACGACGGCAAGCCCGCCGTCGTCCTCATGGTCGGCGTCAACGGCACCGGCAAGACCACGACCACCGGCAAGCTCGGCCGCGTGCTGGTCTCCATGGGCCACAAGGTCCTCTTCGGCGCCGCCGACACCTTCCGCGCGGCCGCCGCCGACCAGCTGGAGACCTGGGGCCGCCGCGTCGGCGCGACCACCGTGCGCGGCAACGAAGGCGCCGACCCGGCCTCCGTCGCCTTCGACGCCGTGGCCCGCGGCATCGAGGAGCACGCCGACGTCGTGCTCGTCGACACCGCCGGCCGCCTGCACACCTCGGTCGGCCTGATGGACCAGCTCGGAAAGGTCAAGCGCGTCGTCGAGAAGCGCGCCAAGGTCGACGAGGTCCTCCTCGTCCTCGACGCGACCGTCGGCCAGAACGGCCTGATGCAGGCGCGCACCTTCCGCGACGTCGTCGACATCACCGGCGTGGTGCTCACCAAGCTCGACGGCACCGCCAAGGGCGGCATCGTCTTCCAGGTCCAGGAGGAGCTCGGCGTGCCCGTCAAGCTCGTCGGCCTGGGGGAGGGCGCCGACGACCTGGCGCCCTTCGAGGTCGAGGGCTTCGTCGACGCCCTGCTCGGCTAAGAGCCACCCCGTCGGCGGCCCGGCCGACAGGCCCGCCGGACAACCCACCAGCTGACCGGCGGGCATCCGGACAAGAACCCGCAGAGTGACATGCCGCACACTCTGCGGGTTTTGTCTTCGGCGATAAACCTATAGGGCTACAGGGAGAAACTGTCAAGACATCCCGACCAGGAGGAAAGACCATGAACCCCACGGAACTGGCGGCCGCGACCGGCGACTCCGCCTGGATGCTGGTCGCGGCGTCACTCGTGCTGCTGATGACGCCCGCCCTCGCCTTCTTCTACAGCGGCATGAACGGCAGGGCCGCCACCCTGAACATGATGATGTCCTTCGGCGCCCTCGGCGTCGTCGCCGTCGTCTACGTGCTGTGGGGCTGGTCGATGTCCTACGGCACCCGCTCCATCGCCTGCGTGGTCGCTGACCCCTTCGAGTGCTTCGGCCTCCACGGCACCGTCACCGACGACGCGGGGGAGTACCTCGTGGGCGCCAACGGCTACGCCAACATCATCGACGTCGGCTTCCAGCTGACCTTCGCGGTGATCTCCACGGCGATCATCTCCGGCTCGCTCGCGGCCGCGCTCTTCGGCGCCGACGCCGAGGACGAGGCGCTCATCGAGCCCATCGACTTCGCCGGCGGCACCGTCGTGCACATCTCCGCCGGCACCGCGGCCCTCGTGCTCGCGCTCGTCGTCGGCAAGCGCCGCGGCTTCCCCGGCAATGTCTCGCGGCCCTCCTCGTTGCCGCTGGTCATGCTCGGCGCCGCGATGCTGTGGTTCGGCTGGTTCGGCTGCAACGGCGGCTCCGCCTTCGCTGCCGACGGCCTGGCCGGCCTGGCCTGGCTGAACACCACCGTCGCGGCGGCCGCGGCCATGCTCGGCTGGCTCTTCTGCGAGCGCCTGCGCGACGGCCGGCCCACCAGCCTCGGCGCCGCCTCCGGCGTGGTCGCCGGGCTCGTCGCCGTCACCCCGGCCGCCGGCGACCTCGTGCCGGCCACCGCGGTGCTTCTCGGCGGGATCGGCGGCGTGCTCGCCTGCCTCGGCGTGGGGCTGAAGTACCGCTTCGGCTACGACGACTCCCTCGACGTGGTCGGCGTCCACCTCGTCGCCGGCCTCTGGGGCACCGTCGGCGTCGGCTTCATCGCCACCGACACCGGCCTGTTCACCGGCGGCGGCGTCGACGGCCTGAAACTGTTGGCCATCCAGGTCATCATCGCCGTCGTCGCCATGCTCTTCGCCGGGGCCGTCACGGCCGTCATCGCCCTGGCGCTGGCCAAGACCGTCGGCTGGCGCGTCGACGCCGAGGCCGAGCACGACGGCATCGACCTCGCCGAGCACGCCGAGTCCGCGCGCGACCTCGGCGGCGACCGCCCCGGCACCTCCCGTGGGGCGCTTGCCGCCCCGGTAGAATCGAAGGCCACGGTCCCGACCGCCCCCGCCGTGCCGCGGGAGGTGCCGGCCACCGGCCGCGACGAGCGCGACGCCTGAGCCGCAGCAGAGTCCACCTCGAGAACAGGAGCCAGTACCGCGATGAAGCTAGTCACCGCGATCGTCAAGCCGTTCACCCTCACCGACATCCGCGCCGCCCTCGACCAGGCCGATGTCCACGGCATGACGGTCACCGAGGTCCAGGGCTACGGCCAGCAGCGCGGCCACACCGAGGTCTACCGCGGTGCCGAGTACGCCACCGACTTCGTGCCCAAGGTCAAGGTCGAGGTCCTCGTCGCCGACGACCAGGTCACCGACGCCCTCGACGCGATCATGCAGGCCGCCTACACCGGCAAGGTCGGCGACGGCAAGATCTGGGTCAGCCCCGTCGACCGGGTGGTGCGCGTGCGCACCGGCGAGGTCGACGACGACGCCCTGTGACCGCGTGACGCCGCCGCGCACCACCCCGCCCCGCGCCCACGGCGCGGGGCGTACTGCACCCGCCGCCGACGGGGCGGGGCCCGCGACGGCGACCGCCGCGGCGTCGGCAATCGAGCGCCGCAGGCTCGCCACGCTGGAACTGCCCGCAGGCACCGCCCTGGCGGCCACCGGCTCGCTCGCCCGCGACGAGCTGACCGGCCACTCCGACCTGGACCTGGTGCTCATCCACCGCCCCGGCGCCGCCCCCGAGGCCGACGCCGTCGAGGCCGTCTGGGACGCCGCGCGCGCCTCCGGGCG
This sequence comes from Corynebacterium sp. MSK006, assembly GCF_030232385.1. NCBI lineage: Bacteria > Bacillati > Actinomycetota > Actinomycetes > Mycobacteriales > Corynebacteriaceae > Corynebacterium > Corynebacterium sp. MSK006. The sequence goes on from NZ_JASPJZ010000001.1 coordinate 8,819, forward strand.
CCACGTCGACCACGCGCTGCGCACCCCGGCCGAGAACGCCGAGGTGCTCGCCGCCGAGCCCATCGCCGCGCTGGCGCTGCTGGACCTCTCGGCGGTGGCGGGGGAGGCAGCCCTGGTCGAGGAGGCCCGCCGGCTCGTGCGCACCGCCTGGCGTCGCGAGCTGCCCCGGCGCCTCGACGCCGTGCTCGACGCGGCGATCGAACGCTGGCGGCGCTCCGGCTCCGTGGTCGCCATGACCCGTCCCGACGTCAAGCACGGCCGCGGGGGCCTGCGCGACCACGAGCTGCTGCGCGCCCTGGCCCTGGCCAACCTCTGCGACGCGCCGGCGCTCACCGACGAGCGCGACCTGCTGCTACGCGTGCGCGCCGCCCTGCACCGCCTGGCCCGGCGCCGCCGCGACATCCTCGACCCCGAGTTCGCCGCCGACATCGCCGTCGAACTCGGCTTCGCCGACCGCTTCGACCTCGCCCGCGGGGTCGCCGACGCCGGGCGGGCCATCGACGCGGCGCTGACCGCCGCCGTGGCCGGCAGCCGCGATGTGCTGCGCACCCCGGCGAGGCGGGAACCGCGCCGCCCGCTCGACGTCGACGTCGTCGAGTCCGGCGGTCAGGTGCGCCTGGCGCGCAACGCGGCGCTGGAGGACCCCGGCCTGCCGCTGCGCGTGGCCGCCGTCTCCGCGCGCACCGGCCTGCCCGTGCCGGCGGCGACCTGGGACCGGCTCACCGGCGCCCCGGGGCTGCCGCGGCGTCTGCCCAAGCCCGCCGCCGCCGACTTCGTCACCGCCCTGTCCTCACCGCTGCGCACCGCCGAGAACGTCGCCGCGCTCGACGCCCGCGGCCTGTGGACGCCGCTGGTGCCCGAGTGGGACCGCATCCGCGGGCTGATGCCGCGCGAGCGCACCCACGTCCACACCGTCGAGCGCCACACCCTCGAGACCGTCGCCGGCTGCGCGCGGGTGGCCATCCACGTCTCGCGCCCGGACCTGCTGCTGATCGCCGGGCTCTACCACGACGTCGGCAAGGGCAGCGGACGCCCGCACGCCGCCGTCGGCGCCGAGGCCGTCGCCCGCCTCGCCGGCCGCCTCGGCCTGCCGCTGCGCGACCGCTCCTGCCTGCAGACCGTGGTGGCCGAGCACTCCACCATCGCGCGCATCGCCGCCCGCCGCGACCCCGACGACCCGGCGGCGCTGGGCGAGCTGCTCGACGCCACCGCCCACGACCTGCGCACCATCGAGCTGCTCGCCGCGCTCGTCGAGGCGGACTCGAAGGCGACCGGACCCGGGGTGTGGACCCACCAGCTCGCCCTGTGCCGCGACACGCTGCTTGCCGCCGCGCGCCGCAGGCTCTCGCGCTTCACCCCGGTCGCGCCCGTGGTCTCCGCGCCGGCCGGCGGCGAGATGTCGCTCGTGGAGCGCGGGGAGGGCCGCAGCGTGCTGCACTGGCGCGGCCGGCCCGGTGAGCTCTCCCGACTGGTCGCCGTGTGCAACGCCCTGGCCTGGGTGATTGACCAGGCGCGCTGCCGCGTGGACCCCGAGGGCCTCCTGGTCACCGAGCTCGAGGTGCGTGGCAGTCTCGGCGGGCGCCTGGACCTGCCCGGCTTCCGCCAGGCCTTCCTCTCCGGGGTGCACACCACCCCGCCGGTGCCCGCGCCGGGGCCCGTCGCCGTCAGCTGGGAGGGCCGCTTCGTCGACGTGCACACCCGCGACCGCCCCGGCGTGCTCGCCGTGCTCGCCGACGTCCTGCCCGAATTCGAGTGGCTGACACTGACCACGGCCGGGGCCACCGTCACCGCGCGCGCGGCGTTGCGGGTCCGTCCCGGGGTGGCCGAGAGACCCGCGCTTGATGACGCCGTGCGCGCCGGGCTGGGCGGAATGTGACCGGTCCCCGTTGCGACGGCTACCATGGGTAGGCAATTCGCTTGAGGAGCCACGACCACGAGGGAGCGTAACCACACGTGTTTGAGTCACTGTCCGATCGTCTCGCAGGGGCGCTCAAGGGCATCCGGGGCAAGGGCAAGCTGACCGAGGCGGACATCAACGCCACCGCCCGGGAGATCCGCCTGGCCCTCCTGGAGGCCGACGTCTCGCTGCCGGTCGTCCGCGGCTTCATCAAGCGCATCAAGGAGCGCGCCGCCGGTTCCGAGGTCTCGCAGGCCCTCAACCCGGCCCAGCAGGTCATCAAGATCGTCAACGAGGAGCTCACCGACATCCTCGGCGGCGAGACCCGCCGGCTGAACCTGGCCAAGCGCCCGCCGACGGTGATCATGCTCGCCGGCCTGCAGGGCGCCGGTAAGACCACTCTGGCGGGTAAGCTCGCCCGCCACCTGGCCAAGCAGGGCCACACCCCGATGCTGGTGGCCTGTGACCTGCAGCGCCCGGGCGCGGTCCAGCAGCTGCAGATCGTCGGCGAGCGCGCCGGGGTGCCCACCTTCGCCCCGGAGCCGGGTGCCACGCTCGAGTCCGCCAACGAGGAGGAGGCCCACTCGGGCACCGTCTCCCACGGCGACCCGGTGGCCGTGGCGCGCGCCGGTGTCGAGGAGGCGCGGCGCACCCAGCACGACGTCGTCATCGTGGACACCGCCGGCCGCCTGGGCATCGACGAGACCCTGATGACGCAGGCCCGCGACATCCGCGACGCCGTCGAGCCCGACGAGGTCCTCTTCGTCATCGACGCGATGATCGGTCAGGACGCGGTGACCACCGCCGAGGCCTTCCGCGACGGCGTGGACTTCACCGGTGTGGTGCTCACCAAGCTCGACGGCGACGCCCGCGGCGGTGCCGCCCTGTCGATCCGCGAGGTCACCGGCAAGCCGGTCATGTTCGCCTCCACCGGTGAGAAGCTCGACGACTTCGACGTCTTCCACCCGGAGCGCATGGCCAGCCGCATCCTGGGCATGGGCGACGTGCTCACGCTCATCGAGCAGGCCGAGGGCATGGTCGACGAGCAGACCGCCCAGAAGACCGCACAGAAGATCGGCACCGGCGAGCTGACCCTCGAGGACTTCCTCGAGCAGATGCTGATGATCCGCAAGATGGGTCCCCTGGGCAACCTGCTCAAGATGCTGCCCGGCGGCAAGCAGATGGACCAGATGGCCGACATGGTCGACGAGAAGCAGCTCGACCGCATCCAGGCCATCATCCGCGGCATGACCCCGGCCGAGCGTGAGAACCCCAAGATCCTCAACGCCTCGCGCCGCAAGCGCATCGCCAACGGCTCGGGCGTGAAGGTCTCCGACGTCAACCAGCTGGTCGACCGCTTCTTCGAGGCCAAGAAGATGATGGGCAAGATGGCCGGCCAGTTCGGCATGGGCGGCTCCAAGCGCAGCGCCACCAAGAAGCGCCCGAAGGGCCGCAAGAACAAGAAGGGCAAGCGCAAGGGAGGCGGCGGCCGCAAGGCCCCGCAGATGCCGGGCATGGGCGGCGGCATGCCGAGCATGGCCGAACTGCAGAAGATGCAGGAGCAGATGGGTGGCGCCATGCCCGGGATGGGCGGCGGCATGCCGGGCCTGGGCAAGATGAGCATGCCCAAGCTGCCCAAGGGCATGGAGAACATCGACCTGGACAACCTCGACTTCGGCCAGGGAAAGAAGAAGTAGGGGAGAGTCCCCGGACGGCGGAAGGCGCCACCAGCAGAGATGCGCAGGTGGCGCCTTTGCCGTGGGCGGGGCCGGCGATGGTCCGAGCCGGGGTGGCCGAGGCCGTCAGGCCCGCCGGGGCCGGCCGGGGCCGGGGCCGTCTGGCGCCCGGCAGGCCGCGGTGGGTTACTGCTTGGCGATGCCGTAGGAGTTGTAGAGCTTGACGGTGCGCTCCTCGCCGCCGTGGAGGTCGCCCTCGACGAAGTAGAAGTCGATCTTGAAGGTCTCCGGGGTCACGGTGTAGACCGCGAAGGTCTGCAGCTGCGACTGGCGGTCGTTCTCGTGCGACTCGGCGAAGCGGTCGACCTGGTTGGGCTGCTCTGCGATGTCGTAGAGGCCGTTCCAGAGCTCGACGTCCTCCTCGGTCATCCAGTCGAGCTTCGGGCGCACGTGGTGGACGTGTTCGGCGCCCTTCTGGTAGATCGCGTCGTAGTTCTTGGTGCCCGAGGTGTTCGGGATGACGTAGGTGACGCCGTCGGGGTTGATGTGGTGCTCGACGCCGTCGATCTCCTTCTTCTCGGTCTCCTCGACCTCGCCGTAGGCGTAGTTGTCGGGGGTGTAGACCAGCGACTTGGTGCGCGTCAGGTTGTGGTCGTGGCCCTGCATGACCACGTCGACGTCGAGCTCGTCGGCGAGCTTGACGAACTCCTCGCGGGTGACCTGCACGTCCTCGTCCTGCAGCGCGTGGTAGGACGCGGAGTAGACCGGCTTGTGGTAGGCCAGCACGATCCAGTCGGCGTCGTCGGCGCGGGCCTTCTTGATGTCGGCCTTGGCCCACTCCAGCTGCTTGGTGCCGACGGCACCCTCCTCCGGGTTGTCCTCCGACTCCTTGTTGTCGTTGGTGTTGAGGACGACGAAGTGGGCGCCGGCGTAGTCGTAGGAGTAGTAGGAGCCGCCGTCGACGGCGTCGTTGGCCGCCGGGACGTTGGTGTGCTCGTTGAAGGCCTCGGTGTCCTTGCCGTCCTGCCAGCCGACGGTGTACTCGTCGTGGTTGCCGGAGGTGTAGGCGTGCGGCAGCTTCATGTTGGGCTCACGTGACATGTCCAGGTTGTCGACCCACTCGTCCTCCACCTGCGCGGTCTCGACGAAGTCGCCGGTGTGCAGGGCGAAGTCGGCGTCGGGCGCGACCTCGAGGGCGTGGTTGAGGGTGTCGGCGCCGTAGGCGGCCTCGTTGTTGACGTTGGCGTTCCAGTAGGCGTTCTGGGTGTCGGTGTAGTGGATGAACTGGAACTCGTCGCTGTCCGCGGCGGCGGTGCGGAAGGAGCCGGTCTCCGAGAAGCCCTCGGCCTCGCTGCCGAGCTGGTAGTAGTACTGCGTGTCCGGCTGCAGGCCGGAGGCGGTGGCCTTGTTGGTGTGCTCCTTGACCTCCTGCAGGCCCAGGTAGCCCAGGTCGCTGCCCTCCGCGGTCCACTGGGTGTTCTCCAGGGTGATCTGCTCGTCGGTGAAGTAGCCGAGGATCTCCTCGGGCTCGCCGTTGTCGTCGAGCAGGAACTCGCCCTCCTCGTCCGTGGTCACCGAAGCGTAGATGTAGTAGCCGTCGGCGTCGCGCTCGGCGTACTCGGAGGTGACCTCGGCGGTCTCGGCGGGGAACTCCTGGGCGTCGGCGAGATCCTCGGAGGTGGACACGCGCACCACGGGGGAGTCCGTGGCGTCGGTGGTGTACCAGTTGAAGGACATCGAGGTCGAGGGGTCCTCGGGGATGTTCATCGCGATGCGGTTGGGCTCGTTGCTCTTCTCGACCTCGGCGACCTCCGGCTTGGTGTCGCTCAGCTCGATCAGGTCGAGGCCGTTGCGCTCGCCGTATACCGGATCGACCTCGGAACTGGCCGAGGTGGTGGTCTCCTGGGACTGCTCGGAGTCGGTGCCGGAGCAGCCGACGAGGACGCCGCGGCGGCGACCACGGCGGCGGTGGCCCGGCAGGGGCGGAGGGTGGTGGACACGGGTGGGCTCCTGTCGGGTTCAAAGGCTGGGTTCCACCTGAAAATTATCGTCGCTTATAAGTAATGCCAGGTGACCGACAGGTCTCTGCAAGATGAGTTTTTTGCCTGTTGAACAGAGATTCGTACGGAGGCCCGTCACGGTCGCATCCGTGCTACTGCGTCGAGGAAGACGCCCCTGTCGTCGCAGTAGAACTCGATCGCCGTGACGTCAACACGCCCCTTGTGCAGGTCCTCCGCGGTCACCGGCGGATCCGTCACGAGGCGGACGTTGACCTCGCTGAGCACCGGGACCCGGGCCTCGCCGTCGTCGATGACGAGATCGCCCCCTTGTCCGGGGCGCACCGCCCGCGCGCCGTCCAGGTTCTCCCAGGGAATCTCGCAGACGAACCTGTCGCCGTGGCGCAGACGCAGGCCCCGCGGCCCGAGCAGGTGCGGATTCCTGCGCACCGAGGTGTAGAAACCGAGCAGCAGCATCAGCGCGTAGACGCTCAGGATGAACAACAGGATGCGCCAGAAGCGGCCGGGCACCGCCAGGTGGACGACGACGATCTCGACGGCGACCAGCCCGAGGATCAGAAAGACCACGGTCCGGAGATTCCGGTACCCCGGATGCGCCTCATCTCCGGCGGGGACGGCTGGGCGGCCGAAGACGCCGGCGAAGGATCGCAGCGAGTTGACCTCGGAGACGAGCAGCGCCAGCGCCTTCCTCGGGACCCCGAACCTCGAGGCGGTTGCGGACAGCGAAACGGCCCACGAACCCGCCCGCCGCCGGTCGACCACCATGCCGGTGAACAGCAGCGCCAAGGCCACGGCGACGACATTGAGAGGCACCGGCACCCACCAGACTGACAATGACGAGGACACCGCAGTGAAGACCAGTAGTGCGATCTCGGCGCCGACGCCGATCGCCAGCAGCGCCCGGAATGCGGTCTTCATTGCCTTGCCCTCCTCGTGGTCGGGAGGGCCGCTGTGCGGTGCATCACTCATCTCTTCGGCGATCATAACATTCGGTGGGGCGGCCCGGGCTCAGGGAGCCGCGGCTCGCCCGCTCGGCCTCGAGCGTGCCGGCCACAGGCTTCCGTCTAGAGCATGTCCTCCGGGCAGACCCCGTTGCGGTCGCGCGCGAAGCGGTCGGCGCCGGCGCGCAGCAGCATGTCGACGATCTGCGAGTCCGGTAGGTTGTGCGCGCAGGCCTGCCACAGCGCGGTGCGCCCGTCGTTGTCGCGGGCCTCGATCTCGGCGCCGGCGGCCAGGAGCTGCTCGACGACCGCCTCGGCGCCCGCACGGGCGCCGTGGTGCAGGGCGGTGGCCCCCGCGACGTCGGAAAGCGCCACGTCCGCGCCACGGTCGAGCAGGGCGGCGGCGACGAAGAGGTTGTTGCGCCCGGCGGCCAGCATGAGGGCCGTGCGCCCGTCGGTGGTGCGCGCGTCCACCCCGGCGGTGGCCAGCAGGCGGTCGAGGCCCGCGATATCGGCGGTGAGCACCAGGGACTCGAGACGCGAGTCGTCGACGTAGCGGATCACCGCGTAGCCGCGCCGGGCGGCGGGAAGCAAGCTCACGCGTGCATATCTTACCCCTGTGCGCAGGCGATTTCCATGCTCGTGCGGTCGCGGGTAACCTTGATCGGGTTGTGTGCCGTTACCTGGCGCGCACACCCCTGCGTCATCGCCGCAACCGACCCCGGTCGGCCGGCCTGATCACGGCGCAGGTTAATCCCAAGGGTTGAACCGGCCCGCCGGACGAGACGGCGGGTGTCAGAACTGCCCAGTGACCAGAAAGGTGGCCCCTCCATGGCCGTCAAGCTCAAGCTGCAGCGCATCGGTAAGCTGCGCACCCCGCACTACCGCATCATCGTCGCCGACTCCCGCTCCAAGCGCGGCGGCAAGGCGATCGAGAACCTCGGCATCTACCAGCCGAAGGTCGAGCCCTCCTACATCCGCCTCGACTCCGAGCGCGTCCAGTACTGGCTCGGCGTCGGCGCCCAGCCGACCGAGCCCGTGCTCGCCATCCTGAAGGTGACCGGCGACTGGCAGAAGTTCAAGGGCCTGCCGGGCGCCGAGGGCACCTACAAGGAGCCGGAGGCCAAGCCCTCCAAGCTCGACCTGTTCAACGCCGCCCTCTCCGAGGCCAACAACGGCCCGTCCGCCGAGGAGGTCCTCGAGGCCAAGCGCAAGGAGCGCGAGGCCGCCGAGGCCAAGGCCGCCGCCGAGAAGGAGGCCGAGGAGAAGGCCGCCGCCGAGGCCGCCAAGGCTGAGGAGGAGGCCGCTGAGGCCTCCGAGTCCGAGGAGTCCACCGAGGAGGCCGAGGAGAAGTCCGAGTAAAGGATCTCCCGGCCCCGGGTGCACCCCGGGACTGAGACAAAGGGCCGCAGGTTGTTCCTGCGGCCCTTTTTCGTGCGCTCAGTCCTCCGCGCCCGCCTCGTCCGGCGTGTGATCCGCGCCCGCCGCGCCCGCCTCGTTCGGGTCCTGCGGCACCGAGTGCCGCTCGCCGGTGAGCATGCTCAGCAGGAACACCGACTCGCCCTCGTTGTCGGCCAGGGCCTCGATCCAGTGCACCAGACCGGCGGGCATGTGCACCACCACCCCGGGCACCAGGTCGACGACCTGCCCGCAGCCGCACTCGCAGCCGTAGCGCACGTGGCCGGTCAGGCACTGCACCGTGATCGGGTGGGCCGCCGAGTGCCGGATCATCGACTGACCGGGCCGGAAGCGCATCGTGATCAGGTTGACCCCGTCGCCCTCGAGCAGGCGCTGGACGGCCGGCCGGTTGCCGGAGCGCGGCGCAGGGGCGAGGCGCAGGACCTTCTCGCCGACGCGGGTGAGCGGCCAGTGCCCGGACGCGTGGGCGGCGGCGCGGCTGGCTTGGGCAGCGGAGCGGTGGTGGCCATGAGGTCGACCTTACCCCGGAAGAGTCATTTGAGCCGAAGAGAGTCGTGGAAAAGATTTGGCGGGACGCATGCGTTGACGCCTTCCGGCGGTGGTCGGTCGCCTACAGACGTCCGGCCGGCGCCCTCAGAGGCCTTCCCAGCAAGGCCGCGTATAGCAAGGGCGTTCCTCGACCCAGCAAGGCGTCCGCCTGCTATAGAGGAGCTTGCTGGGTAGGAGCGCCACGGGCAGGGTAGGAGCGCCACGGGCAGGGTAGGAGCGGTGCGGGGCCAGGGTAGGAGCGCCGCGGGCTGGGTAGGAGCGCCACGAGCAGGGCAAGGGCGGTGCGGGGTCGGGGCAGGAGCGCTGCGCCCCCAGCACACCGCACGGCTGCCGGTGCCGCCTGTCTCCGCTGCCAACTACCGACCCGGCCGCCACACACAAGCGTCGCCCGGCCCCACATGGGGAACCGGGCGACGCTCAGGCGTTCAGCCGCGGACCTTACTTCCCGCCGCGCGGGGCGGTGGTGTGGTCCTTGGCGGTCTCACCCTCGGCGTAGAGCGGCATGTCCGCCTTCGCCTTGTAGTACGGCGCGTTGTTCGGCGCCAGCGGCTTGCGGCCGCGGATGAGGTCTGCGGCCTTCTCGGCGACCATCATCGTCGGCGCGTAGATGTTGCCGTTGGTGATGTTCGGGAAGACGGAGGCGTCGACCACGTAGAGGTTCTCGGTGCCGTGCACGCCCATGGTGTCCGGGTCGACCACGGCCATCGGGTCGGAGGCCGACCCCAGCTTCGCGGTGCAGGAGGGGTGCAGCGCGGTCTCGGCGTCGTTGCGGACCCACTCGAGGATCTCCTCGTCGGACTCGACGTCCTTGCCGGGCGAGATCTCGTAGTCCCAGTACTCGCGCATCGCCTTGGTGTCGAGCAGGCGGCGGGATACCCGCACGGCCTCGACCCACTCGCGGCGGTCCTGCTCGGTGCGCAGGTAGTTGAACAGGATCGACGGCTTCTTGCGCGGGTCCTTGCTGGTGATGCACACGTGGCCCTTGGTGTCGGAGTACATCGGGCCGACGTGGAACTGGAAGCCGTGGTCGGAGTCGGACTTCGTGCCGTCGTAGCGGATGGCCGCCGGCAGGAAGTGGAACATCAGGTTCGGGTAGTCCTCGTCGTCGTTGGAGCGGGCGAAGCCGCCGCCCTCGAAGTGCGAGGAGGCCACCGGGCCGGTCTTGGACAGGATCCACTGCAGGCCGATGAAGGGACGCTTCCACAGCTTCAGGGCCGGCTGGATCGAGACGGGCTTGGTCACGTTGTACTGGATGTAGACCTCGAGGTGGTCCTGGAGGTTCTCGCCGACGCCGGGCAGGTCGGAGACGACGTCGATGCCGTTGGACTCCAGCAGCTTCCGGTCACCGACGCCGGAGAGCTGCAGCAGCTGCGGGGTGTTGAAGGCGCCGCCGCAGAGGATGACCTTGTCGGCGGTCACGCGGCGCTTCCTGCCCTTCCACTCGTACTCGACGCCGACGGCCTTCGCGCCCTCGAAGAGCACCTTGGTGGTGAAGGCGCGGGTGCGCACCTCGAGGTTGTCGCGGTCCTTGACCGGGTACAGGTAGGTGCGGGCGGCGGAGAGTCGCTTGCCCTTGTGGATGTCGCGGTCGAAGGGGGCGAAGCCCTCCTGGCGGTAGCCGTTGACGTCGTTGGTCAGGTTGTAGCCGGCCTCCTGCACGGAGCGGAAGAAGGCCTGGAACAGCGGGGAGGTGGCCGGCCCACGGGTCAACTTCAGCGGGCCGTCGTGGCCGCGGCGCGGGTCGTCCGGGTCGGCGGCCAGCGCGGTCTCCATCTTGTTGAAGTAGGGCAGGCAGTGGGCGTAGTCCCAGTTCTCCATGCCCTCGTGGTTTCCCCACTTCTCGTAGTCCATGGGGTTGCCGCGCTGGAAGATCATGCCGTTGATGGAGCTCGAACCACCCAGCACCTTGCCGCGCGCGTGGTAGATGCGCCGGCCGTTCATCTCCGGCTCCGGCTCGGACTCGTAGCCCCAGTCGTAGTGCTTGTTGCCGATGGGGAACGAGAAGGCCGCCGGCATGTGGATGTAGAGGTCCCACCAGGAGTCCGGGCGGCCGGCCTCGAGGACGAGCACGTCGGTCTCCGGGTCCTCGGTCAGCCGGTTGGCGATCACGGAGCCCGCGGAGCCGCCGCCGACGACGATGGCGTCGCGGTGCTTGTCCTGGATGAACTCGTAGTCGTCGGACTTGCCGGTCAGCTTGCTGAAGAAGTTCGAGATTGCGCTCATGCGTTCCTTCCGTTGGCTGTAGAGGGACGGCGATTACCCGGGCGCAATTCTGCGGGTCACGCCCGGTCGGTCGTAGTCGCCGGAAGCGTTCCTTCTCGCGCTTTTCACGCGATTGGACAAAGTACTACTTTAATCTAAATGGACCTATATGTCAACTATAGAAGCCTGGGGTGCTGGCTATAAAACCTGGTTAGAACATATTTCCGCACGGGTGGTCGAAGCCGTCGGCGCTGGCAGCGTCGTAAATTTCCAGCTTTATGCAAGCGCATTGTGGGACGTTTAACGCAAAGTAAACAGGCGGAATAAAAAGTGTTAATGCGGGTGGAAATGCGGTCAATTGACGACGCCCCCGGCCGGGCGCGCGCTCACCGTGTGCGCGGGCGGTGCGGGTAGCATTGCCGGACATGGAACTGAGGATCGGACGGGTGGTCAAGACCCACGGCATCCGCGGCGAGGTCGTCGTCGACCCGACCACGGACACCCCCGCGGAGCGCTTCGCCGTCGGCGAGCACCTCGTCGGGCGCCGGCACGGACGCACCCACGAGCTGACCGTCGCCGGCGTGCGCCCGCACAAGGGCCGCCTGCTCGTCAGCTTCGAGGAGATAGCGGACCGCACCGCCGCCGAGAGCCTGCGCGGCACCCAGTTCTTCGCCGCCCCGCGCGAGGACGCCGACGACGACGGCTACTACGACCACCAGCTCGAGGGCCTGGCCGTGCTGCGCGCCGGCGAGCGCATCGGCACGGTCACCGGTGTCACCCACGCCCCGGCGCAGAACCTGCTCGAGATCGGGCTGGACGGCGGCGGCGAGGCGCTGGTGCCCTTCGTCGCCGACATCGTCCCCGAGGTCGACCTGGACGCCGGGACGCTGACCGTCGACCCGCCGGAGGGTCTGCTCGACCTCCAGGGCGGCTAGACTGCGCCACGTGCGCCTCGACGTCATCACCATCTTCCCCGAGTACCTCGACCCCCTGCGCCACGCCCTGCTGGGCAAGGCCATCGAGCAGGGCCGCCTCACCGTCGGCGTGCACGACCTGCGCGACTGGGCGCCGGGCGTGCACCAGTCCGTCGACGACTCGCCCTACGGCGGCGGGCCCGGCATGGTCATGAAGCCGGAGGTGTGGGGCCCGGCCCTCGACGACGTCGCCGCCGGGCGCGCCGGCCACGAGCTGGCCAGCGCCGAGCCCCACCGCGACGCCGCGCGCCACGACGAGCTCAACGGCGTGGCCCCGCAGGCCTACCCCGGCGAGGACGCCGACCTGCCGCTGCTGATCGTGCCGACGCCCGCGGGCCGGCCCTTCACCCAGTCCGACGCGCGCGCCTGGTCCGCCGAGGACCACATCGTCTTCGCCTGCGGGCGCTACGAGGGCATCGACCAGCGCGTCATCGACGACGCCGCCGGCCGCTACCGTGTGCGCGAGGTCTCCATCGGCGACTATGTGCTCATCGGCGGCGAGGTCGCCGCCCTGGTCATCGCCGAGGCCGTGGTGCGGCTCATCCCCGGCGTGCTGGGCAACCGGCGCAGCCACGAAGAGGACAGCTTCTCCGACGGGCTGCTCGAGGGGCCCTGCTATACCAAGCCGCGCAGCTGGCGCGGGCTCGACGTGCCCGAGGTGCTCTTCTCCGGCGACCACGCCCGCGTCGACCGCTGGCACCGCGAGCGCTCCCTGGAGCGCACCTGGCGGCGCCGGCCCGAGCTGCTCGACGCCGCGGAACTCACCGCGGCGGACAGGGACTTCCTCGCCGGACTCGCCGAGGCCGCCGAGGCCGAGCCGGCGGGCGCTGGAGACGACGCCGCCGGGGCGGCCGCCGGCCGCGCGGTGCACTGCGACCTGCAGCTGCTCATCCCGCCGGTCGAGTGGCCCGCGATCGCCGAGGCGATGCCGGGCACGCTCGCCGCCGCGGGTGTGGCCGGCGCGCAGATCTGGGCCGCCGAGACCGACTTCACCTGCGAGCCGGACAACATGCTGGTCACCGAGTACGCCCAGCGCGAGGGCCACCCGCCGATCGCCGAGGTGCTCCACCGGGTCACGGTCACCGGCACCACCGAGCTGGAGCTTCGCGAGGTGACCAAGGCCGTCGTCGCCGCCCTGCCCAAGGGCGCCTACTGGTACGGCTCCTCCTACGAGGGCGGCGTCGACCCCGAGGCCGGCGACGCCGGCTCGGCCGCCTGCGCCTGGCAGGGCGACGACTGACGCTCGCGGGTCACCGCGCCCGGCGCCGGTGGCGGCGCACCGCCTCGCGGTTGGCGCACGCCGGCGAGCAGTAGCGCTGGGTGCGGTTGCGCGAGCGGTCGGCGAAGACCGCCTGACAGCCCTCGGCCGCGCAGGTCGCGATCGCGTCGGTGCCGCGCTCGATGAGGAAGAGAGCGGTGCCCACCGAGAGCATCGTGCACACGATCCGCGCCGTGGACGCCGGCGCCGGGCGGTAGTGCAGGTGCCAGCCGTCGCCGGCGTGGTTGGTCAGCTGCGGCGGGCCCGCCCAGGCCGCCAGGAGCTCGTTGACCCGCCCGATGCGTGCGGCCTCGTCCGTTCCGGGGTCCGGCACCGCGGCCCAGTCGTCGAGGAAACCCAGCACCTGCTCGAGGTCCCTCCCGGTCGTCTTCTCCTCGAGGTTGAGACCGTGCTCGGCGCAGACGGCGTCGAGCTCGACGGGGGAGGAGGGCGGCCGATTGCGCAGTGCACAGGCGAGAACCGCCGCGTCCGAGCCGTAAGGGTTGATATGCATAATGCCATTACACCAGACTGAGGTCCATGACTGACGTACTTGCCGCGGGACTGCCCTGGGAGGGTTCCCTCGGGGACGCGGGCCTGTGGCTCGCGCTGCTGGCACTGCTCGCCGTCGGGATCGCCGCCGGCATCGTCGACGCCACCACCGGTGGTGGCGGCATGCTGCAGATCCCCGCGTTGTTCGCCCTGGCCGGCCCCGGCGCCGGTGCCGTGGCGCCGATCATGGCGCTCAATAAGGTCTCTGCTGCGGTGGGAAACGCCGTCTCCTTCACCCGCTTCCGGCGGACCGAGGGCGTGGCCAGCCCTGACGGGCGCACCACCGCGGTCGCGCTCGGGGCGGGGCTTCCCGGCGTGATCGCCGGCGTGTGGCTGGCCAGCAGGCTGGACACCGACCAGTTCACCCCGTTGCTGGTCGCCTCCCTGGTCGTCGTGCTCGCCTACGTCCTGCTTATCCAGCCGAAGGTGCGCGTGCCCGAGCGCGCCGGGGTGCCCACCGCCGGGGTGCTCGCGGGCATGGCCAGCGGTGTGATCGTGCTGGGCTTTTACGACGGCCTGCTGGGGCCTGCCACCGGCAGCGTCCTCATCCTCGTCATGCAGTTCGTGCTGGGGGCGGGCCTGCGCACCGGCCTGGCCACCGCCAAGCTGGTCCAGCTGTCGTTCAACCTGACCGGCGCGATCTCCTATGCGCTGGTCGCCATGCCCGCGCTGGCCGCCGTCGTCGCACTCTCGGCGGGCAACGCCGTTGGTGGCTGGCTGGGCACCAAGATCGTCGCGCGCATCGACGACCGCGTGCTGCGCCTGCTCGTCGCCGCCGGCGTGGCCGGTGCCATCGTGCTCACTGTCACCACGCGCTGACCGGCGGGCCCTCGGCCGTCCTGGCGCGGTCGGCCGACCGCTGAAACCGGAAGTTTAATTCTTTCGAATGTGTCTGAAAATACGCGGAAGTGTGTCCGATTAGACGTGGGATCGCGCCCGGTTGGTTTCCGGTTTCCTGGTTAAGCGAAATGATATTGACAGGCACTGTCAATCGATCCGAAAGTGAGCTACCATGCTGGCTTCACTTCTCGACCCCTCCTCCGGGGTCGCCATCGTGCTGCAGATTCTGGTGATCCTCGGCTGTCTGCTGATGGGCACCCGCTTCGGCGGCATCGGGCTGGGCCTCATCTCCGGCATCGGCCTGGTCATCCTCGTCTTCCTTTTCGGCCTGACCCCCGGCGAGCCGCCGGTCTCGGTGATGCTGACCATCGTCGCCGTCATCGGTTGTGCGGCCACCCTGCAACAGGGCAAGGGCCTCGACGTGATGATGCAGTTCGCGGAGAAACTGCTGCGCAAGAAGCCGGAGATGGTCACCATCCTGGCGCCGATCACCACCTGGTCGCTGACCGTGCTGTGCGGCACCGGCCACGTCGTCTACACGATGTTCCCGATCATCCAGGACATCGCGCTGAAGAAGGGCATCCGCCCCGAGCGCCCCATGGCCGTCTCCTCGACCGCCGCCCAGATGGGCATCACGGCCTCCCCGGTTTCGGTGGCCACCGTCTCCCTGGCCTCCATCCTCGCCGAGAACGCCGGGGTCACCCACACCTCCTTCTCCATCCCGTAGATCCTCATGGTCGCTATGCCGGCCTCCCTGTGCGGCGTGCTGCTCGCCGCACTGTGGTCGATGCGCCGCGGCAAGGACCTGGACAAGGACCCGGTATTCCAGGAGCGCCTGAAGGACCCGGAGTTCGCCGCCCAGCTCGAGGGCCAGGGCCAGACCCTGATCGGCAAGACCTTCCCGCCGTCGGCCTACCGGGCCGTGTGGATCTTCTTCACCGTCATCATCCTCGTGGTCATCCTCGGCGCCTTCGAGTCGCTGCGCCCGTCCTTCCCGGACGACGACGGCGCCGCCAAGCCGCTGTCGATGAACCTGGTCATCCAGATGCTCATGCTCGTCGGCGGCGCGATCATGCTGATCGCCTGCAAGGTCAACCACAGGAAGATCGCCTCGACGGCCGTCTTCAAGGCCGGCATGACCGCCGTGTTCTCCGTCTTCGGCGTCGCCTGGATGGCGGACACGTTTTTCTCCGCGCACCTCGACCAGCTCACGAACGTCCTCGGCGAGGTTGTCGCCGCCGCCCCGTGGACCTACGCGCTGGCGCTGCTGATCACCTCGAAGCTGGTCAACTCCCAGGGTGCGGCCCTGGTGGCCATCGCCCCGATCGGCCTGGCCCTCGGCGTGGACCCGGTGGTCGTCATCGGCTTCTGCGGCGCCGCCTATGGCTACTGGATCCTGCCGACCTACCCCTCGGATCTGGCCTGCATCGGCTTCGACACCACGGGAACGACGCGCATCGGCAAGTTCGTGATCAACCATTCCTTCCTGATCCCGGGCGCGATCTGCGTGCTGACCTCCTGCGTCGTCGGCTCCGGCCTGGCGCAGCTGCTGCTCTAGGCGTGATCGATCCGGGAGAACCCGGACCAGGCGCGCCCGACCGGCTGCGCCTAGTCCCGTCCGCCCGCGTACCGGTTGAGCACCGCGGCCGCGCCCTCGGGGTCTGAACAGGTGGCGGCGAAGATCCGCCCGCCGGTCAGTTTCAGGCGCAGCGCCGTGCCGCCGCGGGTGACTAGGGCCGTGGCCCCGGGCTGGGTGCGGTAGCCCCACCCGCCCCACTGGCCGGGACGCAGGTCGAAGACCTCGGCTGACTCGATCTCGGCGGCCGGCACCAGCGAGTCCGGCCAGCCGAAGACCCCGGTGTAGTGCAGGCCCTCGGAATCGGCGCGCAGCCGCCAGCCGCCGGCGAAGAGCACGGCCGCGACCGTCAGCGCGGTCGCCCCCAGGGCGAACAGGCTCGCGGTCACGATGGTCAGCGCCACCATCGCCAGCACCAGCACAACGAGGAAGGCGCGCATCCCGGCGGGGTAGACCGCCGCGCCGGCCCACGCCACCGCTCCGCCCGCCGGTACCTCGGCGGGCGCGGGCGTGCGCGCGGCGTCGTCAATCGTGGGCCTCGGGGGAACGAGGCCGATGAACACGGCCACGCCCATGCCGAAGAGCAGCGTGGCGGCGACGTCGGTGAACCCGAGCCGGGCCGCGGCGGCGTCGGCAAGGCCCGCGTTGGCCGTCGCGATGCTGACCTGGACCGCCGAGGTCACGCCCAGGCTGAAGGCCCAGGTCGCTGTGATCCAGCGGCTGCCGGCCACGCGCGCGGTAGCGACGAAGGCGACGAGGAGCAGCACGTTGAGCGCGAGCATCCCGGCCCAGGCCGCCCAGGGGGAGGCGAAGCCGTCGGCCACGCCGTTGGGGTCGAAGTGCACGGCCGCCGGGTCGGGCGACTGCGGCACGCGCAGGGCCGACCAGACGGCGGCACCCGCGACGACGAGGGCGCCGAGGCTTCCGGTGACCATCGGGTATCGGGCGGTGAGTGTCATGACAGTCCTTTCCGGTGCAGCAGGTGCACCACGTCATCGAGGGAGGCGTCGGCGGCCAGGGCGGCGTCGGCCATCCGCGCGGCGAGCGCGTCGAGGTCGGGGTCGGTGGGGGAGTCGGGCGGGGTCGGGGAGGGGCTCGGAGCGGGGGTCGGGGCGGCATCCCGTGCGGGTGCCGGCGCGGCCGCACGCACCACGGCCCCGCGGCCGCGGCGCAGGTCGATCAGGCCCTCGTCGCGCAGCAGCCGGTAGGCCTGCAGCGTGGTGTTGCGGTTGACCTCCAGCGAGCGGGCGAGCTGGGCCGCGGTGGGCAGCCGCTCGCCGCGGGCGAGCGTGCCGTCGCGGATCTGGGCGGCGGTCTGCAGCGCGATCTGCCGGTAGATCGGCGTGGGGTCGGAGGGGTCGGTGCGGATGATCACGGTTCAAGTATAGATGAACTAGTACAACTAGTTCAATAGTAACCTTTTGTGGATCCGCGCACACCCGCGTGGCCGGGCGACCCGCGCACACCCGCGCGAGGCCTGGCACCGCGTGCCCCCTAGAATCACCCCAATGATCTCCACCCGTATCGCAGAGGAACTCGGGGTGCGCACCGACCAGGTCGACGCCGCCCTCGCGCTGCTCGACGAGGGCAACACCGTGCCCTTCATCGCCCGCTACCGCAAGGAGGCCACCGGCGGCCTCGACGACACCCAGCTGCGCCGCCTCGAGGAACGCGCCACCTACCTGTGCGAACTCGAGGAGCGCAAGGAGACGGTGCTCGCCGCCATCGAGGAGCAGGGCAAGCTGACCGACACGCTGCGGGAGCTGATCGCCGCCTGCGAGACCAAGGCGCGCCTGGAGGACCTCTTCCGGCCGTTCAAGAAGCGCCGCAAGACCCGCGCCGACAAGGCCCGCGAGGCCGGACTCGTCCCGCTGGTCGAGAAGCTCGTCGCCGAGCCCGGCGCCGACCCGGCCGCCCTCGCCGAGGCCTTCACCACCGAGGGCTACGAGGACACCGCTGCCGCGCTCGAGGGCGCGCGCGACATCCTCGTCGACGACCTGGCCATGGACGCCGACCTGGTCGGCGAGGTGCGCGAGGAGTTCTACTCCCGCGGTACCGTAAGCTCCCGGGTCATCGAGGGCAAGGAAGCCGAGGGCCAGAAGTACCGCGACTACTTCGAGTTCTCCGAGCCGCTGACCGAGCTGCCCGGCCACCGCATCCTCGCCCTGCTGCGCGGCGAGAAGGAGGGCGTGCTCCACCTCGGCCTCGACGGCGGCGACGAAACCTTCTACACCGGGCTGATCGCGCGCCGCGCCGAGCTGCCCGTCGAGCGTTCCAGCTGGATTGCCGACGCCGTGGGCTTCGGGTGGCGCACCAAGCTCGCCGTGAGCGCGGGACTGGACGCGCGCATGCGCCTGCGCGAGCGCGCCGAGGACGACGCCCTGGGCATCTTCGCGACCAACCTGCGCGACGTCCTGCTGGCCGCCCCGGCCGGCCAGCGCGCCGTGCTGGGGCTGGACCCCGGCTACCGCAACGGCGTCAAGTGCGCCGTCGTCGACGCCACAGGCAAGGTGCTCGACACCGTGGTCGTCTACCCGCACGCCCCGCAGAACCGCTGGGGCGCCGCCCGCGACACCCTCGCCGGTCTGGCCGCCGAGCACGGCGTCGAGCTGATCGCCGTGGGCAACGGCACCGCCTCGCGCGAGTCCGACAAGCTGGCCGGCGAGGTCGCCGACCTCATCGCCGCTGCCGGCGGGACACGTCCGACCCCGGTCGTGGTCAGCGAGTCCGGCGCCTCGGTCTACTCGGCCAGCGAGGTCGCCGCCGCCGAGTTCCCGGACATGGACGTCGCCCTGCGCGGCGCGGTCTCCATCGCCCGCCGCCTGCAGGACCCGCTCGCCGAGCTGGTCAAGGTCGACCCCAAGGCCATCGGGGTGGGCCAGTACCAGCACGACGTCAACCAGACCCGCCTCGCCCACACCCTCGACGACGTCGTCGAGGACGCCGTCAACGGCGTCGGCGTGGACCTCAACACCGCCTCGGTGCCGCTGCTCGAGCGCGTCGCCGGCATCTCGGCGACCGTGGCCGGCAACATCGTCGCCTACCGCGACGAGCACGGCAGCTTCACCACCCGCAAGGAACTGGGCAAGGTCCCGCGCCTGGGCCCGAAGGCCTTCGAGCAGTCCGCGGGCTTCCTGCGCATCAACGGCGGGGCGGACCCGCTGGACGCCTCGGCCGTGCACCCGGAGGCCTACCCGGTGGTGCGCCGCATCGCCGAGGCCACCGGCCTGGGGGTCGCCGAGCTGATCGGCAAGAGTGACGTGCTCAAGAAGCTCAAGCCCGCGGACTTCGCTGACGAGCGCTTCGGCGTGCCCACGGTCACCGACATCATCGCCGAGCTGGACAAGCCCGGCCGCGACCCGCGCCCGGAGTTCCGCACCGCCGAGTTCCGCGAGGGCGTGGAGAAGGTCTCCGACCTGACCCCGGGCATGGTGCTCGAGGGCACCGTGACCAACGTCGCCGCCTTCGGCGCCTTCGTCGACGTCGGCGTCCACCAGGACGGCCTGGTGCACGTCTCGGCGATGTCGCGGTCGTTTGTCAAGGACCCGCACGACGTCGTCCACTCCGGCCAGGTGGTCAAGGTCAAGGTCATGGACGTCGACGTCGAGCGCCAGCGCATCGGGCTGTCCCTGCGCCTCGACGACGAGCCCGGCGGGGACAACAACAAGGGCAGGGGCTCGTGCGGCGGGCGGGACAACTCCCGCGGCCGGAGCAAGAACGGCGCGCGCGGCAACACCCGCGGCAACGGCCGCTCCGGTCGCGGCGCAAACGGCCGCGGCGGCAACACGGGTGGCGGCGCGATGGCCGACGCCCTCAAGCGCGCCGGGCTCGCGGACTAGGCGTCACCCGGGCCCCGGTGCCGCGCCGGCCGGGCGGAACCGCCGCCCGGCTCAGCGCTGCGCGGCGGTCCCACCCGGCAGGCTGACGATCTCGACGCCGTCGAGCTCGACGTTGTCGACGACCATGCCGCTGCGCACCCCCGAGGCGCAGTAGACCACGACCTTCTGCGCCTGACCCACCGCCTCGGCCAGCGCGTCCGGGTTCAGCTGCGAGAGCGGCAGCTTGACCGACTCACAGTCGAGGTCCTCGACGAGCACCTCGTGTGGCTCGCGCACGTCGACCGCCACCGCCTTTCCCGCCCGCACCTCCTCGAGCAGACGGCGCGCCTCGGCGCGCTCGGGGTCGAACGCGACGTCGTCAATCGAGGCCGCGCACGCCGCACCGTAGAAGTCGCGCAGCCCCGTCACCGGCTCGCGCGCGGCGTCGGCGCGCACCGTCAGCGCGCGCACGGTGCCGGCCAGCGCGTCGTAGTTGAGCACGCGGCCCGCAACCGACGCGGGCTCCCCGTCGGGGCGGGTCAGCCCCGCGAGGCACTTGACCGCCTCGGTGGCCATGAGGTTTCCCACCACGGCGGTGGTCGCGCCCAGCACGCCGGCGGTGGCGCAGTCGGGGGCGAAGGCGGCGTCGGGCTGCTCGGGGAAGAAGTCGCGCAGGCCCACCCCGCGGTCCGCCCCGCCGCCGGGCCCGGAGTGCCACAGCGCGGCCTGGCCGGCGAAGCGCAGCACCGTGCCCCACACCAGCGGGGTGCCGGTGGCCTCGCAGGCGTCGGCCGAGAGGTACTTGGTGGCGAAGGTGTCCGAGCCGTCGATGACCAGGTCCGCCGCCTCGCACTCGGCGAGGGCGTTGTCGGTGGTCAGCCGGGTCTGGGCGGCGTCGACGACGATTCCCGGCTGCAGGGCGGTAAGCCGCTCGGCGGCGACCTCGACCTTGCGGCGGCCGACGTCGCCGGCGCCGAAGAGGACCTGGCGGTGGATGTTGGTGAGATCCACCGTATCGTCGTCGAGCAGCCGGATGTGGCCGACCCCGACGGCGGCCAGGGACTGCATGAGCGGGCAGCCCAGCCCACCCGCGCCGATGACCAGCACGCGCGCTTCATTCAGCCGCTCCTGCTGGGCGGCGGTGATCAGGTTGAGCTGGCGGGCGACCCGGCGCAGCTCGCCTTCCTCGATCGTCATCGGCTCACCCCTAGAGCACCTGGTCGGCCCAGCTGGCCAGGCCCTCGAAGCTGGAGGAGGCGCGGGCGTGCTCGCGCTGGGGGATGCGCCCGGCGGTGCGCGCCAGGCGGCCGGCCTCCACGGCGTGGCGCATCGCGCGCGCCATGGCCACCGGGTCCTGGCAGCGGTTGATCGCGCTGGCCAGGAGCACCCCGTCGCAGCCGAGCTCCATGGCGCGGGCGGCGTCGGAGGCGGTGCCCACCCCGGCGTCGAGGATGACCGGCACGTCCTGGCGGTGGGCCTCCGCACAGATCAGCTCGATGTTGTGCGGGTTGAGGATGCCCAGCCCGGTGCCGATCGGCGAGCCCAGCGGCATCACCGCGGCCACGCCCACGCCGACGAGGTGGCGGGCGACGACCGGGTCGTCGGGGCAGTAGGCCAGCACGGTGAAGCCCTCGGCGGCGAGGAGCTCGCAGGCGTCGATCAGCTCGACGGCGTCGGGGAGCAGGGTGTGCTCGTCGGCGATGACCTCGGCCTTGATCCAGTCGGTGCCCAGCGCCTCGCGGGCGAGCTTGGCGGTGGTCACCGCATCGCGGGCGGTGCGGCAGCCGGCGGTGTTGGGCAGCGGGGCGATGTCGAGGCGGCGCAGCATCTCGAAGATGCTCTCGCCGCCGCCGGTGGCCGCGGAGTGACGCCGCATGGCCACGGTGGTCAGCTGGGTGCCGCTGGCCACCAGCGACTCCTCGAGGATGGCCTGCGAGGTCGCCCCGCCGGTGCCCATGATCAGGTGCGAGTGGAACTGCTTGTCGGCGATGGTGAGCATTCTTAACCTCCCTGGACGGCGGTGAGCACGTCGACGCGCTCGCCCTCGTTGACGCGGCGGTCCCACCCGGAGGCGGGCACGACCTCGCCGTCGACGGCGACGGCGACCCCGGTGCGGGTGCCGACCTCGGCGTCGACGAGCTCGGCGACGGTGAGCGGCTCGCCCTCGCGGGGCTCGTCGTTGACCGTGTAGTGGATCATGGTGCTGTTTCGCTCCTTTTCCTTTTGGGCTTGTCTGGTGCGCGGCGCGTCAGCGTCGCGCACGGCGCGGGTCGCAGGCGGCGATGAGTTCGGGGGCCTCGGCGCCGAGCGCCATCTCGGCGCCGACGGCCGCGCCCAGCGCGGTCAGCAGGATGCCGTGGCGGAAGTACCCGGTGGAGATCACCAGGTTCCTGCCCTCCCGGCCCAGGTACGGCAGGTCGTCGGGGGTGCCGGGGCGTGCGCCGGTGCCCCACTCGACCATGCCCGCCTCCTCGAGGCAGGGCGCCACCCGGCAGGCGTCGCGCAAAAGGTCGCGCACGGCGAACAGCGGGGTGTCGGCTCGGTGGTCCTCGCGGCTGGTCGCCCCGATGGCGATGCGCCCCTCGGCGCGCGGGATCAGGTAGATCGGCCGGTCCTCGACGAAGCCGCGCACCACGCGGGTGATCAGCTCCTCGCCGTGCGGTGCGGCGGCGATGAGGATGTCGCCGTAGACCGGGCGCAGTTGCAGCGGTGCGTTGACGCCCTCGATTTCCGACGCCCCGAGCCCCGTCGCGAGCACGACTGAGTCACCGTCGGCGACGGGCAGCGTGTGCGACTCCGTGCGCACGGCGGTCACCGCGGCCGCCGCGTCGTCTGCGGCCCGGACCAGGGCGGTGGCCTTCTCGGCGATGAACTCGACGCCGCGGGACCTCAGGGCGTCGATGAGCGCCTCGGCGAACTGGCGCGGGGCGACCTCGTGGTCGCCGGGGATGGACACGGCGCTGGCCAGGTTGGGGGAGAGCCCCGGCTCCAGGTGGCGGGCCTCGCGCACGGTGATGCGCTCGACGGTCATCTCGTGGGCCGACTGGTGGGCGGCCAGCTCCGCCAGGTGGGTGGCGTCGGCGCGGTCGGCGGCGACGACGAGCGTGCCGTCGGTGCGGTGGCCGGTCGGCAGCTCGGTGGCGGCCGAGACCCGCTCGATCAGGTCCGGGTAGCGCGCCGCGGAGTCGAGCATGAGCGGGTAGAGCGGCTCCTGGCGGTACTGCACCTCGGCGACCGGGGCGAGCATGCCGCCGGCGAAGTGGGTCGCCTGGCCGGCGGGGGCCGGGTCGACGACGGTGACGTCCGCCCCGCGCTCGGTCAGCTCGAAGGCGGTGGCCAGGCCGACCAGGCCGGCGCCGATGACGGTGACGTGGCTCATCAGAATTCCTCGTTTCCGTGTCCGTTGGCCCCGCCGGGCGCGGCGCCCGCGGGGGAGAAGGCCGCGACGATGCGGGCGGCGTATCCGGCCGGGTCCTCGGCGTTCATCAGGGCGCGCACCACGGCGACCCCGGCGACACCTGTGGCAGCCAGGGCGGGGGCGTCCTCGGCGGTCACCGAGCCGATGGCGACCATGGGGACCTCGCAGAGCTCCGTGAGCTCCCGGTAGGCCTCGACGCCGAGGGGATTGCGCCCGGAGTCCTTGGTCGGGGTGGGCTTGTAGGGCCCGCAGCCGACGTAGTCGATCAGGCCTGCGGCCGCGTGCACGTTGGCGGCCTCGACCAGCTCGCGGGTGCCGGTGGTCAGCCCGATGATCGCGTCCTTTCCGAGCAGGCGGCGCACGTCGGCCACGGGCAGGTCGGTCTGGCCGACGTGGACGCCGTGGACGTTCTCGCCGCGGGCCATGGCGGCGGCGGCGACGTCGACGCGGTCGTCGACGAGCACCCTCGTGACGGGGTTGGCCTCAGCGACGGCGCGGGCGACCGAGACGGTCAGCTCGAGCAGGTCGCCGGCGTCGATGGGCTTCGAGCGCACCTGGATGACCCCGGCTCCGCCGCGGGCGGCCGCGGCGGCGACCTTCGTGATGTGCTCCGGGGTGCCGGCCCCGGTGACCAGGTAGCATCTCAGGTCTGGTTCTGCGGCCACGACGGCCCGACCTCTCTTCCTCCGCCGGTGCTGGCCGGACAGGTTCAAACGGTTTCGCGCGCCGCACGCGCTCTCTCAGCCCCTGGGGCCTCCGGCGTGACCGGGGCAGGGCTCCCGTGGATTTCTGGTTGCGATGCGCAAGTGTAGGCCCGCCGGCCGTGATTTGTCCGCGAGCCTGCGGTTATGGCACAATGTCCCAGTTCCATGTAGCGGATACGAACCGGTCGAGCCTCACCGCCGCCAGGGTCCTCTGTCCAGACTCATCGAAGGATTTCAATGAACATTCTTGACAAGGTCGACGCAGCCCAGCTGCGCGACGACATCCCCGACTTCCGCCCGGGCGACACCGTCGCCGTCGACGTGAAGGTCATCGAGGGCTCCACCGAGCGCACCCAGCTCTTCACCGGCGTGGTCATCCGCCGCCAGGGCTCGGGCATCCGTGAGACCTTCACCGTGCGCAAGGTCTCCTTCGGCATCGCCGTGGAGCGCACCTTCCCGGTGCACTCGCCGAACCTGGCCTCGATCAAGGTCGAGCGTCGCGGCAAGGTCCGCCGTGCGAAGCTGTACTACCTGCGCAACCTGCGCGGCAAGGCGGCCCGCATCAAGGAGCGCCGCTAAGCGCATCCCGGGCCGGGTACCACCCGGCCCACCGCATCACCCCGTCCCCGGACCCGGTCCGGCGGCGGGGTTTTCGCGTCCCCGGGGCCGGCCACCCGGGTCCCCGGCGGCGGCGCGTCAGCGCCGTCGCCTACTGCATGAGCTGGCGGCTGGCGAGCTCCTGGTAGACCTCGTTTCCGGCCATCAGCTCGTGGTGGGTGCCGCGGCCGACCACCCGGCCCTCGTCGAGGACGATGATCTGGTCGGCGTCGGTGACCGTGGACAGCCGGTGGGCGATGACCACCACGCTGCGGCCCCGGGAGGCCGTGGCCAGCGCATCGAGGATGAGCTGCTCGTTCATGGAGTCCACCGCGCTGGTCGGCTCGTCGAGGAGCAGCAGCGGGGCGTCGGCCAGCAGCATGCGCGCCAGGGCGAGGCGCTGGCGCTGACCGCCCGATAGCGTCATGCCGCGCTCGCCGAGGACGGTGTCCAGCCCGCCGCGCTCGCGCAACGGGGAGTCCAGGCCGACCTGCTCGAGGACGCGCCAGCACTCCCCGTCGGTGGCGTCCTCGGCGACCAGCCGCAGGTTCTCGCGCACGGTGCCGGCGAGCACGGCGGCCTCCTGCTCGACGTAGCCGATCGCCGGGCGCAGCGCGGCCGGGTTGAGCCCGGCCGTGTCGCGCCCGGCGACGAGCACGCGGCCGGAGTCGGGGGAGTAGAAGCGCTCGATGAGTGCCAGCGCGGTGGACTTGCCGGCGCCCGAGGGGCCGACGAGCGCGGTGGTGGTGCCGGCCGGCACCGTGAAGGAGACGTCGTGGAGCACCACGGTGCGGGCGCCTCCGGCGTCCGCACGCGCGGCGTCGTCAATCTCTTCTTCCCCCTCCTCCGTCGTGTGCGCGTAGGAGAAGGTGACGCGGTCGAACTCGACGGCCGGGGCGCCGGGCACCGGCTCGAGCTCGGCGCCGGCCTCGGACTCGACGGGCTCGCCGAGGATGCGCTGGATGCGCTCGATCGCGCCCATCGCCTGGCGCACGGTGGTCACCGCGCCGAAGACCGCGCCGAGCGGGGAGGCCAGCATGAACAGGTAGAGCACGAAGGAGACCAGGTCGGCCACGGTGATCGCGCCGGCGGCCACGCGCATGCCGCCGATGCCGAGCACGGCGAGAAACGCCACCTGCAGGGACAGCCCCGTGGCGGGGAAGAGCAGGCCCTCGACCTTGGCCACGTCGCGGCCGTGCCCGAAGGCGCGGCGGGCGTCGCGGCCCAGGGCGGCCTCGATGCGGCCCTGGGCACGGGCACCGGCCGCACGGATGGTGCGCACGGCGACCAGCGCGCGCTCGAGGCCGGCGCCCAGCTCGCCGACGGACTTCTGGGCGGCCTTTGTCGAGCGCTGGATCCTGCCGGAGGCCACGATCACCGCCAGCAGGGCGAGTGCGACCACGGTGAGCACCACGCCGAGCATGACGACGTCGATGAGCCCCATGAGCACCACGGAGCCGACCATGGTCACCGCGCTGCCGACCGCGCCGACCAGCCCGCCGGTGAACGCGGAGCGCACCAGGGTGGTGTCGGCGCCCACACGGGTGACCAGGTCACCGGTGCGCAGCCGGTCGTAGGCCGTGACCGGCAGGCGCAGCACCCGGTCGATCAGGCGGGTGCGCGTGTCGTAGACGGCGGACTCGGCGGTGCGCGTCATCACGTAGATCGACGCGCCGTCGGCCACGGAGCTGACCGCCAGGAGCGCCACGAGGATGCCGGCGCGCCCGGCGACCCCGTCGGGGAAGTCGGCGATCATCCGGTTGACCACCAGCGGCTGGACCAGGGCGACCACGGAGCTGACCAGGCTGAGTGCCACCGCGAAGGCCAGGGCACCGCGGTGGTGGGCGAGCATGCCCAGCAGCGTGACAAATGGTCTCGTTCGCATTCCGCGAATGCTAGTCCGCGAATACCGGGACCGCCGGCTGTGGCTGCTAGAGTTGCCGGGCGTGAGTGCAGCAGCAGCCGAGAACGCCGCCGAGAGCGGGACCGCCGGGCAGGACGAGGGCGACAAGAAGGAGCTGCCCTGGTTCGTGGAGATTCCCCTGGTGATCGTCGCCACGTTTTTGGTGATCTTCCTCGTGCAGACCTTCATCGGCCGGATCTACCTGATCCCCTCGGCCTCCATGGAGCCCACGCTGCACGGCTGCGCGGGCTGCACCGGCGACCGCATCTTCGTGGAGAAGATCTCCTACTACGCCTCCGACCCGGAGCCCGGCGACGTCGTCGTCTTCGCCGGCACCGACTCCTGGAACGAGTCGTTCACCTCCCAGCGCTCCGAGAACGCCGTGGTCCGCGGCCTGCAGAACGTCGGCGCGCTAGTCGGCCTGGTCGCCCCGGACGAGAACGACCTGGTCAAGCGCATCGTCGCGACCGGAGGCCAGACCGTCAGCTGCCAGGAGGGCGACCCCTCGGTGATGGTCGACGGCGAGCCGACCGACCAGTCCTTCACCCTGCAGCCCCCGCAGTACCCCGTCGACCCCGCCACCGGGTCGACCGAGTGCGGCGGCGACTACTTCGGCCCGCTGACCGTGCCGGAGGGCAACGTCTTCGTCATGGGCGACAACCGCACCAACTCCCAGGACTCCCGCTACCACATCGGCGACGAGTACCAGGGCACGATCCCCGAGGACAACATCCGCGGCAAGGTCGTCGCCCGTGTGTGGCCGCCCTCGCGCATCGGCGGCGTCGAGCACGCCGACCTGCAGGCCGCGGCGAACTAGGCGCGGGGGACACGCGGCGATAATGCGCCGACTGACCCAGATGCGCACCCACGAGGTCGCGCTGTGCCGCGCCGGGCTGGGCCCGGTCGCCGGCGTCGACGAGGCCGGACGAGGAGCCTGTGCCGGCCCCTTGACCGTGGCCGCCTGCGTGCTGCCCGAGCGCACCTTCCCGCAGCTCAAAGAGCTGACCGACTCGAAGAAGCTCACGTCCAAAGCCCGCGAGCGGCTCTTCCCGCTCATCCAGAAGGCCGCGCTGGCCTGGTCGGTGGTGCACATCCCCGCCGCCGAGTGCGACTCGCGCGGCGTGCAGCGCGCCAACCTCGCCGGCATGCGCCGGGCCGTCGCCCTTCTCGACGTCGCGCCCGGCTACGTGCTCACCGACGCCTGGTACGTCGCGGGGCTTACCGCCCCGCACCTGCCGGTCATCGGCGGAGACGCGACCTGCCGCTGCATCGCCGCTGCCAGCGTGCTGGCCAAGGTCTCGCGCGACCGGCTGATGGCAGGGCTCGACGAGACGTACCCGGGCTACGGCTTCGCCGGGCACAAGGGCTACGGGACACGCGCGCACATGGACGCGGTGCGCCGCCACGGCGTGAGCCCGGTGCACCGTTACACTTATGCCAATGTCGCGGCCGCCAACCGCGAGTTCGTGCAGCACGGGAAGGACGGTTCAGCCCCATGAGCGCTGAGGACCTGGACAACTACGAGGCAGAGGTCGAGCTCTCCCTGTACCGGGAGTACCGCGACGTCGTCAGCCAGTTCTCCTACGTCGTGGAGACCGAGCGCCGCTTCTACCTGGCCAACGCCGTCGAGCTGATCCCGCACACCAAGGAAGGCGACGTCTACTACGAGGTGCGCATGTCCGACGCCTGGGTGTGGGACATGTACCGCCCGGCGCGCTTCGTGCGCTACGTCCGCGTGATCACCTACAAGGACGTCAACATCGAGGAGCTCGACAAGCCCGACTTCGTGCTCCCCGAGCAGTAGTCCTCCGCGGGGACTGACCCGCACCCGGACCCGACGCGGCCTGCGCTGCGCCGGGTCCTTCCGCTGTCCGCGGGTGGTTGTGCGGTGGGGTGGCGTCGGCGCAAGTGGGCTGTTGCGGGCCTGTGGACGCAGCCGAGTTGTCCACAGAATTGCCGACGTCGCGTCGCACCCGCCGCGCGACCCCGTCAGGGTGGTGCGTGGACAACGACCACAGCTGAACGGGGAGCAGATGATGACCACCAGACCACGACCGAGACCCACGGGACCGCCTGCGCAGGCCGCCCTCGGGCGCCGCGGGGAGGACCACGCCGCCGCGGCCTACGAGAAGGCCGGCGCGCACGTGCTGGGGCGCAACGTGCGCGAGGGCCGCGACGAGATCGACCTGATCGTCGAGGAACCGGACGGCACCGTCGTCTTCGTGGAGGTCAAGACCCGCCGCGGGCACGGCTTCGGCGCGGCGGAGGCCGTCACCGCCGCCAAGCTGCACCGCATGCGCCGTGCCGCGGCCGCCTGGCTGGGCGACAAGCTCTGGGCCGAGGTGCGCCTGGACGTCGTCGAGGTGGTGGTCGCCGGCGACGGCACCGCTGCGCTGACCTTCTTCAAGGGGGTCGATGAGGGTGCCTGAGTTGGCCGGGAGACTCGGGCGCACCCGCACGGTCGCCCTCAACGGGGTGGACGCCCACCTGGTCACCGTCGAGGCGGACATCGGCCCGGGGCTTCCCGGCGTGCACGTCGTCGGGATGGGCGACACCGCCGTGCGCGAGTCGCGCGACCGGATCCGCACCGCGGTGACCAACAGCGGGCTGGACTGGCCGCGCACCAAGATCGTCGTCTCGATGTCGCCGGCCGACCTGCCCAAGGCCGGCTCCCAGTTCGACCTGGCCATGGCGCTGGCCATCCTCAGCGGCGCCGAGCGCGGCCGCGGGGAGCACAGGCTGCGCGAGGCGATGGTTATCGGCGAGATCGGACTCGACGGCACCGTGCGCGAGGTGCCCGGCGCGCTGCCGGCGGCACTGGCGGCCCGCGCCCACGGCCTGGACACGGTGGTGGTGCCGCCGGGCAACGCCGCCGAGGCCTCGGTGCTGGTCTCGGTCGAGGTGCTCGTCGCCCCGACGCTATCCGCCGCGTGGGACTGGGCGCGCGGTTACGCCGAGCTGCCGCGCGCCGGGCGGCCCGGGGATTCCGGGGGACCGGGTGAGCTGCGCGCCGGGCAGGCGGCCCGGGTGCCGGACCTCGCCGACGTGGCCGGCCAGCCCGAGGCCCGCCTGGCCCTCGAGGTCGCCGCCGCCGGCGGCCACCACATGATGATGGTCGGCCCGCCGGGCTCGGGGAAGTCGATGCTCGCCGAGCGCCTGCCCGGGATCCTGCCGCCCCTCACCGAACGCGAGATGATCGAGGCCACCGTCGTGCACTCGGTCGCCGCCGCCACCGGTGCCGGACCTGTGACCCGCCCGCCGTTTGTCGCCCCGCACCACACCGTCACCCGCGCGGCACTCCTCGGCGGGGGAGCCGGCCACCCGCGGCCCGGGGCGGTGAGCCTCGCCCACCGCGGGGTGCTCTTCCTCGACGAGGTCTCCGAGGTTCCGGCCGCCGTGCTCGACGGGCTGCGCCAGCCGCTGGAGACCGGGGAGGTGCACCTGCTGCGCTCGCGCAGCCGGGTCACCCTGCCCGCAGGCTTCCAGTTGGTGCTCGCCGCCAACCCGTGCCGCTGCGGGGCCGCCGAGCCCGCCGCCTGCCGCTGCAGCCCCGCCGAGCGGGCCCGTTACCTGAATAACCTCTCCGGGCCGCTGCGTGACCGCCTCGACATCTTCGTGCGCACTCAGGCCACCGGGACGCTCAGCGCCCCGGCCGGCGAGTCCAGCGCGGCCGTGGCCGAGCGGGTCGCCGCCGCCCGGCAGCGCGCCGACGCCCGCTGGGCCGGTACGGGCGGGGCGGGCCGACGCGTGCCCGGACCGGTGCTGCGCCGCCGTTTCCCGGCCACCGAGGAGGCCATGGCGCTGCTCGAGGCCTTCCTCGCCGAGGGCTCGGTCAGCCAACGCGGCGTCGACCGTACCCTGCGGCTGGCTTGGACGCTGGCCGACCTCGAGGAGGTCGCCCGCCCGGGACTCGACCACGTCCACCGCGCCGTGGCGCTGCACGCCCCGGCCGCCGACCTGCAGGAGGCCGCATGAGCACCGACCCCCACGCCGAGCTACTCGCCTGGGCCTATCTCAGCCGCGTGGTCGAGGGTCCCTCACGCGCGCTGCAGTCGCTGCTCGAGGCCGGTTGGAACGCCCGCGACATCGCCGCCGGCGTGCACACCCGCGATCCCGCGGTCGGCGGGCTGATCAGGGAGACCGCCGCGCGCCACCGGGAGTGCCACCCGGAGGCCGACCTCGAGGCCGCCGCCGCGGTGGGCGCCCGGCTGATCCACCCGGGGCATCCCGACTGGCCGGCCGCCGAGTTGGATGCCGCCTTCGGCTTCGCCGGCCAGCAGGCCGGCGGGCGGGCCGACGCGGTTGCCCCGCACGCGCTGTGGGTGCGTGGCGGTTCGCCGGCCGCACTGTGCGCCCAGGCCGTCGCCCTGGTGGGCACCCGGGCGATCTCCCGCTACGGCGCCGAGGTCACCGGCTCGCTTGCCCGGGGACTGGCCGGCCACCGCTGGACGGTCGTCTCCGGCGGGGCGCTCGGCGTGGACGCCGTGGCCCACACCGCCTGCCTCGACGCCGGGGGATCCACCGTGGTCGTGGCCGCGTGCGGCATCGACGTCGACTACCCGCGCCGGCATGCCCGCCTCTTCGACCGGGTGACCGAGCACGGTGCGGTGGTCAGCGAGTACCCGCCCGGGGCCACCCCGCACCGCCACCGTTTCCTGACGCGTAACCGCCTGGTCGCCGCGCTCAGCCTCGGCACCGTGGTCACCGAGGCCGCCTGGCGCTCCGGCGCGCTGAACACGCTCAGCTGGGCCGAACACCTGGGCCGGGTGTGCATGGCCGTGCCCGGGCCGGTGACCACCGCCGGTTCGGTGGGCTGCCACGAGCGCATCCGCACCCGCACCGCCGAGCTGGTCACCAGTGCCGACGACGTGCGCGCCCTGGTGGGGCCGGCCGGCACCCCGGACTCGGGCGAGCAGTACGAGCTCGACTTCGGCCCTGACCCGGTCCAGCGCCTCGACCGCAACCAGCTGCGGGTCTTCGACGCCCTCGAACCGGGCGAGGGACGTAGGGCGGGGGAGGTCGCCGCGACCGCGGGGCTGCCGCTGCCGCTGACCGTGCACCTGCTCGTCGGGCTCATGCGCGCCGGGCTGGTGCGCCTGGAGGGGGAGCTCTGGCACCGCGGCCAGCTACCATGAGCCCCATGGGAGCACACGAGTCACAGATCGAGGCGGCGGCGGGCGACTTCGCCGAGTACCAGGAACTCGTCCTGGGCCGCTCGCCGGCGACCGTGCGCTCCTACCACTCCGACCTGCTCGACCTGGCGGGTGTGATCCCCACCTTCGCCGAGTTCACCCTGGAGAACCTGCGCGCCTGGCTCGGCGAGGCCGCCCACCGGGGCCTCGCCCGCTCCACGCTGGCGAGGCGCACCGCCAGCGCGCGGGCCTTCTCCACCTGGGCGGTGCGCCACGGACACCTCGAGCGCGACGTCGCCGCGCGCCTGTCGACGCCGGCACCGAAGCGCCACCTGCCGCACGTGCTCAGCGAGAACCAGGCCCGCGAGGTCCTCGACGCCGGCGACGCCGCCGCGGGGTCCGAGGAGGCCGGGCCCGAGGAGCTGCGCGACGCCGCGATCCTCGAGCTGCTCTACGCCACCGGCATCCGCGTCAGCGAGCTGACCGGTCTGGACGTCGACGACGTGGACCTGAAATCCGGCACCCTGCGGGTGACCGGTAAGGGGGACAAGCAGCGCACCGCACCCTTCGGCAGGCCGGCAGCCGCGGCGCTTTCCGCCTGGCTGGACCGCGGCCGCCCGCAGCTCATCCGCCCGGAAAACGCAGGGCGCGCGGCCGACCGGAACGCGGTCTTCCTCGGCGTGCGCGGCGGGCGGATCACCGACCGGCAGGTCCGCCGCGTGGTCTCCGCGGCCGTCGAGGCCGTCGGCGCCGGCGAGGCCAGCCCGCATGACCTGCGCCACTCGGCGGCCACCCACCTGCTCGAAGGAGGCGCGGACCTGCGCGAGGTCCAGGAGCTGCTCGGCCACTCGTCGATGCAGACCACGCAGATCTACACCCACGTCTCCACCAACCGCCTCAAGCGCGTCTACCAGCAGGCCCATCCCCGGGCCTGAGGGGCTTGAGCCGGATGACGGCGGCCTCGAGAAGCGCCAGCGGGTCGACGTAGGCGGTCGGCGAGTCGCCGGGACGCGCACCCCAGTGCAGCCCGTCGTGGGCGGCATCGCCGGCGCCCGCATCCGCGTCGCCTAAGGCCTCGCCGTGCGCCGGAGCCGCGGTGACCAGAACCCCGATGCGCTCGCCGCCGGCGACCTCCTGGCCGCGGCGCACCGCGGCGCGCACCGGCTGATAGGTCGTGCGCAGCCCGTCGGCGTGGTCGATCGACACCACCGGGGTGCCCGCGACCTGTCCCGCGAAGGCCACCGTGCCGGCCGCGGCCGCGAGCACCGGGGTGCCCGGCGTGGCCGCCAGGTCCACGCCGCGGTGGCCGGGCAGCCAGTCGTGGGCCGGCGGGTCGAAACCCCGGGTCACCCGCGAGGGCGTGCGCCCTCCCGTCAGCGGGTCCGTGTAGCGCACGGTGTTCCGCCGGCGCGGCTCGGCGTCGGCGGTCAGACGGTAAGCGTCAGAGGCTTCGGAAGCGTGGGCGGCGGTGCGGGCCACGGGGCCGGTGGCGGGGGAGTGGCCGGCCGGAGTCGCGGACGAGGCGGCCAGCGCCACCACCGCCACGACCGTGACCGCGGTGCGCAGCGCGCGTCGGGCGGCGGCCACGCCGGGAAACAGCCGGCGCCGGGCGGCGACGCGTGGGGCGCGTGAGAATGAGTGCTCCATGCCCGCAAGCCAAGCGGGAACCGCCCACGGCGGCCACCGGGAGGTCGTCAATCTGTGGAGACCGGGGCGGATGAAACGGGTGGTACGGGTGTGACCGCCGCCTGTGGATTCCGGCGCGTACCGTTTGGCCTGGGGCGATCCGGCAGGTATTATCGCGCGCAGCAGTGTGCCCTCCGGGCGTGCTGACTACGCTGCGGCACCCGCACGCAGGCTCCGGGAGTCTGCGACCCGAGGACCCGACACGGTCCCCGACCTTCACCGGTAGGGGCGTTGGGTTTGGGCGCGGAGGTCGCCAGGGCGCAGGACAAAGCCACAAATCCTGTCGCGGAAAGACAACCAAAACCCAAAAAGAGAAAGGGAAGAACCCATGGCAGTCGTTACCATGCGCGAGCTTCTCGATGCCGGTGTCCACTTCGGCCACCAGACGCGTCGCTGGAACCCGAAGATGCGCCGTCACATCTTCACCGACCGCAACGGCATCTACATCATCGACCTGCAGCAGACGCTGACCTACATCGACGAGGCCTACGAGTTCGTCAAGGAGACCGTCGCCCACGGCGGCAACATCCTGTTCGTCGGCACCAAGAAGCAGGCCCAGGAGGCCGTGCAGGAAGAGGCCGAGCGCGTCGGGATGCCGTTCGTCAACCACCGCTGGCTCGGTGGCATGCTGACCAACTTCCAGACCGTCTCCAAGCGCCTGCACCGCATGAAGGAGCTGCAGGCCATGGACGCCGCCGAGGACGGCTACCTCGGCCGCACCAAGAAGGAAGTCCTGATGCTCACCCGCGAGCGCACCAAGCTGGAGCGCGTCCTGGGCGGCATCTCGGACATGACCAAGGTGCCCTCCGCCCTGTGGATCGTCGACACCAACAAGGAGCACATCGCCGTCGCCGAGGCGCGCAAGCTCAACATCCCGGTCGTCGCCATCCTCGACACCAACTGCGACCCCGACGAGGTCACCTACCCGATCCCGGGCAACGACGACGCGATCCGCTCCGTCAAGCTGCTGACCCACATCGTCGGCGAGGCCGTCGTCGAGGGCAAGAAGGCCCGCGAGGAGCGTCAGCTCGCCGCCGCCCGTGAGGCCGCCGGCGACACCGACGAGAAGGCCGCCGCCGATGCCGCGGACGCCGCCAAGGCCGACGAGAAGGCCGCGGAGGCCCCCGCCGAGAATGACGGCGCCGAGGCCAAGCAGGGCGAGTAGCCCTCGGCTAGCATGGCCACCCGGTAAACCCTTTTTCACGAACTAGGAGGATCGCCCGCCAATGGCGAACTACACCGCTGCGGATGTCAAGAAGCTGCGCGAGAAGACCGGCTCCGGGATGCTCGACTGCAAGAAGGCGCTCGACGAGACCTCGGGCGACTTCGAGAAGGCCGTCGAGATCCTGCGCGTCAAGGGCGCGAAGGACGTGGGCAAGCGCGCCGAGCGCAACGCCCTCGAGGGTCTGATCGCCGTCTCCGGCAACACGATGATCGAGGTCAACTCCGAGACCGACTTCGTGGCCAAGAACGCCGAGTTCAAGGAGACCGCGCAGAAGATCGCCGACGCCGCCGCCGAGGCCAAGGCCAACAGCGCCGAGGAGCTCAACGAGGTCCAGGTCGAGGGCCAGTCCGCCCACGACTACCTCGAGGCCCTCTCCGCCAAGATCGGCGAGAAGCTGCAGCTGCGCCGTGCCGCCACCGTCGAGGGCGAGCACGTCTCCGTCTACCTGCACCAGCGTTCGGCGGACCTGCCGCCGGCCGTCGGTGTGCTCGTGGCCTACACCGGTGAGGGCGAGGACGCCGAGGCCGGCGCCCACGCCGCCGCCATGCAGGTCGCCGCTCTCAAGGCGAAGTACCTCACCCGCGAGGACGTCCCCGCCGACGTCATCGAGAAGGAGCGCGGCATCGCCGAGAAGATCACCCGCGAGGAGGGCAAGCCCGAGAAGGCGATCCCGAAGATCGTGGAGGGTCGTCTCAACGGCTTCTACAAGGACGTCGTGCTGCTGGACCAGCCGTCCGTGGCCGACAACAAGAAGACCGTCAAGCAGGTCGCCGACGAGGCCGGCGTGACCCTCACCGGGTTCGCCCGCTTCGAGGTCGGCCAGGAGTAACTCCGGCCCGACCGCTTTTTCCGGGGAACACTCCCCGGGCAATGCAGACGCGGCGGTGGTGTGTGTCATAGGGTGCGCCCTATGTCCGCCACCGCCGCGTCTTCAATTTCCGACGCCCCCGCAGCGCCGACGGGGCCTGCGTCCCTGTCCGCCGTCGCCGACTGGTGCCACGCCGCCAAAGCGGACCAGTCGAAGCTGCGCGAGGACCTCGTCCACCCGACCCCGGAGGGGGCCGCGGCCTCCTCGCACGCGGTGCGCGACGCCCTGGAGCACCGGCGTGCGGGCGACCGCACGGTGCCCGGGGTCAGCGGGGTCTGACGCGGCCGGGGCGGCACTCGGGGCACGGGCACCGGCGCGGTAGGATGTCCGCGAGGCGCAGACCGCCCGGCAGTGACCGACCACCAGGAAAATAAGGAGCCGACAGTGACCCTCTCGGAGGAGACGACCCGCCAGCGCACCGGATACAAGCGGGTGATGCTCAAACTGGGCGGTGAGATGTTCGGCGGCGGACAGGTCGGCATCGACCCCGACGTCGTCGAGAACGTCGCCCGGCAGATCGCCGAGGTCGCCAACGCCGGCACCGAGGTCGCCGTCGTCATCGGCGGCGGCAACTTCTTCCGCGGCGCCCAGCTGCAGCAGCGTGGCATGGACCGCGCCCGCTCCGACTACATGGGCATGCTCGGCACCGTGATGAACTGCCTGGCTCTGCAGGACTTCCTGCTCCAGGAGGGCGTCGAGTGCCGCGTGCAGACCGCCATCAACATGGCACAGATCGCCGAGCCCTACCTGCCGCTGCGTGCCTCCCGCCACCTGGAGAAGGGCCGCGTGGTCATCTTCGGCGCCGGCATGGGCATGCCGTACTTCTCCACCGACACCACCGCCGCCCAGCGTGCCCTCGAGATCGGCTGCGAGGTGCTGCTGATGGCCAAGGCCGTCGACGGCGTCTACTCCGCCGACCCGCGCGTGGACTCGAACGCCGAGCTCTTCGACGAGATCACCCCGCGCGAGGTCATCGAGCGCGGCCTGAAGGTCGCCGACGCCACCGCGTTCAGCCTGTGCATGGACAACAACATGCCGATCCTGGTGTTCAACCTGCTCACCGAGGGCAATATCGCGCGCGCCGTCAGCGGCGAGCGCATCGGGACCCTGGTGCAGTCCTGATAGATTTGTCCTGTACGCGAAAACCCTCCGAACCGAGACGTAAGGACCTGATTTTCCGATGATCGACGACATTCTGCTGGACTCCGAGGAGCGCATGGAGGCCACGGTCGAGCACACCCGCGAGGACCTGACCACCATCCGTACCGGCCGCGCGAACCCCTCGATGTTC
Source organism: Corynebacterium sp. MSK006 (assembly GCF_030232385.1). Lineage (NCBI taxonomy): Bacteria > Bacillati > Actinomycetota > Actinomycetes > Mycobacteriales > Corynebacteriaceae > Corynebacterium > Corynebacterium sp. MSK006. The sequence goes on from NZ_JASPJZ010000001.1 coordinate 45,363, forward strand.
AACGGGGTCATCGCCGAGTACTACGGGGTGCCGACGCCGATCACCCAGATGTCCACCATCTCGGTGCCGGAGCCGCGCATGCTGCTGATCAAGCCCTACGAGCCCTCCGTGATGGAGGAGATCGAGAAGGCCATCCGCAACTCCGACCTCGGCGTGAACCCGACCAACGACGGCCAGGTGCTGCGCGTGACCGTGCCGCAGCTGACCGAGGAGCGCCGCCGCGACATGGTCAAGGTGGCCAAGTCCAAGGGCGAGGACGGCAAGATCGCCATCCGCAACATCCGCCGCAAGGGCATGGAGCAGCTCAAGAAGCTGCAGAAGGACGGCGACGCAGGCGAGGACGAGGTCCAGGCCGCCGAGAAGGAGCTCGACAAGCTCACCCACACCCAGGTGGGCAAGATCGACGAGCTCGTCGAGGCCAAGGAAGGCGAGCTGATGGAGGTCTAGCCTCCGCCACACCGGTCGTACCCGCGGCCGGACACCCCGGACGCTCCGGCGTCCGGGTATGTGAGAACCAGCCAGCCGCAGCCTCGGCCGCCGGGGGAGACCTCGCGGGCGAGAACGACAAAGGAGCCAGCTCAGGTGAGTGAGACCCCCAGCGGGCAGCCGGGGCGGGCAGATGCCCGCACGGCGCCCGAGGCCGCACCGGCCAAGGCCCGCCGCCTCGGCTTCAAGCCGAAGAACTCCGCCGGACGCGACCTGAAGAAGGCGGTCGCCGTGGGCGTGGGGCTCGGCCTGCTGGTGCTCATCGCGGCCCTGACCGGGCCGTTCGCCTGGTACCCGCTGGTGGCCGCCGCCGCGGGGCTGGCGACCTGGGAGGTCTGCAGCCGGCTGCGCGAACACGGCTACGTGGTCCACCCGATCACGCTGATCGTCGGCGGCCAGGTCATGCTCTGGGCCTCCTGGCCCTTCGGGGTGACCGGCATCGCCACCGGCTTCGTCGCCGCCGCCCTGGTGGTCATGTTCGGCAGGCTCTTCCACCGCGGGCGCAACCACGCCCCGGAGAACTACCTGCGCGACACCGGCGTCTCCATCTTCGTGCTGACGTGGGTGCCGCTCTTCGCGGCCTTCGCCGCGATGATCTCGCGCCTCGGCGGGCCGCACCTGGACGCGGGTGCGTTCATCATCACCTTCGTCGTCTGCGTGATCGCCTCCGACACCGGAGGCTACGTCACCGGCGTACTCTTCGGCTCGCACCCCCTGGCCCCGGCCGTGAGCCCCAACAAGTCCGTCGAGGGCTTCATCGGCTCCGTGGTCTGGGCGGCGGTGGCCGGCACGCTGCTGGTCTGCCTGCTGCTCGACCACGCCTGGTACCTGGGCCTGGCACTCGGTGCCCTCATGGCCGTGTGCGCCACGCTCGGCGACCTGGTCGAGTCGCAGTTCAAGCGCGACCTGAAGATCAAGGACATGTCGGGCATGCTGCCCGGCCACGGCGGCCTGATGGACCGCCTCGACGGGCTGCTGCCGGCGGCGATGGTCAGCTGGCTGCTGCTCAGTATCGTCGCCTGATCCGGCGGCTACCCGCGCTTGGCGGCGCGGCGCAGCTCGAACATGCGCACCCCGCCGACCAGCGCCATGATCAGCGCGCCGACGATGGCGGCCAGGAGGAAGCCCACGCCCGAGGGCACGGAGAACTCCCAGGCGAACAGCTTCAGCTCGACGGCCTCGGGGTTCTGCATGATGAAGACGAGCAGCAGGATCAGCAGCAGCGCGCCGATGATCATCGCCACCCACGTCGACCCGGCGACGGTGCGCCCGGTCCCGCGCGGCTCATCGCGGCGCTCCTCCCGCGGCTCGGAACGCTCCGAGGGCTCCACGCGCTCGGCGCGCTCGGCGCGCCGCGCACCCTCGGCGGGCGTGCCCTCCTCCCGGACCACCGGGACGTCGGAAATCGGGGCCTCGTCGAAGGCGTCGGGCGTGGCCCCGGCGTAGGGGTCGGCGGGGGAGTGGGCGTCGTCGGCGCCGCGGCCGGCGGGGTAACTGTTCGTCATGGCTCCATTGTGCCCGAGCGCGATTCGAAAACGGGGCCGTGGGGTGTGAGAATGGGGCCACTATGGCTACTCCCGTTCCCCTGCAGTTCGCCGCCCCCAAGCGCGGCATGCCGCCGAAGCACTTCGCCGACCTCTCCGAGGACGCGCGCATCGAGGCGCTCGCCGAGCTCGGCCTGCCCAAGTTCCGCGCCGACCAGATCGCCCGCCACTACTACGTGCGCCACGAGGCGGACCCCCTGACGATGACGGACCTTCCCGCCGCCGCCCGCGAGGAGGTCGCCGAGACGCTCTTCCCGCAGCTGATGCAGCCGCTGCGCCACCTGACCACCGACGACGGTGAGACCCGCAAGACGCTGTGGCGCCTGCACGACTCCACGCTGCTCGAGAGCGTGCTCATGCGCTACCCGGGCCGGGCCACGCTGTGCGTGTCCTCCCAGGCCGGCTGCGGCATGAACTGCCCGTTCTGCGCCACCGGGCAGGGCGGTCTGGACCGCAACCTGTCCACCGGCGAGATCGTCGACCAGGTCCGCAACGCCGCCGCGACGATGGCCGCCGAGGGCAAGCGCCTGTCCAACGTCGTCTTCATGGGCATGGGCGAGCCGCTGGCCAACTACAAGCGCGTCGTCTCCGCCGTGCGCCAGATCACCGCCCCCGGCCCGCACGGCTTCGGCATCTCCCAGCGCGGCGTGACCGTCTCGACGGTGGGGCTGGCCCCGGCGATCCGGCGTCTGGCCGACGAGGAGCTCTCCGTGCGCCTGGCGGTCTCGCTGCACACCCCGGACGACGAGCTGCGCGACACCCTGGTGCCGGTCAACAACCGCTGGCCGGTCGCCGAGGTCCTCGACGCCGCCCGCTACTACGCGGACAAGTCCGGCCGGCGCGTCTCGATCGAGTACGCGCTCATCCGCGACAAGAACGACCAGCCGTGGCGCGCCGACATGCTGGGCAAGAAGCTGCACAAGGCGCTCGGCCCCAAGGTGCACGTCAACGTCATCCCGCTGAACCCGACCCCGGGCAGCGAGTGGGACGCCTCGCCGAAGGAGCGCCAGGACGAGTTTGTCCGCCGCGTCATCGCCCAGGGCGTGCCGTGCACGGTGCGCGACACCAAGGGCTCGGAGATCGCCGCGGCCTGCGGCCAGCTCAAGGCCGACGAGCAGCAGTCCGCCTGATCCGGCGCACAGAAAGGTCCCCCGTCCACCAGGAAGGTGGGCGGGGGACCGTCGTCTGTAGGCGCGCGGCGCGCGCGGTGCCTAGTGCTGCTCGGTCGCGGCGTGGGCGCCGCCCTCGGTCACGGCGTGCGCGGCCGGGGCCTCGGACTGCGGCAGGCGGCGCAGGTCGGCCACCCGGGAGGGCTCGATGTTCAGCGCGCGCAGCTGCGAGTCGGTCAGGTCGGCGTAGGCGCCGGACAGGGTGGCCTGGTCGTAGGCCCAGTCGGGCTCCTGGTGGCCGACCGGCTTGTTGCGCGCCGACAGGGTGCGCACCTGGCTCAGCTTCGGCTGGAAGAGCAGCAGGAGCAGGCCGAGGGCGATGACGATGGCCAAGCCGTTGAGCCAGATGGTCTCAACGTGGCCGCGGTGGTTACCGAAGTTCATCGCGAGCAGGAAGATCACGGAGATCCAGCCGGCCAGCTGGATGGCGCGGTTGCCGATGCCGTGCCAGCCCCACGCCGCGGAGGGCTCGTCGAGGGTGGACACGCCGTTGTAGATCTCGGCCTTGGGCTCGTGGTTACCTGCCACGGTGCAATCTCCTTTGCGCGCGCTGGGAAAAGCTCGTTCTTCGCGTCCATTCTGCCACACGGAGGGCCGAAACCGGCCACGGGACCGACCTTGGAATAGGCCCGGTCATTCTTTCGTCTGCCCCCTCCCGGGGCGGGTGGACGGCCTCCGCGGGGTGGTGCGGTGCCCGTACGTTCAATTTCCGACGTCCCGCCCCACTCCGTGGGCGGTTCCCCCGTCGTGGGCGGGCGGCGCCCGCGCGGGGCGCGGCCGGGGCGTGGTCCGGGCGCAGCCGGGGCGCACCGCGCACGCATTGTCCGCGAACGCAGCGTCACCGCGTGGTCCGGGCGCAGCCGGGGCGCGCCCGCGCGGGGCGGGCGAAAATGGAACAATGGTCGCCGTGACTGAGCAGAACAGGAAACGCATCGTCCTTCTGGGCTCCACCGGATCCATCGGCACGCAGGCCCTCGAGGTCGTCTCCGAGCACCCCGAGCGCTTCGAGGTCGTCGGCATCGCCGCCGGCGGCGGCAACCCCGCCGCGCTGGCCGAGCAGGCCGAGACCCTGGGCCTGGCGCCCGGGCGCGTGGCCGTGGCCGACGATTCGGCTGCCCGCCGGGTGGCCGAGCGCCTCGGCGGCGAGGTCATCGCCGGCGCCGACGCCGCCCGCGTGCTCGTCGAGGAGACCGCCGGCGAGGTCGACACCGTGCTCAACGGCATGGTCGGCTCGCAGGGCCTGCCCGCCACCCTGGCCACCATCGACTCCGGGGCCACCCTGGCCCTGGCCAACAAGGAGTCCCTCGTCGCCGGCGGCCACCTGGTCACCCGGCGCGCCAAGCCCGGCCAGATCGTGCCGGTCGACTCCGAGCACTCCGCCATGGCGCAGGCCATGCGCGGCGGCTCGCGCGCCGAGGTCGCCCGCCTGGTGCTCACCGCCTCCGGCGGGCCGTTCCGCGGCTGGGACCGGCGCCGCATGTGGCCGGTCACCCCGGAACAGGCCGGCAAGCACCCGGTGTGGTCGATGGGCCAGATGAACACGCTCAACTCCGCCACCCTGGTCAACAAGGGCCTGGAGCTCATCGAGGCGACGCTGCTCTTCGACGTCGCCCCCGACGACGTCGACGTGGTGGTCCACCCGCAGTCGATCATCCACTCCATGGTCACCTTCGCCGACGGCGTGACCATCGCCGAGGCCTCCCGGCCCTCGATGCGCCTGCCGATCTCGCTGGCGCTCGGCTGGCCGGACCGCGTGCCCGAGGTCGAGCCCTTCCTCGACTTCGGCAGCACCTACTCCTGGGACTTCGCGCCCCTGGACAACAAGAACTTCCCGGCCGTGGAGCTGGCCCGGGACACGGCCCGGCGCGGCGGGACGTGGCCGGCGGTCTACAACGCCGCCAACGAGGAGGCCGCCGACGCCTTCCTCAACGGGCGCCTGCGCTTCCCGCAGATCGTCGACGTCATCGAGGAGGTCCTCGCCGGTGCCGACGACTTCGCCGGCCGCCCGCGCGACATCGAGGACGTCTACGCCGCCGAGCGCACCGCGCGCGAGCGTGCGCGTGCGGCCGCGGAGAAGGCGGCCGGCTAGGTGGTCGCCTACATCGCCGGGGTGACGCTGTTCGCCCTGGGCATCGCGGTCACCATCGCGCTGCACGAGGCTGGCCACCTGGTGGCGGCCCGCAGCTTCGGCATGCGCGTGCGCCGCTACATGATCGGCTTCGGCCCCGAGGTCTTCTCCAGGAAGATCGGCCAGACCCGCTACGGCGTGTGCGCCCTGCCGCTCGGCGGCTTCTGCGAGATCGCCGGCATGACGGCCCTCGACGAGGTCACCGAGGACGAGGAGCCCTACGCCATGCGCAACCAGGCCCGCTGGAAGCGGGTCGTGGTGCTGCTCGGCGGGATCCTGATGAACCTCTTGATCGGCTTCACCATCCTCTACGGGGTGGCCGTCACCAGCGGCATCCCCAACCCCTACGCCGACCGCACCGCCGTGGTCGGCGAGGTGCTGCCCGACGGCACGGCCGCGGCCGCCGACATCGAGGTCGGCGACCGGATCCTGGCCGTCGACGGCGAGGAGATCCCGGACTTCCTCACCCTGCGCGACACCGTGCGCGGCATGCCCGGCGGTGACGCCGAGCTGACCGTCGAGCGCGACGGCGCCGAGCGCACGGTGACCGTGGACGTCGCCGACGCCGGGGAAGTGGGCGCGGTCGGCCTGGTCGGCGCCCCGGTGCCCGAGGCCGTCAAGCGCTTCGGGCCGGTGGAGGCCGTGCCGGCCACCGGCGCCTACACCGGCGAGCTGCTGCAGGGCACGCTCACCGCGCTGGGCAAGCTGCCCGCCCAGATCCCCGGGGTGGTCGCCAGCATCTTCGGTGCCGAGCGCTCCCAGGAGTCGCCGATGAGCGTCGTCGGCGCCTCCCGCGTCGGCGGCGAGCTGGTCGAGCGGTCCCTCTGGGACATCTTCTGGATGATGCTGGCCTCGCTGAACTTCTTCCTGGCGCTGTTCAACCTCATCCCGCTGCCGCCCTTCGACGGCGGGCACGTCGCCGTCGTCGTCTGGGAGGCCGTGCGCGACCGGATCCGCGCCCTGCGCGGGCTGCCGCCGGCCGGTCCGGCCGACTACACCCGGCTGCTGCCGCTGACCTACACCGTCGGCGCCGCGCTGCTGGCACTGGGCGCGGTGGTCATCGTCGCCGACGTGGTCAACCCGGTACGCCTCTTCGGCTGAGCCGGCGCCCGCCGGGGCGCCCGTCGCGGCGCGCACCCGCCGCGGCCCGGCCTCCCGACCCGCAGTGACGCCGGGCGGTAGAATCGGCGCGAACCCGTTTGACCCAAGGAGCATGCACAGTGTCGAATACCGTCGGTCTCGGACTCCCCGACGCACCGCCGCCCACCCTGGCCCCGCGCCGCAAGACCCGCCAGCTGATGGTGGGCGACGTCGGTGTCGGCTCCGACTATCCGGTCTCCGTGCAGTCGATGACCACGACGCGCACCCACGACGTCAACGCGACCCTGCAGCAGATCGCCCAGCTGACGGCGACCGGCTGCGACATCGTGCGCGTCGCCTGCCCGAAGACGGTGGACGCCGACGCGCTGCCCGCGATCGCGAAGAAGTCGCCGATCCCGGTCATCGCGGACATCCATTTCCAGCCGAAGTACATCTTCGCCGCCATCGACGCCGGCTGCGCGGCCGTGCGCGTCAACCCGGGTAACATCCGCGAGTTCGACGGCCGCGTCAAGGAGGTCGCCAAGGCCGCCGGTGACGCGGGCGTGCCGATCCGCATCGGAGTCAACGCCGGTTCGCTGGACAAGCGCCTGCTGGAGAAGTACGGCAAGGCCACCCCGGAGGCCCTGGTCGAGTCCGCCATCTGGGAGGCCAGCCTCTTCGAGGAGTACGGCTTCGGCGACATCGCCATCTCCGTCAAGCACAACGACCCGGTCGTCATGGTCGAGGCCTACCGTCAGCTGGCCGCCAAGACCGACTACCCGCTGCACCTGGGTGTCACCGAGGCCGGCCCGGCCTTCCAGGGCACCATCAAGTCCTCCGTGGCCTTCGGCTGGCTGCTCGGCTCCGGCATCGGCGACACCATCCGGGTCTCCCTGTCGGCCGACCCGGTCGAGGAGATCAAGGTCGGCGACCAGATCCTGCAGTCGCTGAACCTGCGCCAGCGCGGTCTCGAGATCGTTTCCTGCCCGTCCTGCGGACGCGCCCAGGTGGACGTCTACACCCTGGCCGAGGAAGTCACCGCCGGCATGGAGGGCCTCGACATCCCGCTGCGCGTCGCCGTGATGGGCTGCGTGGTCAACGGCCCGGGCGAGGCTCGCGACGCCGACCTCGGCGTGGCCTCCGGCAACGGCAAGGGCCAGATCTTCGTCAAGGGCGAGGTCATCAAGACCGTGCCCGAGTCCAAGATCGTCGAGACCCTGCTCGAGGAGGCCCAGCGCCTCGCCGAGGACATGGACCCCGACGAGCTGTCCGCCGCCCAGAACAACGGCGCCGGCCCGTCCGTGCGCGTCACGGGGTAGCACCGTGCGCAGGCTGCTGGCGTTTCTTCTCACCGCGGCCCTCGCTGCCGCGGGCCTGGTCGCCTGCACCCCGAAGCCGCCGTCGGCCGAACCGGTCGCGGCGGACTTCCTGGCGGCGCTGGCCGAGGCCGACCTCGACACGGTGGCCGGCCTCGTCGACTCACCCGACGAGGCCCGTGCCGCGACCGAGCAGACCTGGTCCGGACTGCAGGCCGAGGGCCTCGACGCCGAGCTGACCGGGCTGGACACGCCCGAGTCGACCGACGCGGCCACCGCGACCGCGCACGCCCGCCTGACCTGGCACCTGCCGCGCGGGCGCGACTTCGCCTACGACACGGACGTGAACCTGCAGCGCGAGGGGCGCGACTGGACCGTGCACTGGCAGCCGACCGTGCTGCACCCGCGCCTGGGTGCGCACCAGCACCTCGAGCTGCGCCCCGTCGTCGCCGAGAAGGCCAGCGTCGTCAGCTCCGACGGCGTCGCCCTGCTCACCCCCGGCGTGCGCCACCGCCTGCTCGTCGACGGCTCCAAGACAGACACCCCCGGCAAGCTCTCCCGCGAGATCACCGAGGCCCTGCACGCCGCCGACGTCGACGCCGGCATCGACCCCGCGGAGCTGGAGAAGAACCTGCGCGAGACCGACGGGCCGTACTCGGTGACGATGCTCGACGACGCCGCGGCCGACGGCGTCGCCAAGCGCTTCGCCGGGGACGACGCGGTCACCCTCAACGACGAGGCCGCGATGGTCACCCCGGAGCCCGGCTTCGCCCCGGACATCCTCTCGCGCGTGCGTGCCGCCGTCGGCGACGAGCTCGACGGCGCGAACGGCTGGCGGGTCGCCGTGGTCAACCCGGAGGGCAACGAGCTTGACGACGTCGAGCACCACGACGCGCGGCTGGCACCTGCGGTGCGCGTGAGCATCGACCACTCCGTCCAGCTGGCCGCCCAGCGTGCTCTGGAGGCGCACGCGAAGCAGAAGGCCGTGATCGTGGCCGTGCGTCCCTCCAACGGCGACATCCTCGCCGTCGCCCAGACCCCGGAGGCTGACAAGGACGGCGACATCGCCCTGACCGGGCAGTACCCGCCCGGATCCGTGTTCAAGATGATCACCGCCACCGCCGGCGTGGCCGACGAGGGGCTGACCCCCGACTCGACGGTGCCGTGCCCGGGAACGATGGACATCTACGGGCGCACGGTGACCAACTACAACGCCTCCGGCGTCGGCGACACCTCCCTGGAGACCGCCTTCGCCCGGTCGTGCAACACCACCTTCGCCGACATCTCCACCAAGCTGGAGCCCGGCCAGCTCGAGCACACCGCCAAGCAGTTCGGTCTGGGGCTCAGCTACGACATCCCCGGCCTCGAGACCGTCACCGGCTCGGTGCCCTTCGGCGAGACCCCGCTGGACCGCACCGAGTCCGGCTACGGCCAGGGCCTCGACCTGGCCAGCCCCTTCGGCCTGGCGATGGTGGCAGCCACCGCGGCGGCCGGGCGCACCCCGACCCCGCAGCTGGTCACGGGGCGTGAGACGACGGTCGACGAACAGATCGAGCCGCCGGACCCGGAGGCCATCGCGGCGCTGCAGCGCATGATGCGCACGGTGGTCACCAACGGCACGGCCGCCGGCATGAGCGCCGGGGGAGAGATCCACGGCAAGACCGGTGAGGCCGAGGTCAACGACGGCTCGCACGCCTGGTTCGCGGGCTACCGCGACGACATCGCCTTCGCCACGCTCGTCGTCTACGGCGGCGGCTCCGAGACCTCGGTGGCCATCACCGACGAGTTCTTCCGGCACCTCGACGGCGACGCGAACCCCGAGGAGATCGGCGCGGCACCCGGGGAGGCCGGGCAGCCGTAGCCGGTATTACTATGAGGCGCATGACCGAACGCGCGAAGCTGACTGAAGGCAAGCCCACCCCCATCCGGACCGTCCCGGAGTCCATCGAGCGACCCGAGTACGCCTGGAAGGACGAGGTCCAGGAGAACGTGGGCGAGCCCTTCGTCCAGACCCCGGAGACCATCGAGGCGATGCGTGAGACCTCGGAGATCGCCGCCAACGCGCTGGCCGCCGCCGGCGCGGCCGTCGCCCCGGGGGTGACCACCGACGAGATCGACCGGGTCGCCCACGACTACATGTGCGACCACGGCGCCTACCCGTCCACTCTGGGCTACCGCGGCTTCCCCAAGTCCTGCTGCGTCTCGCTCAACGAGATCGTCTGCCACGGCATCCCGGACTCGACCGTCATCGAGGACGGCGACATCGTCAACATCGACGTGACCGCCTACAAGAACGGCGTGCACGGCGACACCAACGCCACCTTCCTGGCCGGGAACGTCTCCGAGGAGCACAAGCTGCTCGTCGAGCGCACCAGGGAGGCCATGATGCGCGGCATCAAGGTGGCCAAGCCGGGTCGCGAGATCAACGTCATCGGCCGTGTCATCGAGAGCTACGCCAAGCGCTTCGGCTACAACGTCGTCACCGACTTCACCGGCCACGGTGTGGGCCCGACCTTCCACAACGGCCTGGTGGTGCTGCACTACGACTCGGAGGCCTACCGCGACATCCTCGAGCCGGGCATGACCCTGACCATCGAGCCGATGATCAACCTGGGCGACCTGGCCTACGACATCTGGGACAACGGCTGGACCGTGCAGAACCGCGACGGTAAGTTCACCGCCCAGTTCGAGCACACCCTGGTCATCACCGAGGACGGCAACGAGATCCTCACCCTGCCCACCGAGACCTTCTGATCCGGTGAGCCCCCGGCGCCCTCGTGGCCGCCCGGGGCACACGAAAGACCCGCCGCGCACTCGCGCGGCGGGTCTGTTCTTTCGGTGGAAGTCGGTCCTTTTCCGGAGGGGAGTTAGCCGGGCAGGATGCCGTTGTACTTCAGCCAGTTGACGGCGCCGATGATGCCGCCGATGACGGTGCCGATGAGGCCGGCGTAGGTCACGGCGATCCAGGTCTTGGCCGGGTTGTTGACCTTGTCCCAGCGGGTCTCGTCGCCGAAGGCGTCGTGGCCGATGAAGTCGCGGTCGTCCTCGATGTCCGGGGTGCGCTCGCCGTCCTGCTTGAAGGAGTCGAAGAACTCGGAGTTGTTGGACGGGGCGTGCGGCTCGCCCTGGCCCTCGGACGCGGCGGTCGGCTGCTGGTCGGAGGACTGGGCGGAGGCGACGGTGGTACCGGTCAGGGTGACGGCGGCGGTGGCGACGGCCACGGCTATGGTGCGGAAGGAACGCATGGGTTCTTGTCCTTTACCTTTCGGGTCGTGTGGTGGTGCGGAGCGGGACGCCCCGAGTTAGCCGTGGTTGATGAAGTTGACGATCGGGCCGACGACCAGGCCGAGGATGGAGCCGATGGTGCCGATGATGGTGCCGGCGAAGAGGACCTTGGACCACGCGGGCTGGTCCTCGATCTTCGGGATCTCCTCGCCCTCCTCGAGACCGGCGGAGCCAGGGAAGAAGGCCTTCCAGTCGGCATTCTCGCCGGCGTCGAGGCCCTCGCCGATCTGGGAGGACAGCGAGGCGTTGCCGGTGGCCGGGGTCTGGACGTCCTCCTCGGCGGAGGCGACGGACATGCCCGACACGGTCAGGGCGAGGGCGGCGGCGCCGGCGACTGCGGCGCGACGGATGGAACGCATGAGAAACTTCCTTAGCGTCGGAGTGGTCAGGTTTCGGGCGGCGCCCAGGGTGAACCCGGGCGGGCGGAACCTTAATAACAAGGTTATTGAACGCTGTGAGTTCTCAGCCGCGATTCTTATGCCGCCGGCCCGGGACTAATCCGCGAAATCCAGCCCGAGCAGGGCGTTCTCCACGACCTCCGGCAGTGCCGGGTGAATCCAGTACTGGCCACGCGCCAGCTCGCGCACGTCCAGGCCGAAGGCCATCGCGGTGACCGCGGTCTGGATCAGCGTCGGAGCCTGGGCGCCCAGGATGTGCGCGCCGAGCAGACGTCCGCTGGCGCGGTCGGCGATCAGCTTGACCACGCCGACGTGCTCGTCCATGGCCCAGCCGTAGGCGACGTCGCCGTACTCCTGGACCTTGACCGTGATCTCGCGGCCGGACTCGCGCGCCTCCTTCTCCGTCAGGCCCACGGAGGCGATCTGCGGGTGGGTGAACACCGCCGCCGGCACGGCCTCGTGCGGCATCCGGCGCAGGTCCCCGGGGTTGAGCAGGTTGTGCTGCACGGCGCGCGCCTCCGCGTTGGCGACGTGCTTGAGCATGTATGGCGAGGAGACGTCGCCGAGCGCCCACACGCCCTCGGCGCTGACGGACCGGCCGTACTCGTCGACGACCACGCGCCCGCCGTCGGCCTCCACGCCGCCGGCGGCGGCCTCGATCAGGTCGCCGTTGGGCACCCGGCCCGTGGCCACCAGCACCTCGTCGGCGGTGATCTTCCCGCCACCGGTGACCTCGACCTCGACGGCGCCGTCCGCGGCGTCGGCAAGCGAGACCACCTCGGTGTGGTAGCGGATGTCGAAGCGCTCGCGCGCGGCGTCGTTGAAGCGCCCGACCAGCTCCTCGTCGAGGTGGCGCAGGGCCGCACCGGAGCGCACGAGCACGGTCACCTTCGTACCCAGGGAGGCGAAGACGTGGGCGAACTCCATGGCGATGTAGCCGCCGCCGACGATGACCAGGCGCTCCGGGCGCTCGGGGAGCCGCATGACGTCCTCGTTGGTGCGGTAGCGCACGCCGGAGGAGGCGATCTGCTCCGGGATGACCGGGCGCGAGCCGACGGCGAGCACGATCTGGCGCCCGGCGATCTCCTCGTCGCCGACGCGCAGCGTGCGCGGCCCGCTGAAGACGGCGTGCCCGGCGTAGACGTCGATGTTGGGGGTGCGGTCCCCGCGGCGGTACTCCTCGCCGCCGGCGGCGATCCGGTCGACCTTCTCGGCGAAGACGCGGCGCTGGATGTCCCGCCAGTCCACGGACTTCAGGTCCAGCTCGACACCCAGGCGGCGGGCGTCGGCGGCCTCGGCGGCGACCTCGGCGGGGTAGACGAACATCTTCGTCGGGATGCAGCCGACGTTCAGGCAGGTGCCGCCGAAGCGGCCCTCCTCGACGATGGCGATGGACATCCCGTCGAAGCGCTCGTCCGGGATCGAGTTACCCGAACCGGTGCCGACGATGATCAGGTCGTAGGTCTTCATCTGCTCCTCGTTCCTCGGCAGGGCCCCGGGGTCTCCCGTGGCCGCCCCACCATTGTGGCCGGTTTCAGTGCGCGGCGTCGTCGGCGGAGCCGGGGTCGGCCGGGTCGGCGCCGTCGCCGCCGGTGACGCGGTCGAGGAAGCCGGTGGTCTCGGTCAGCGCCTGCTCCAGGGCCAGCGGCAGGGAGAGGTAGACGTCGTGGCGGGCACCCGGCACGGGGACCACCTCGGCGGCCGCACCGAGGGACTCGGCGACCGGCCGGATGGCCTCGACTTCGAGGACGGTGTCCGCCGTGTCCGACGCCGCCGAGTAGGGCTGGCCCAGGCAGGAACGGTCCGAGGTGAGCGTGAGCACCGGCAGGTGCAGGTCGAGCCCGCCGCGCAGCTGCTCCATGCCGCGCACGACCGCCAGCAGCCAGCCGGCGTACTTCGGGGTGCCTGCCACGGGCTTGTAGCGCTCGTCGAAGTCCCAGTCGGCGGCGATGGACTCGCCGTAGGCGTTGAGGTCGCCGCCGGGCAGCGCCATGCCCGGGCGCAGCCGGCCGAGCACGTGCGCGGCCCCGGCGATCAGCGGGTTGCGCGCGCCGTACTGCAGGGCCAGCCACGGGCTGTCCAGGACCATGCCCGCGACCCGGCGGGCCAGCTCCGGGCGGGCCCGGCGCAGCCAGTCGAACCAGAGCACGGCGATCAGCCCGCCGGTCGAGTGCGCCATCGGGACCACGCTGGGGTGGCGGGCGGCGACGTGATCGAGCGCCGCGGTCAGCTCCGGGTGGTAGTGGCGCAGGTCGCTGGTGTAGTGCCAGCGCTGCCCGTGGCGGTGGGAGCGGCCGCACTTGCGCAGGTCCAGCGCGTAGAAGGCGTAGCCGGCCTCGGCCAGGTGGGCGGCCAGGTGGTCCTGGAAGAAGTAGTCGGTCATGCCGTGGATCCACAGCACCGCCGGGCCGTCGGTGACGGGGGTGCGCCGCACGAGCGTGGCCACCGCCTCGCCCTCGCCGTCGGGGTCGGGACCGAGGCGCAGCGTCGCGCTCTCGTAGTCCGGGCCGAGGATGTCGGGGGCCCACGGTTGCCACATCGTGTCGGTCATGACCGTTGAGTGTACCGGCCCCGGCTGGGGTGGGCGGGGGTGCGGTGTAGCGGAGCATCCAGGGGGTGGGCCATTTGACCCCGGTCACTCCGGTACGGCGTAAGCTGGCTGTGACAAGGTCAGCCATCCCGGTCTGCCCAGCCCTGGTCCCGGTGTTCCCGTCCGGGCGGGCGACCGACAGCCCATGTGAGGGGAAGACAAAGGTGTCAGAAACCGCAAAGATCACCGACGAGGTCGATGTCGCACTCATCGGCGCGGGCATCGTGAGTACGACGCTCGGCGCGATGCTCCGGGAGCTGCAGCCCGACTGGACCCAGATGGTCCTGGAGCGCCTCGACGGCCCGGCCCTCGAGTCGTCCTCGCCCTGGAACAACGCGGGCACCGGCCACTCGGCCCTGTGCGAGCTGAACTACACCCCGGAGAAGAACAGCCTGCTGGACATCACCAAGGCCGTCAACATCAACGAGAAGTTCCAGGTCTCGCGCCAGTTCTGGAGCCACCAGGTCGAGCACGGCGTGCTGGGCGACCCGAAGGAGTTCATCAACCCGGTCCCGCACGTCTCGCTGGCGCAGGGCCAGGAGCAGGTCGACTACCTGCGCCGCCGCTATGACACGCTGCGTGAGCACACCCTCTTCCCGGGCATGCAGTTCACCGACGACAAGGACGTCTTCTCGGAGAAGCTGCCGCTGATGGCCAAGGGCCGCGACTTCTCCGAGCCGGTCGCCATCTCCTGGACCGAGGCCGGCACCGACATCAACTACGGTGCCCTGACCCGCCAGTTCGTCGCCCACGCCGAGAAGGCCGGCACCGAGTTCCGCTACGGCCACGAGGTCACCCGCATCCGCCCGGACGGCGACAAGTGGATCGTCTACTACAAGAACGTCCACACCGGCGACCGCAAGGCCGTGCGCGCCAACTTCGTCTTCGTCGGCGCCGGCGGCTACGCGCTGGACCTGCTGCGCTCCGCCGGCCTCAACGAGGTCCGCGGCATCGCCGGCTTCCCGATCTCCGGCATGTGGCTGCGCTGCACCAACCCGGAGCTCATCGAGCAGCACCGCGCCAAGGTCTACGGCAAGGCCCGCGTCGGCGCCCCGCCGATGTCCGTGCCGCACCTGGACACCCGCGTCATCGACGGGGAGAAGGGCCTGCTGTTCGGCCCCTACGGCGGCTGGACCCCGAAGTTCCTCAAGAAGGGCTCCTACCTGGACCTGTTCAAGTCGATCCGCCCGGACAACATCCCCAGCTACCTGGGTGTCGCCGTCCAGGAGTTCGACCTGACCAAGTACCTGGTCAGCGAGGTCACCAAGAACTTCGACGCGCGCATGGAGACCCTGCGCGAGTACATGCCGACCGCCGAGGGCAAGGACTGGGAGCTCATCGTCGCCGGCCAGCGCGTGCAGGTCATCCGTCCTGCGCCGGCCCCGCGCTTCGGCTCCCTGGAGTTCGGCACCGCCGTGATCAACAACTCCGAGGGCTCCATCGCCGGCCTGCTCGGCGCCTCCCCGGGCGCGTCCATCGCCCCGGCGGCGATGCTCGAGCTGCTCGAGCGCTGCTTCGGTGAGCGCATGATCGACTGGTCCGACAAGCTGCACGAGCTCATCCCGTCCTACGGCCGCAAGTTCGCCGTGGAGCCCGAGCTCTTCGCCAAGACCTGGGAGCGCACCCAGAAAACGCTGCAGCTCAACCGCTGACGCCACGAGACAACGGCCCCCGCGAGATGCGGGGGCCGTTCTCGTGTCCGGGCCGGCGCCGGGCCCGGGGGAGGGGCGCTGTCGACCGGCATCGTCCGGCGGTGCCGCAGGCCGCTCAGCGCCCCCGCGTCACGGGTTACTCAGGCGCGGCGCTTGAGGAAGAAGTCGGGGTCGATGGTGCGGGCACCGATGACGTCCTCGGCGGTCTGGCCGATGTTCTCGTAGAAGCGGCCCAGCTCCGAGGCGACCTCGCGGCCCGGCAGCAGCTCGCGGTCGTCGCCGGCCTCGTCGGAGGCGGCGCGCACGACGGTGCGCACCATGTCGCGGTGCTCCTCGGCGAAGTCCGCGTTGACGATGACACCCAGCGAGGGCAGCCGCGGCAGCGAGCCGGTGGTGCGCGCCCACTCGTCCTGCAGCTTGAACAGGCGGTTGAGGTCGGTGTCGGTGGTGGCGTAGGTCAGCATCGCGGCGGCCTCGCCCTCGTCGACGGCGGCCTGCGCGACGGCGGTGTCCGCCACGTGCAGGATCTCGGTGTCCTGCAGCTCGTTGCGGTCGAGGATGTGGCGAAGCGCCAGCGCCGGCACCGAGTCCTCGGGCAGCGCGGTCGCGATCTTCTTTCCCGCCAGCTTACCGGTCCACTGCGTGGCGTCGTCCGGGTCCTCGGGGGTCTCGGCCACACCGGCGACCACGAGCGGCTCCCAGAAGGTGGCGCCGGCGAGCCTGATGTTCGCGCCCTCGTGGAAGGCGCGTGCGGCCTTCTGCACGGGGGCGATGACGATGTCGTGCTCACCGTCGGCCAGCAGGGATTCGGTCTCCGCCTCGTCGTCCCAGGTGTCGATCTCGACGTTGTCGGCGGCCTCGCGCACAGCCTCGCTGTCAGCGACCTTCTCGGCGAACTCGGGCACACCGTCCAGCTCGGGCACGACGGCGGTCAGCCGCTCGACGTGGTCGGGCGTGGCCTCGGTCGTCTCGGTGGTCTGGGCGGTCTCGGAGGCGGTTGCGGAGGTCGTCGTGGACTCGTCTTCGGCGCCCTCACCGCCGCAGGCGGCGAGGAGGGCCCCGGAGGCGCAGACGGCGGTGATCAGTGCGAGACGCTTGGGGAACATGCGGGCCTTTCGGGAACGTGACGGCTTGTCCGCCCATCACTCTAAGGCCGCCCGGAGGCGGCGCGCCAACAGGGGCACACAGCGGGCTAACATGTGATCCCATGGTTTCCCCCACGGTGTCTGAAGACAACCCTGAGGTGCCCGCCGCACCCGGCCGCGTCACGCTCGTCGGCGGCGGCCCCGGCGCCTGGGACCTGATCACCGTGCGCGGCATGCACGCCCTGCAGGACGCCGACGTCATCCTCACCGACCACCTCGGCCCCACCGCCGAGCTGGAGCGGCTGTGCGACACCGCAGAAAAAGAGATTGTCGACGTCGCGAAGCTGCCGTATGCGCGCAAGGTCGCCCAGGAGACCACGAACCGTCTCATGGTTCAGCACGCCCTGGCGGGCAGGAACGTCGTGCGCCTCAAGGGCGGCGACCCCTTCGTCTTCGGGCGCGGCTCCGAGGAGGTGCGCGCCTGCGCGCGCGCCGGCATCGCGTGCACCGTGGTGCCCGGCGTGACCAGCGCGGTGGCCGTGCCCGCCGCCGTGGGCGTGCCCGTCACCGAGCGCGGGGTGGTGCACTCCTTCACCGTGGTCAGCGGGCACCTCGCCCCGGGCGACCCGCGCAGCCTGGTCGACTGGCACGCGCTGGCCGCCGCCGGCGGCACCGTCTGCGTGATCATGGGCGTGCGCCACGCCGCCGAGATCGCCGTCGCCCTCGGCGAGGGCGGCCTGTCCGCTGACACCCCGGCCTGCGTCATCCAGGAGGGCACCACCGCCCGCGAGCGCGCCTTCCACTGCACGCTGGGCACCCTGGGGGAGACGATGGCACGCGAGCAGGTCGCCTCGCCGGCCGTCTACGTCATCGGCGAGGTCGCCGCCCGACGGTGACCCACGCGGCGTCGGCACTCGCGCGCACGCCGCTCAGCGCTCGACGGTGAGGATGACCTGGTTCGGCGCCGACTTCGGCGGGTCGTCGTCCACGCGCGCGTCCAGGCCCGCCGCGCGGGCCACGCGCACCACGCCGGCGGCGTCGTCCGGCTCGTCGGGGCACTCGGCCAGCACCCGGGCCAGCCCGCCCTTGTAGTGCTTGTTGAAGTGGCTGACCACCTTGCCCTCCGGGGTCTCCACGCGTACCGTCACCGCCTCGCGGAAGCGGCCCAGCTGCTGGTAGGCGCCGCTGCGCAGGTCCACCACCAGCCCGTCGAGCGCCTCGAGCTCGGCGGTGATCGCCGTGCCCCAGCGCGACTTGAGCGTGCGCCCGCCCAGCTTGTTGCCCGCCGAGAGGCGGTAGTGGGGGATGAGGTCGCCGGCGCGCACCAGTCCGAACAACGCCGAGCCGACCGCGAGGCGGGTCCGCGCGGCGTCGGAGAGCGAGGGCGCGTCCAGCGCGTCGTAGAGCACGCCGGTGTAGCGCTCGACGGCCGGCATCGTCGCGGCAGTGGTCAGTTCGCGGTTGGCCTCGGCCTCGCCGCGCAGCCGCTCGGAGATGCCGAGCACCTCGAGCGCCTCGTCGACGTCGAGGGAGCTCAGCTCCGCGATCAGCTCGCGGCGCACGGGGTTGAGCCCGGGGAAGGACAGAGACGCCACGTCGAGCGCGGCACCGGAGCCGCCGGGGGCCTTGGTCTCGGAGGGAGGCAGCACGATCAACACGGCTCCCCAGACTACGTCCCCGCACCGCGGCGGGGTGCGGGTAGAGTTCCCAGACATGATCACACGCCTTTCGACGCTGTTCCTGCGCACCCTCCGCGAGGATCCGGCGGACGCCGAAGTACCCAGTCACAAGCTGCTCGTGCGCGCGGGCTACATCCGCCGCGTCGCGCCGGGCGTGTACTCCTGGCTGCCGCTGGGGCTGAAGGCCTTCCGCGCCGTCGAGAACGTCGTGCGCGAGGAGATGGACCGCATCGGCGCCCAGGAGCTCCTCTTCCCGGCGCTGCTGCCGCGCGAGCCCTACGAGACCACCGACCGGTGGACCGAGTACGGCGACGCCCTGCTGCGCCTGAAGGACCGCAAGGGCAACGACATGCTGCTCGGGCCGACCCACGAGGAGATGTTCGCCCTCACCGTCAAGGACCTCTACAACTCGTACAAGGACTTCCCGGTCACCCTGTACCAGATCCAGACGAAGTACCGCGACGAGGAGCGCCCGCGCGCCGGGATCCTGCGCGGCCGCGAGTTCACCATGAAGGACTCGTACTCCTTCGACATGACCGACGAGGGCCTCGACGAGTCCTACGCGAAGCACCGCGAGGCCTACCAGCGCATCTTCGACCGCCTCGGCGTGGACTACGCCATCTGCCACGCGACCTCGGGCGCGATGGGCGGCTCGGCCAGCGAGGAGTTCCTGGCCGTCTCGGACAACGGCGAGGACACCTTCGTGCGCGCCACCGAGGGCGACTACGCGGCCAACGTCGAGGCCGTGGTCACCCCGCACCCCGCCGAGCGCGAGGTCGAGGGCCTGCCCGAGATGACCGTCCACGAGACCCCGGACGCCGCGACCATGGACACCCTGGTCGAGTGGGCGCGCTCGGCCGGCGTCACCGTCGACGGCCGCGACGTCGAGCTGACCGACACGCTGAAGTGCCTGGTGGTCAAGGTCACCCAGCCCGGCGGCGAGCCGGAGCTGACCGGCGTGCTGCTGCCCGGCGACCGCGAAGCCGACATGAAGCGCCTCGAGGCCGCCCTCGAGCCCGCCGAGGTCGAGCTGGCCGGCGAGGAGGACTTCGCCGCCAACCCGTTCCTGGTCAAGGGCTACGTCGGCCCCGTCGGGCTGGCCGCCAACGGCGTGCGCGTGCTCGCCGACCCGCGCGTGGTGCGCGGCACCACCTGGATCACGGGTGCCGACGCCCCGCAGCGCCACGCCGTGGGCGTGGTGTGCGGCCGCGACTTCACCCCGGACGGCTACGTCGAGGCCGCCGAGATCCGCGAGGGTGACCCGGCCCCCGAGGGCCACGGCACGCTCACGCTGGAGCGCGGCATCGAGATCGGCCACATCTTCCAGCTGGGCCGCAAGTACACCGAGGCCTTCGACGTGAAGATCCTCGACGAGAACGGCAAACGCGTCGTGCCCACCATGGGCTCCTACGGCATCGGCGTCTCCCGCCTGTTGGCCGTCCTCGCCGAGCAGCGCCACGACGAGAAGGGCCTGAACTGGCCGGTCTCCGTGGCGCCCTACCCGGTGCACGTTGTCGCCGCGAACAAGGACCCGGAGGCCGTCGAGGCCGCCGGCCGCCTGGCCGAGAAGCTCTCGGCGGCGGGCCTGGACGTGCTCTTCGACGACCGGAAAAAGGTCAGCCCCGGCGTGAAGTTCAAGGACGCCGAGCTGCTGGGCATGCCCTTCATCGCGATCCTGGGCCGCGGCTTCGCCGAGGGCCACGTGGAGCTGCGCGAGCGCGGCGGTGAGACCCGCAACGTGCCGGTCGACTCGGCGGTCGAGGACATCCTCGCCGCCGTCGAGGAGGCCCGCTGATGCGCCGCTTCATGATCGCCCTGCTCGGTGGTGCGGGCGTGCTGCACTTCCTCAAGCCCGAGCCCTTCGACTCGATCGTGCCCGCCGGCCTGCCCGGCTCGGCGCGGGCCTACACCTATGCCTCGGGCGTGGCCGAGCTCGGCTGCGCCGCGGCGATGGCCTGCCCGGACGAGAAGGTGCGCCGCTACGGCGGCCTGGCCACCGCGGCGCTGATGACCGCGGTCTTCCCCGCGAACGTCGAGATGGCCCGCCAGTGGACCCGCGCGGGCAAGGGCCCGGCCTGGCTGGCCGTGGCCTACGGCCGGCTGCCCCTGCAGCTGCCGCTCATCTGGTCGGGTTGGTCAGTGTGGCGTTCGCCGCGCCGCTGACCACCACCGCGCGCACGGCGTCGGCCGCGATGCCGGCGGCCGTGCGCGTCCACAGCGCCGCCGTGTCCTCGGCGGCCCGCGCCGGCAGCTCGGCCGGCGCCACCTCGAACTCGTAGCCGGTGGCGGGGGAGGGCACCGGCGTATCCGCCTGCTCCAGCAGCGCGGTCAGCACGGCCGCGCGCCGGTCGCCGGCGGCGACCAAGGCGTCCTGGGGGCCCGCCCACGCCGCCGCCGAGGTCAGCCCGTAGCGCAGCGCCTGCTCCCAGGAGAGCAGCTCGCGCAGCGCCTCGGCGTCCTCTTCGGTCAGGCCCTCGACGGAGACGTCCTCGGGATCCGGAAGGGCCACGTCCGCGTCGACGGTCCCGTCCCCGGCGCCCTCGTCCGTGACGCCGGGCTCGTTCTCGGCGACGGCGAGGTCCACCGCCTGGGCGGCGACGAGGTCCGCGGACTCCTCGGGGACCTCGTCGACGGCGTCGACGGTCGCCTTCAGCCCCGCCGGCACCACGCCGTCGGTGGTGCGCTCGACCGCGCAGCTCTCCGGCAGCGGCTCACCGCAGAGGCGCTCGACCTCGTCGAAGAGCTGGTCGGCCTGCTGCGCGCGCAGCGGGGAGTCGGACTCCTCGGCGGCGGCGAGCGTGCCGCGCGCCAGCTCGAGCACCGCGGCGTCGGGACGCGGGCCCAGGACCGAGCACGACGTCGCGCCGAACGCGCAGGCGGCGAGCACGGCGGCAGTCAGTGCCCGGGGGCGGGCGTTCAGACGGTGGGGGTGGGTGCGGCGGATGCGGGCGGGGGAGGTCACGAACCGGCATGCTACCCGGGGCGGATAGTGTTGGGGCCATGGCATTCCCGACCGCCGCAGAACTGTCCGAACTGCTCGCCCCCGCCGTCGCCGACTTCGGTCTCGACCTCGAGAACGTCAAGGCGACCCCCGCGGGCAAGAAGTCCGTCATCGCCGTCGCCGTCGACGCCGACGAGCGACCTGACCTCGACCGCCTCGAGGAGGTCTCCAAGAGGCTCTCCGACCTCCTCGACGCCGCCGAGGAACGCGGCGAGCTGCGCCTGGGCGCCGGCTACACGCTGCAGGTGACCACGCCGGGGATCGACACCCTGCTGACGGCCCCGCGCCACTGGCGGCGCAACCGCCACCGGCTCGTCGAGCTGACCGCGGAGGGGGAGACCCCGCAGACCTGGCGCATCGGGCCGCTCGACGCCGCCGAGGAGACCGTCGCGCTCGTCGGCGCGGACCTGTCGGTGCGCCTGCTCAAGGTGGCGGATTCACCGCGCGCGGTCGTTCAGGTAGAATTCTCCTCTGCCCCGGAGCAGGAGACCGAACTGACCGGGGCGGATTTTGAGTCGCTGAACACCGTCACGCGAAAGGACGACAAGTGAATATCGACATCGACGCGCTGCGCACGATCGAGAAGGACAAGGACATCCCCGTTGGGGACATGCTCGAGACGATCGCCGGGGCGCTGCTGGGCGCCTACCGCGAGTTCCGCGGGACCACAGCGACGGAGCGCTCCGCCGCCCGCGTCGACATCGACTCCGCCAGCGGCGACGTGGCCGTGATCGTCACCGAGCGTGACGAGGACGGCGAGGCCGTCGAGGAGTACGACGACACCCCCGCGAACTTCTCCCGCGTCGGCGCCCACGCCGTGCGCGAGGCCATCGTGCGCCGCCTGCGCGAGGCCGAGACCGGCCAGGCCTACGAGGCCTACCAGGAGATCGTCGGCACCGTGGTCAGCGGCGTCGTCCAGGCCGACGCCACGGCCAACGCCCGCGGCATCGTCGTCGTCGAGCTCGGCACCGAGCTCGACAGCCAGGACGGCATCCTGCTGCCCGCCGAGCAGATCCCGGGAGAGGAGCTCAAGCACGGCGACCGCGTGCGCACCTACGTCGTCGGCGTCTCCCGTGGCCCGCGCAACCTGCAGATCCAGCTCTCCCGCACCCACCCGGAGCTGATCCGCGGCCTGTTCGCCCTCGAGGTCCCCGAGATCGCCGAGGGTTCCGTCGAGGTCGTCGGCATCGCCCGCGAGGCGGGCCACCGGACCAAGATGGCCGTCGCCGGCAAGGTCAAGGGCCTCAACGCCAAGGGCGCCTGCATCGGCCCGCGCGGCCAGCGCGTGCGCAACGTCATGGCCGAGCTCGCCGGCGAGAAGATCGACATCATCGACTACTCGGAGGACCCGGCCACCTACGTCGGCAACGCCCTGGCCCCGTCCAAGGTCGTGCGCGTCGAGGTCACCGACGCCGAGGCGCACGCCGCCCGCGTGACCGTGCCGGACTACCAGCTCTCGCTGGCCATCGGCCGCGAGGGGCAGAACGCCCGTCTGGCCGCTCGCCTGACCGGCTGGAAGATCGACATCCACTCCGACATCGAGGAGTAGCCGCCGAGCGGCTTCAGCGAAGGCCCGTGACCCGGTGCAGACGCCGGGGCGCGGGCCGCACGCGTGTGTGCCCCGTGCAGACCCGGCACCCACCGGCCGGGAACCGAAGGGGTGAACCCCGCGAACGGCCGGTGAACGGACGCTGAACCCGCGCTGATGGCGCGGCCGTCCCCGGCGAGCGGGGGCGAGTACAGATTCGCCGATTCATGGCGTAGTATGTTCCGCGGCCCACGTGCGAGAAGAGAAGGAGCGGTACGGAAGAGAATGCCGGTACGTACCTGTGTCGCCACGCATCAGCGAAAGGCGGACACCGAACTGCTCCGGCTGGTCGTCGACCCCTCTGACCCGGACCGCATCATCCCCGATCCGCGCCGTCGCCTCCCCGGCCGCGGCGCCTGGATCACCCCCGATCTCGACGCACTGGACCTTGCTTGCCAGCGCCGTGCTATTCAGCGCGCGCTCAGGGTGTCCGCCGAAACGGACACCGGCCAGGTCCGCGAATACCTGGCCGATCCCGACCTGAAAAGGAAGACCGATCCCTGATGAGCACCCGATGAAGCATCAGCGATGAACATCATCAACACAGGCTGGGAGCCGGAAGGCAGGGACCTTCTCGGCTTCTAGCACAGAGTTAGAGGAGAGAAGTGCCCGGAAAGTTACGCGTACACGAGCTGGCCAAACAGCTCGGTGTAACCAGCAAGGAACTGCTCGCCACGCTTAAGGAGCAGGGCGAGTTCGTCAAGACCGCCTCGTCGACCATCGAACCGCCGGTGGTCCGCAAGATGCGTGGCATCTACGAGGCGAAGCAGCCGGAGAAGTCGGACCAGAAGTCCGCTCCGGCCAAGAAGCCTGCCCAGGGCAAGAAGCCCGGCCAGGCCCCGAAGCCCGGCCAGGCCGCCGCCAAGAAGGCCGCGCCCAAACCGGGTCAGGCCCCGAAGCTCGGCCAGGCCGCCGCCAAGAAGGCCGCCCCGAAGCCGGGTCAGGCCCCGAAGCCCGGCCAGGCCGCCGCCAAGAAGGCCGCGCCCAAACCGGGTCAGGCCGCCCCGAAGCCGGGCCAGGCCCCCAAGCCCGGCCAGGCGGAGGCGAAGAAGGCCGCCCCCAAGCCGGGGCAGGGCCAGCACGGCCAGCACCACGGCGACGGCCACGGTCACGGCAAGTCCGCCCCGAAGCCGGGCGCGATGCCGCGTCCGCGCGGCGGCCAGCCCAAGCCGGGCCCGCGCCCGGGCGCCAAGGCGCCGCGCGTGGCCAACAACCCGTTCTCGACCGGCCGCAACGAGCGTCCGGCCCCGCGTCCGGGCGGCACCGGCGGCGCCAAGAGGCGCGCCTCCGGCTCCGGTTCCGGCGGTAACGGCGGCGGCAAGCGACCGACGCCGGCCATGATGCCCTCCCACCCGAGCCCCGGCCAGATGCCGGCGAAGTCCGCCACCGGCGGGCGCCGCGGCGGCCGTGGCGGTCGGCGTGGCGGCCCGGGCGGCCACGGTGGCCCTCCGGGTGGTTTCCGCGGCGGCCGGGGCGGTCGTCGTGGCGGTACCGCGGGTGCCTTCGGGCGTCCGGGTGGCCCGCCGCGTCGTCGTCGCAAGTCGAAGCGGCAGAAGCGGCACGAGTACGAGGCGATGAAGGCCCCGAAGGTCGTCGGCGGTGTGCACCTGCCCGACGGCCACGGCCAAACCCTGCGTCTGCGCCGCGGTGCCTCCCTGTCGGACTTCGCCGAGAAGATCGGCACCGAGGCCTCGTCGCTCGTCCAGGCGCTGTTCAACCTGGGCGAGATGGTCACCGCGACCGCCAGCGTCTCCGACGAGACGCTGCAGCTGCTCGGCGACGAGATGAACTACAAGGTGGAGGTCGTCTCCCCGGAGGACGAGGACCGCGAGCTCCTCGAGTCCTTCGACCTGCAGTTCGGTGAGGACGAGGGCACCGAGGACGACCTCGAGCGTCGTCCTCCGGTGGTCACCGTCATGGGCCACGTCGACCACGGCAAGACCCGCCTGCTGGACGCCATCCGTCACACCAACGTGGGCAAGGGCGAGGCCGGCGGTATCACCCAGGGCATCGGCGCCTACCAGGTCGACGTGGACGTCGACGACCGTGAGCGCACGATCACGTTCCTGGACACCCCGGGTCACGAGGCGTTCACCGCCATGCGTGCCCGTGGTGCCGAGTCGACGGACATCGCGGTCCTGGTGGTCGCGGCCGACGACGGCGTCATGCCGCAGACGGTTGAGGCGATCAACCACGCCAAGGCGGCCGACGTGCCGATCGTGGTCGCGGTCAACAAGATCGATAAGCCGGAGGCCCAGCCGGAGCGTATCCGCGGCCAGCTGACCGAGTACGGCCTGGTGCCGGAGGAGTACGGCGGCGACACCATGTTCGTCGACATCTCCGCCAAGCAGTCGCAGAACATCGACAAGCTGCTCGAGGCCGTCCTGCTGACCGCTGACGCGGCGCTGGACCTGCGCGCCAACCCGGAGATGGACGCCCAGGGTGTCGCCATCGAGGCGCACCTGGACCGCGGTCGTGGTCCGGTGGCCACCGTCATCGTCCAGCGCGGCACGCTGCGCGTCGGCGACTCCATCGTCGCCGGCGACACCTACGGTCGCGTGCGTCGCATGCTCGACGAGTACGGCGAGGACGTCGAGGAGGCTGGTCCGTCGCGGCCGGTCCAGGTCCAGGGCCTCAACGGGGTCCCGGGCGCCGGCGACAACCTGCTCGTCGTCGAGGACGACCGCGTGGCGCGTCAGATCGCCAACCAGCGTGACGCGCGTCGCCGATCGGCCGAGGCCGCCAAGCGCCGCAAGCGCGTCTCCCTCGAGGACCTGGACAAGGTGCTCAAGGAGACCTCGACGCTCAACCTCATCCTCAAGGGCGACAACGCCGGTTCGGTGGAGGCCCTGGAGGACGCCCTGCTCAAGATCGAGGTGGACGACGAGGTCGAGCTGAACATCATCGACCGCGGCGTCGGTGCGGTCACGCAGACCAACGTCTCGCTGGCCGCCGCCTCGGACGCGGTGATCATCGCGTTCAACGTCCGCTCCGAGGGCAAGGCGACCGAGGAGGCGAACGCCGAGGGCGTGGACATCCGGTACTACACCGTGATCTACCAGGCCATCGACGAGGTCGAGGCCGCCCTGAAGGGCATGCTCAAGCCGGTCTACGAGGACCGCGACCTGGGCGAGGCGGAGATCCGCCAGCTGTTCAAGGCCTCCGCCGTCGGCCTCATCGCAGGCTGCATGGTCGAGACCGGCAAGGTCCGCCGTGGCGCGACCGTGCGCCTGGTCCGCGACGGCAACGTCATCGCGGAGAAGGCGACCATCGAGTCGCTGCGCCGCGGCAAGGACGACGCCACCGAGGTCACGGCCGGCTACGAGTGCGGCATGGTGCTCAGCTACCCGGACATCGCCGTCGGCGACAAGATCCAGGTCTTCGAGACCGTGGAGGTCCCGCGCGAGGCCTGATCGAAGGCCTTCAGCGCGTGACCGGCAGGGCCGGTGCCGGCTCCCTCTGAACGGGGGGGGGCGGTCGCCGGCGCTCTTCGCATGCGAGCCTCCGGTTCGGGCGGGCTCGACCCGGGCCGGCGACCGGGCCGCGACCTGGTGGCTGCCAGCGGGCCGGGGCGGCTAGACTGGCGCGGTACTGAACTCCGCCACCGAAAGGGGACCGACCATGGCCGATTCCGCCCGCGCGGGCCGCATGGCCAAGCGTATCCAGACGATCGTCGCCACCGCTCTGGAGCGCGAGATCAAGGACCCCCGCGTCAACCTGGTGACGGTCACCGACACCCGCCTCACCGGCGACCTGCACGACGCCACCGTCTATTACACGGTGCGCGGCGAGGGCATCGACGACGAGCCCGACACCGAGCGTGCCGCCGCCGGCCTGGCCGCCGCCCGCGGCCAGCTGCGCAAGCTGGTCGGCGACCAGCTCAGCGTCCGCTTCACCCCGACGTTGAGCTTCGAGCTCGACGCCGTGCCGGAGTCGAGCGCGCGCATGGAGGAGCTTTTGGCCCGCGCCCGCGCTCGAGACGAGGAGCTGGCCCGCACCCGTGAGGGGGCGCGCCCGGCCGGCGACGCCGACCCCTACCGCCACGACGAGAACTGACGCCATGGCGTCCGCCACGCTTGCCGACGTCGCGTCGGCGATCCGTGGGGCGCGTACGGTCACCGTCGTCGCGCACCTGCGCCCCGACGCCGACGCCATCGGCTCGGTCACCGCGTCCGTCGCCGCGCTGCGACGCCTGGGGCTTACCGCCCGCGGCCAGATCGGCCAGGACGCGCCCATCGAGGCGCACCTGCTGACTATCCCCGGCGCCGACGAGGTCACCTGCTCGCGCGAGCTGCTGCGCGCCGAGCTCTACCTCGTGCTCGACTGCGCCTCCCTGGACCGCACCGGGTACCTGGCGGGCCAGCTCGAGGAGCGTGAGCACCAGGTCGTCTGCGTCGACCACCACGAGTCGAACCCCGGCTTCGGCGGGCTCAACCTGATCGTGCCGGAGGCCGAGTCGACCACGACGATCCTCGCGGACCTCTTCGCCGAGCTCGGCGTCGACGACACGGAGCCCGACATCGCCCACGGCCTCTACGCGGGGCTGGTCACCGACACCGGCAGCTTCCGCTGGGGTGGGGCGCGCATGCACGAGCTCGGCGGGCGCTGGCTGGCCGCCGGCCTAGACCCGCGCCGCATCGCCGCCGAGCTGATGGACGCCGTCAGCGTAGACGACCTGACGATGATCGGCCGCGTGCTGGCCACCAGCCGCATGCACGACGTCGACGGGCTCGGCGTGGCCGCCCTCGTCGCCGACTGCGCGGAGGTGCAGGGCCACCCGAAGTCCGTCCTCGAGGTCGTCATCGACATGGTTACCGCCGTGCGCGGGGCCACCGTGGCCGCCGTGCTCAAGGAGCTGCGCCCGGGACACTGGTCGGTCTCCCTGCGCGCCCCGCGTGCCGACGTCTCGCACCTGGCCGTCCACCTGGGCGGCGGCGGGCACCGCGCCTCGGCCGGCTACACCGCTCCGGGCACCGCCGAGTCCGTCATCGCCGAGCTCCTCGAGGGGGTGCGCGCGTGTCGCGGCGAGCTGTAGCGGAGCGGGGCGACCAGGCCCCCGAGGTCTCCGCGCGCACGATCTTCGGGCTGGCGCTGCCGGCCCTCGGCGTGCTCGCGGCCACCCCGCTCTACCTGCTGCTGGACACGGCCGTCGTCGGCCGCCTCGGCGGCTTCGAGCTGGCCGCCCTCGGCGCCGGCACCACCATCCAGGCGCAGGTGACCACCCAGCTGACCTTCCTCAGCTACGGCACCACCGCCCGGGCCTCCCGCCTCTACGGCGAGGGCCGGCGCTCCGCCGCCATCGCCGAGGGCGTGCAGGCGACCTGGGTCGCCGTCGGCGTCGGGCTGCTGCTCGCGCTGATCATCGAGCTGTTCGCCCCGGTCTTCGCCGGCTGGCTGACCGGCTCGCCGGACGTCGCCGCCGAGGCCGCGCACTGGATGCGCGTGGCCGCCCTGTCGATCCCGCTGACCCTGATCGTCATGGCGGGCAACGGCTGGCTGCGCGGCATCCAGGACACCCGCCGCCCGCTCTACTTCACGCTGGCCGGCGTCCTCCCGGGCGCGGTGCTCGTGTCCTACCTGGTCGGGCACTTCGGCCTGGTCGGCTCCGCGTGGGCCAACGTCACCGGGACGTTCATCACCGCCTGCTGTTTCCTGGTCGCGCTGGTGCGCAGCCACCGCGGCGACTGGCGCCCGCGCTGGCCGGTCATCCGCCGCCAGCTCGTGCTCGGCCGCGACCTCATCGTGCGCTCGGCGAGCTTCCAGGTAGCCTTCCTCTCCGCCGCCGCGGTGGCCGCCCGCTTCGGCACCGCCTCCCTGGCCGCCCACCAGGTGATGCTCCAGCTGTGGAACTTCATCACGCTGGTGCTCGACTCCCTGGCCATCGCCGCGCAGACGCTGACCGGCGCCGCACTCGGCCGCGGCACCGTGGCGGCCGCCCGGCGCACCGGCCGGCGCATCACGGGCTACTCCGTGGTCTTCGCCGGCGTGCTCGGCGTCGTCTTCGCGCTCGGCGCCGGCGTGATCCCGCGGATCTTCACCTCGGACGCGGCGGTGCTCGAGGCCATCGCCGGGCCCTGGTGGCTGATGATCGTCATGATCGTCATGGGCGGGGTGGTCTTCGCCCTGGACGGGGTGCTGCTGGGCGCCTCCGACGCGGTCTTCCTGCGCAACGCGACCATCCTCGCCGTGCTACTGGGCTTTTTGCCCGGGGTGTGGATCTCCTTCGCCGTCGACGGCGGGCTGACCGGCGTGTGGTGTGGCCTGGTGGCCTTCATCGGGCTGCGCATGGCCGCCGTGTGGTGGCGCTTCCGGTCCATGAAGTGGGCGGTGACCTAGACCGGTGGTGGCACGCACGCTCTGGGCGGTCTCGGACCTGCACGCCGCGGTGCGCGCGAACCGCGCCCGCCTGGCGGAGCTGAGCCCCGACAACCCGCGCGACTGGTTGATCGTCGCCGGCGACGTCGCCGAGCGCCCGGCGGTGGTCACCGACATCCTCGCCGAGCTCGCCGCGCGCTATACCAAGGTGATCTGGGTGCCCGGCAACCACGAGCTGTTCGCCCGCTCGACGGACCGCGCCCGCGGCCGCCAGCGCTACGACGAGCTCGTCCAGGCCTGCCGCGGACTCGGCGTGGTCACCCCGGAGGACCGCTACCCGGTCTTCGACGGGGTGACCGTCTGCCCCCTGTTCACGCTCTACGACTACTCCTTCCGGGTGGCCGGCCTGTCGGTGGAGGAGGCCCTGGCCCGGGCGCGCGCCCGCCAGATCGTCATGACCGACGAGTACTCGATCGCCCCCTTCGTCGACGTGCGCGCCTGGTGCTGGGACCGCCTGGCCTACTCGGTGCGCCGGCTCTCCCGGGTCACCGGCCCGACCGTACTGGTCAACCACTGGCCCCTGGTCCAGGAGCCGACGCTGCGCATGGCGCTGCCCGAGCTGGCCCTGTGGTGCGGCACCCGGCACACCCGCGACTGGGCGCGCCGGTACAACGCCCGCGCGGTCGTCTACGGCCACCTGCACATGCCCGGCACGGTCACCGTCGACGGCGTCGCGCACCACGAGGTCTCGCTCGGCTACCCACGCGAGTGGCGCCCGCGCCGCGGCCTCGCGCGGCCCTGGCCGTACCCGTTACTGCGGGAGGGGGACGCCTCATGAGCCACCACGGTCTCTTCGCCCCGGGCCTCTTCCCGGAGGCGGCCTCATACTGCTACGTCATCACGGAGAAGGCGCCCTCCAGGCCGAGCCTGGAGAACTACCTGAACCTGCACCCGCTCGAGCAGGGCCTCGTCTCGCACGCCGTGGCCAAACGCAAGGCCGAATTCGGCGACGCCCGCTGGTGCGCCCACACCGCCCTGGCGGATCTGGGCGGGCCGACGGACCCGATTCTGCGCGGCGAGCGGGGCATGCCCCTGTGGCCAGCCGGCTACACCGGCTCGATCACCCACACCGACGGGCTGCGCGCGGCGGTGGCCGTGGCGCGCTCCCGCGCGGTCTCCGTCGGCCTCGACGCCGAGCCCAATGAGGCGCTCGGCGACGACGTGCTCGGCGCCATCGCCCGGCCCGGGGAGCTCTCCCGGCTCGAGCGGCTGCGTGCCGCCGGGGTGGCCAACCCGGACCGGCTGCTCTTCTGCGCCAAGGAGGCCACCTACAAGGCCTGGTTCCCGCTGACGCGGCGCTTCCTCGAGTTCGACCAGGCGGAGATCGATCTGCGCGCCGACGGCACGTTCATCTCCTACCTGCTGGTGCGCCCCACACCCGTCGCCCTCATCGAGGGCCGCTGGGTGGAGGCCGCGGGCTACGTGGTCGCCACCACCGCGGTGCGCCGGGTGGTCTCCCGGCGCTACCTGCACCGGTGAGGCGCGCTGGGCAGGGCGACGTTGCTGGGGCAAAACATACAGCGTTGACGCATGTTTCCCGAACCCGTTGCGAAGACCTCCAGGTCTCTGTGGTATACTTCACTAAAAATTCCGTAGGGGAGGAAGGTTACATGAATATGCCTCTGCACAACGGTTCCTATCCCAGGTCACAGTGGTGGTCTTGGCGATCTCAGTATTGACTGGGTCGGGTCTCGGTGTCGCTGGGAACGCGGTTGCGGAAGAGGTTGTGGCCAGTGGAAGCTGCGCGAGTGTCGCGGAGGTGAGCAACGAGCCGATGGGCGCAGAGACGGTGGAACGTGAGATCCAGTATCTTCAGGGCAGTACTGTGCTGGAGCAAGCGGACTTGGCTTCACTCGGGTCCTACGAGAACCACATTGGGGCTGTCATTCAGACTGACTCGGGGGGGGGACTGCACGCTGTGGCGGGATGTGACGAAAATGATGCAATTACGGTAGTCAGGCCGCTCAGCGGGGCGGATGGCGTAAGAGTCATCAAGTCCTCAAATCAGAACGGCTCACTGGTCGTGGATGAGGTTAGCCAGCACGGGGCGATGCTCTTGAACTCTGGGCACTGTGCCAGGTTTGATCAAGGCTGCCTGGACCGTGTGAAGGAGGATAGATGTGCTAGGGGGAATTGTGGCTGGGCGTTTTGGAATCCAGTTGTGATGGGTGCCTGCCTTTTCGCACAGTGCATGACGCTGTACTACAACTGCTGTGAGGAGTTCAACGCGTCGGACCCGACCGATCCGGACTGACGGCCGGCGGGAGAGGAAGGTGGACCGTGGTCAGCAGGTCTCTGCTCTATCCGGCCGGTGCATCCGTGGCCTTCGCGTTGGCCGTGACAACGGTGCTCAGGTACGTCGGTAGCTCAGCGGGCTACGTGAATCAGCCCCAGGCACTGTTGAGCGTCACCGCACTGTGTTGTATGGGGCTCGCCTGTGCCGACATCCCGCTCTCCGCGATCGCCGCAGGGTCTCGGGAACAGCGGTGGCGCCGCTGTGGCCGAATTGTTTCGGCCGGTGCAGCTATCGCTGCCGCAGTGGTCGCTGCGGCAATGGAATTCTGGAATTTCGAAGCGTTTTGGGCGATGATTCTCGGGGTCTTCATCTATTCGGGTGTTCTCGTCTGGAAACGGGGTTCGGGCTCTCTCCGGAAACCGCGAGGGGCGCCAGACGGAACGGCGGACGCTCAGTGAGGTTTTCGGGTCGGCAGGTGGCGGCCACCCGCCTCACGTCAGCGTCGACGGGCGCGCCACGAAGACCGTGGCCAGGCGCCTGCCCTTCTCGCGCACCAGGGCGACCGCCCGGCCGTCCGGGCCCACCGCCGCGTGCACCCCGGCAAGCCCGCGGGGCTCGAGCCACTTGCCCTGCGCCAGCGCCGCGTACTCCTCGTCGGTCACTTCGAGCGTCGGGTAGCAGCGCTTCAGCGCCTCGTCGAGACTCAGCGACAGCCGGGGCCGCTCGGCGAGCTCCTCCAGCGTGACCGCGTCGGCCAGCGAGAACGTCCCCAGCTCCGTGCGCCGCAGCCGGGTCAGGTGCCCGCCGAGGTCGCGGGCCAGCGCCCGGATGTAGGTGCCCGAGGAACAGTCGACCTCCACGTCGACGTCGTCGCCGCGGCGCTCAAGCACCTCGAAGCGGCTGACGGTCACCGGGCGGGCGGGGATCTCGACGGCCTCGCCGTCGCGCACCCGGGCGTAGGCCCGTTTGCCGTCGATCTTGATCGCCGAGACCGCCGCGGGAACCTGCATGAACTCGCCGGTGAGCTTTCGCACCCCGGCCGCCAGCGCGGCGTCGTCAAGCGGGCGCGTGCGCCCGGTCACCTCGCCCTCGGCGTCGTCGGTGTCGGTGCGCACGCCCAGGCGCACCGTCGCGGCATACGACTTCGTCGCCGCGGTCAGGTGCGCCAGGAACTTCGTGCCGCGGTTGACGCCGAGCACGAGCACGCCGGTGGCCATCGGGTCCAGCGTGCCGGCGTGGCCGACCTTGCGGGTGCCCAGCGCGCGGCGCACGCGGGCGACGACGTCGTGGGAGGACATCCCGGCCGGCTTGTCCACGACCACGAGGCCGGAGTCGGCCAGGGGGTCGGTGGAGGCGGCGGGGGAGGAGGAAGCAGTCATGGGCACGAGTCTAGAAAGCGTGCGTGATGCTCTAGTCTGGTGGGCGTGACTGTGTGGTACGGAATGACCAGTGTGCCCTCCGATCTGGCCGGATGCGTGGTGACCGTCGGCGTCTTCGACGGCGTGCACCGCGGCCACCGTGCGCTGATCGAGGCGGCGGTGCGCCGCGCCCGCGAGCTCGGCGTGCCCGCGGTGATGTGCACCTTCGACCCGCACCCGATCTCCGTTTTCCTGCCGGACAAGGCGCCCACGCAGCTGACCAGCCTCGACGAGCGCGTCCGGCTGGCCGGTGAGCTCGGTGTCGACGACGTGCTGGTGGTCAACTTCACCCACGAGCTCGCCGGGCTCGACGCCCGGCACTACTTCCGCTCGTTGATCTGCGACGTCCTGCGCGCCCGCGCCGTCTTCGTGGGCGAGAACTTCACCTTCGGCCGCGACGCGGCCGGCACCTCGCAGACGCTGCGGGAGCTGGGCGACGAGTACGGCGTGGAGGTCGAGGTAGTCGACCTCGTCCACGACGGCGGGCGCCGGCTGTGCTCCTCGTTGGTGCGCGAGTACCTCGCCGCCGGCGACGTCGCGGGCGCGGACTGGGTGCTCGGCCGCGACTTCTCCGTCACCGCCAAGATCGTGCACGGCGCCGGGCGCGGGGGAGCCCAGCTGGGCTACCCGACGGCCAACCAGTACTTCCCGGAGTCGATGGCGCTGCCCGCCGACGGCGTCTACGCCGGCTGGCTCACCGTCGTCGACGAGGGCCCCGTCGACGGCGACATGGAGCCCGGGGTGCGCTACCCGGCGGCGATCTCCGTGGGCACCAACCCGACCTTCGGCGAGGACCCGCGCAGCGTGGAGAGTTTCGTCATCGGCCGCGACGCGGACCTCTACGGGCACACCGCCCGCGTCGAGTTCGTCGCCCACCTGCGCGACATGGTCAAGTTCAACGGCGTCGACGAGCTGCTCGAGGCGATGGGCCGCGACGTCGAGCGCGCCAGGGAGCTCCTCGGGGCCGACTGAGTCGCGCGGTGACGGCGGTTAGACTGGGGCGCCATGACGAAGAAGATCATCCTGGACCTGGACACCGGCGTCGACGACGCCCTCGCGCTCACCTACGCCCTCGGCTCGCCGGAGCTCGAGCTCATCGGCGTGACCGGCACCTACGGCAACGTGCTCGTCGAGCAGGGCGTGGCCAACGACCTCGCGCTGCTGGACCTCTTCGGCCACCCCGAGGTGCCCGTCTACGCCGGACTGCCGCACGCCAGCGACCGCGACGGCTTCGAGGTCCTGGAGATCTCCTCGTTCATCCACGGCGCCAACGGCGTCGGCGACGTCGAGCTGCCCGCCTCCGGGCGCAGCCCCGAGGAGAAGCCCGCCGTGGACTTCCTCGTCGAGTCGGTGCGCGAGTACGGCGACGACCTGGTCATCGTGCCCACCGGCCCGTCGACCAACATCGCGGCGGCCATCGAGGCCGACCCGGAGTTCGCCGAGAAGGCCCACATCGTGCTCATGGGCGGCGCCCTGATCGTGCCCGGCAACGTCAGCGCCTGGGCCGAGGCCAACATCAACCAGGACCCGGCGGCCAGTGACCTGATGTTCCGCCGTGCCAGGGACGTCACCATGGTCGGCCTGGACGTGACCCTGCAGACCCTGCTGACCTACGAGGACACCGCCAAGTGGCGCGAGCTGGGCACCGAGGCGGCCACCAAGCTGGCCGACATCACGGACTACTACATCAAGGCCTACGAGACGACGGCCCCCTACCTGGGCGGCTGCGGCCTGCACGACCCGCTGGCCGTCGGCGTGGCCGTCGACGAGTCCCTGGTTGACCTGCTGCCCGTCAACATGAAGGTCGACACCGAGGGCGAGACCCGCGGGCGCACCATCGGCGACGAGGAGCGCCTCTCCGAGAAGGACAAGACCGCGCGCGTGGCCGTCGGCGTCGACGCCGAGCGATTCCTGGCTGAGCTCATGGAGCGCATCGGCCGCGTCCTCGCGGATTAGCGGACCCGTCGGCCCCGGATTAGGTCGCCCGCCCGGGGCCGTGTTAGCCTGGTCGACGGTCTTTGACGCGACTGCGGTCCACAGCAGTCCGACCCGCCCGCCGCGCGCCGGCCTGAAGCCGCCGCCGCGGGCAGCACTTTCATGTGGACTGAAATAAGAGGAGATTCTCTCATGGCTCTGAGCACCGAGAAGAAGCGCGAGATCCTGTCCGAGTTCGGCCTGCACGAGACCGACACCGGCTCCCCGGAGGCCCAGGTGGCCCTCCTGACCGAGCGCATCACCAACCTGACCGAGCACCTGAAGACGCACCACCACGACCACCACTCGCGTCGTGGCCTGCTGCTCATGGTCGGTCGTCGCCGCGGCCTGCTGAAGTACCTGGCCGAGACCAACATCGACCGCTACCGCGACCTGATCAAGCGTCTGGGCCTGCGCCGCTAGGCTCCACCCGCTTGCAAGACCCTGTCACCCACCCAGTGGGCGGCGGGGTCTTCGCGTACCCGGGTGATACAGTGGTCGGCGTCGTAAGCAGAGACTATGCACAGCACACGACCGGCGGCACCGATGATCGCCGTACCACGATCCCTAAGGAGGGGACCTTTCTTGGCTAAGAAGAACGTCCGCAGCAACCAGCCGAAGCCCGACAACAGCATCGAGTTCGACTACGTTGACGAGGACGAGACCATCCCCGCGGTCACCGCGGTCCTGGACAACGGCGATTTCGGCACCCGCGAGATCACGTTCGAGACCGGTCAGCTGGCCCGCCAGGCCGGCGGCTCGGTGACGACCTACCTCGACGAGGACACGATGCTGCTGGCCACGACCACCGCGTCGTCCAAGCCGCGCGAGGGCATCGACTTCTTCCCGCTGACCGTCGACGTGGAGGAGCGGATGTACGCCGCCGGGCGCATCCCGGGCTCCTTCTTCCGCCGCGAGGGCCGCCCCTCGACCGACGCGATCCTGGCCTGCCGCCTGATCGACCGCCCGCTGCGCCCGACCTTCGTCAAGGGCC
This sequence comes from Corynebacterium sp. MSK006, assembly GCF_030232385.1. NCBI lineage: Bacteria > Bacillati > Actinomycetota > Actinomycetes > Mycobacteriales > Corynebacteriaceae > Corynebacterium > Corynebacterium sp. MSK006. Next base: position 81,361 of record NZ_JASPJZ010000001.1, read on the forward strand.
TGCGCAACGAGGTCCAGGTCGTCATCACCGTCATGTCCCAGGACCCGGACGAGTTCTACGACGTGGTTGCCATCAACGGCGCCTCGGCCGCCACCCAGCTGTCCGGCCTGCCGGTCTCCGGCCCGGTCGGCGGCGTGCGCATGGCGCTGATCGTCGACGAGGACCACGAGGACGGCCAGTGGGTCGCCTTCCCGAACGCCGAGCAGCACGAGAACGCCCTGTTCGAGCTCGTCGTCGCCGGCCGCATCGTCGAGCGCGAGGAGAACGGCCGCACCGTCGAGGACGTCGCCGTGATGATGGTCGAGGCCGGCGCCGGTGAGCACGTCGTCGCCCGCGTCGATGACGGCGCCCCGGCCCCGACCGAGGAGGTCGTCGCCGGCGGTCTCGAGGCCGCCAAGCCCTTCATCGAGACCCTGTGCCGTGCCCAGTCCGACCTGACCGAGCGCGCGGGCAAGGACACCCGCGAGTTCCCGCTCTTCCCGGACTACACCGACGAGGTGTTCAAGAAGGTTGAGAAGAAGTCGGCCAAGAAGCTGCGCGAGCTGCTGACCATCCCGGGCAAGCAGGACCGCGACGACGCGACCAACGAGTACATGGTCGAGGTCGAGCGCCAGCTGCTCGGCGACGAGCCGGACGCCGACGAGGCCAAGGCCGTGCGCGCCGCCTACAACGCGCTGATGAAGCAGATCGTGCGCTCGATGATCCTGCGCGACGGCTTCCGCATCGACGGCCGCGCCACCACGGACATCCGCGACCTGGGTGTCGAGGTCGACCTCGTCCCGCGCGCCCACGGCTCCGCCCTCTTCGAACGCGGCGAGACCCAGATCCTGGGCGTGACCACCCTGGACATGCTCAAGATGGAGCAGCACATCGACTCGCTGTCCCCGGTGACCTCGAAGCGCTACATCCACCACTACAACTTCCCGCCGTACTCCACCGGCGAGACCGGGCGTGTGGGCTCCCCGAAGCGCCGCGAGATCGGCCACGGCGCGCTCGCCGAGCGTGCCCTGCTGCCGGTGATCCCCTCGCGAGAGGAGTTCCCCTACGCGATCCGCCAGGTCTCCGAGGCCCTGGGTTCCAACGGCTCGACCTCGATGGGTTCCGTGTGCGCCTCGACGCTGTCCCTGCTCAACGCGGGTGTGCCGCTGAAGGCCCCGGTCGCCGGCATCGCCATGGGCCTGGTCTCCGGTGAGGTCGACGGCGAGACCGAGTACGTCGCGCTGACCGACATCCTCGGCGCCGAGGACGCCTTCGGCGACATGGACTTCAAGGTCGCCGGCACCGCCGAATTCGTCACCGCCCTGCAGCTGGACACCAAGCTCGACGGCATCCCCTCGAAGGTCCTGGCCGCCGCGCTGCGCCAGGCACGCGAGGCCCGCCACACCATCCTGGACACGATGGCCGAGGTCATCGACGGCCCGGACGAGATGAGCGACTACGCCCCGCGCATCGAGACGCTGTCCGTCCCGGTCAACAAGATCGGTGAACTGATCGGCCCGAAGGGCAAGACGATCAACGCGATCACCGACGAGACCGGCGCCGACGTCTCCATCGAGGACGACGGCACCGTCTACGTCTCCGCGACCGGCGGCAAGGCCGCCGAGGCCGCGATCGAGAAGATCAACGCCATCGCCAACCCGCAGCTGCCCAAGGTCGGCGAGCGCTACCTGGGCACCGTGGTCAAGACGGTCGCCTTCGGCGCCTTCGTCTCCCTGACCCCGGGCCGCGACGGCCTGATCCACATCTCGAAGCTCGGCGGCGACAAGCGCATCGACAAGGTCGAGGACGTCATCAACGTCGGCGACACTGTCGAGGTCGAGATCGCCGACATCGACAACCGCGGCAAGATCTCCCTGGTCCCGGTCGACGAGGACTGAGCACCCACCGCAAGTTAAATTGCCGACGTCGCGCAGCGCGACGTCGGCAATTTTTGTTCCTGTCGGCGGTGGTGCCGGTCCCGCCAGGGGCCGGCACGCCCGGGGGCGTCACGACTGGAAGTCGATGACCAGGCGGGTGGGGTTCTGCAGTGTGGTGACCGTGTAGGGGCGCTCGCGGTCCAGGCCGATGACGTACTGGGCGTCGGCCTCGAAGGTGCCGGTGTCCTTCACACCGGCGATGTAGCCGGCGGCCCCGGCGACGGGGCCGGGCGGGGGACCCTCGAGATCCATCTTCACGCCGTGGATCATCACCACGAGCGCGACGTTTCCGGGGTACTCGACGGGGAAGCCGGAACCCTGCTGGGCGGGCTCCTTCGAGTAGGACGTGTGATAGCCCGGGTCGCCGGCGCCGTCGCCGTCGAACTCGAAGACCACGCGGTCGTAGCCGTCGTGCTCGCCGACGCGGGTGTCGACGATGTTGAGGCTGTCCATTTTGGTGGGCATGTGCTCCTTGTCCGCGGTGCCCGCCGCGGCGAAGGCCGCCGCGTCCGGCGAGTCGTCGGCGGGGGTCTCAGCGGGGGCCTCGGCGGCCTGGCTGGTCGAGGGCGCGGACTGCGTCTCGGGGGAGGCGGCGATGGTGGTCAGTTCGGCCTGGGTGGAGGTCGTCTCCGCCTCGCCGTCATCGCTCGAGCAGCCTGTGAGCACCAGGGCGGTGGCCCCGAGAGCGGCGACGACGGCTGTGGTGCGGTGGTGGTCGCGGTGAGGATGTGCTCTCAGTGTCATAAGGCCAGGGTACGCGAGGGGAGCGCCGGACGCGGACGAACGGTGTGCCTGGCCTAGACTGTCGGGGCAGAAGGACGTTGGACCCGATCGATCGAGGAGGACACTAATGACGGTCAAGGTGGGAGTGCTCGGCGCGCAGGGGCGCGTCGGCTCGGTGATGGCCCAGGCCGTGCGCGACGCGGAGGACCTGGAGCTGGTCGCGGAGGTCGACCACGACGACGACCTTCAGGTGCTCGTCGACAGCGGCGCGGAGGTCGTCATCGACTTCACTGTGCCGGACGCCGTGATGGGCAACCTCGAGTTCTGCGTCAACCACGGCATCCACGCCGTGGTGGGCACCACCGGCTTCACCGCCGAGCGCATCGAGAAGGTGCGCTCCTGGTGCGGGGCCAACCCGGCCACCGGCGTGCTCATCGCGCCGAACTTCGCCGTCTCCGCGGTGCTGACCATGGCCTTCGCCCGCCACGCCGCCCGCTTCTTCGACTCGGCCGAGGTCGTGGAGTTCCACCACCCGAACAAGCTGGACGCCCCCTCGGGCACCGCCGTGCACACCGCCGAGGGCATCGCCGCGGTCCGCCGCGAGGCCGGCATGCCCCCGGCCCCCGACGCGACCGCCCAGGCGCTCGACGGCGCCCGCGGCGCCGACGTCGACGGGGTGCCGGTGCACGCCGTGCGCATGCAGGGCATGAACGCCCACGAGGAGGTCATCTTCGGCTCGCAGGGCCAGACCCTGACCATCCGCCAGGACTCTTACGACCGCACCTCCTTCGTTCCCGGCGTGCTGCTGGGTGTCCGCGAGATCGCCGCCCACCCGGGCCTGAGCGTCGGACTCGACTCCTACCTGGGGCTGTAGAACGTGGCACGTTCCGCTTCGCTCGACGTGCAGCTGATCGCCTGCACCAGTTTCACCCCGCCGGCCGACGTCGACTGGTTCGCCGACGAGACGGCCACCGACGCCGAGGCGCTCATCGAGTTCGCCGGGCGCGCCTGCTACGAGACCTTCGACAAGCCGAACCCGCGCACCCGCGCCAACGCCGCCTACCTGCACCACGTGCTCGAGGTCGGCCACACCGCGCTGCTCGAGCACGCCACGGCGACGCTCTACGTGCGCGGCCTGTCGCGCTCGGCCAGCCATGAGCTGGTGCGCCACCGCCACTTCTCCTTCTCCCAGCTCTCGCAGCGCTTCGTGCACGCGGGCGACGCGGAGGTGGTGGTCCCGCCGCTGATCGCGGAGGACGAGGAGCTCAACCGGCTGATGATGCGCGCCGTCGACGAGTCGCGCTTCGCCTACAACGAGCTACTCGACGCCCTCGAGGAGCGCCTCGACGGCGAGCCGAACGCGCTGCTGCGCAAGAAGCAGGCCCGGCAGGCCGCCCGCGCGGTGCTGCCCAACGCCACCGAGACCCGGCTCCTGGTCACCGGCAACTTCCGCGCCTGGCGCCACTTCATCGGCATGCGCGCCACCGAGCACGCCGACGTCGAGATCCGGTCCCTGGCCGTGGCCTGCCTGAAGCTGCTGCGCGAGAACGCCCCCGTGGTCTTCTCCGACTTCGAGATCGCCGAGCTCGCCGACGGCTCCGAGATGGCCACCAGCCCCTACGTCACCGACTTCTGAGTCGGCGCCCCTCGGGGGCGGGGCGGGGTGCCGTCAAGGGGAGCGGGGGTACCGGTCGGGGGACAGGCGGCGCGCCCGGGGCGGGCTGGTGCGGCCCCGGAGGCGCGAGCCAGGTACTCTGTTGCCCATGAGTACAGGTTTGACAGCTAAGAACGGTGCCGACGTCTTCGGCACCGTCTGCGTCGCGATGGTCACGCCGTTCGACGCGGACGGGAACCTCGACCTCGAGGCCGGCCGCAAGCTCGCGGCCCACCTCGTCGACAAGGGGTGCGACGGCCTGGTACTCGCCGGCACGACCGGCGAGTCGCCGACCACCACCGTCGAGGAGAAGCTGTCCCTGCTCAAGGCGGTCAAGGACGAGGTGGGCGACCGCGCCCGCATCATCGCCGGCGCGGGCACGAACAACACCCGCGCCTCGGTCGAGCTGGCCAAGGCCTCCGCCGAGGCCGGCGCCGACACGCTGCTCGTGGTCACGCCCTACTACTCGAAGCCCTCTCAGGAGGGTGTCTACCTGCACTTCAAGGCGGTGGCCGCGGCCACCGACCTGCCGGTGTGCCTCTACGACATCCCCGGTCGATCCGGCATCCCGATCACCTCGGAGACCATCCGTCGCCTCGCCGAGCTGGACACCGTCCAGGCCGTCAAGGACGCCAAGGGTAACGTCTCCGCCGCGACCCGCCTCATCGGCGAGACCGGCCTGGCCTGGTACTCGGGGGACGACCCCCTGAACCTGCCGTGGCTGTCCGTCGGCGCGAGCGGTTTCATCTCCGTGATCGGGCACGTCGCCCCCGCGCAGCTGCGCGAGATCTACGACGCCTTCGACAACGGCGACCTCGTCCGTGCCCGCACCATCAACGCCCAACTGAATCCGCTGGTCCAGGCGCAGGCCCGTCTGGGCGGCGTCGCCATGGCCAAGGCCGCCCTGCGTCTGCAGGGCATCGAGGTCGGCGATCCGCGCCTCCCCATCCCTGCCCCCACGGCGGCTGAGGTGGACCAGCTCCGAGAAGACATGCAGAAAGCTGGAGTCCTATAAATATGAGTGAGACCCGTAACCGCGCCCGGAAGGTGACCCGCAAGGCCGGTCCGCCGGAGCAGAACTCCGACGCCGCGCCCGCCTTCAAGGCGCCCGCCGGCGACGGCGGTAACGGTAACGGCAACGGCCACGGCAAGAACGGTGGCGGTGGCAACGGTGGCAACGGCCACGCGAACGGCAACCACGGCAACGGCCGCGGCAACGGCGGCAACGGCCGCGGCAACCGCAAGGGCCGCGGCCGTCGCGGCGGCCGGGGCGGCAACCGCGGCCAGCGCAACCCCGTGAAGTCGATGCAGGGTGCCGACCTGACCAAGCGTCTGCCGGAGCCGCCGAAGGCCCCGAAGAACGGCCTGCGCATCTACGCGCTGGGCGGCATCTCCGAGATCGGCCGCAACATGACGGTCTTCGAGTACAACAACCGCATCCTCATCGTGGACTGCGGCGTGCTCTTCCCGTCCTCCGGCGAGCCGGGCGTGGACCTGATCCTGCCCGACTTCGGCCCCATCGAGGATAAGCTGGACCGCGTCGAAGCCCTGGTGATCACCCACGGTCACGAGGACCACATCGGCGCCATCCCGTGGCTGCTCAAGCTGCGCCCGAACCTGCCGATCATCGGCAGCAAATTCACGCTGGCCCTGATCGCCGCCAAGTGCAAGGAGCACCGTCAGCGTCCGAAGCTGATCGAGGTCTCGGACACCTCCGAGGAGAACCGCGGGCCGTTCAACCTGCGCTTTTGGAACGTCAACCACTCGATCCCGGACTGCCTGGGCATCGTCATCAAGACGGGCGCCGGCCTGGTCATCCACACCGGCGACATCAAGCTGGACCAGACCCCGACCGGCGGTAAGCCGACCGACCTGCCGGCGCTGTCGCGCTTCGGCGACGAGGGCGTCGACCTGATGCTCTGCGACTCGACGAACTCGACCACCCCGGGTGTCTCCGCCTCCGAGGCCGAGATCCGCCCGACCCTCAAGCGCCTGATCACCGAGGCCAAGCAGCGCATCATCCTCGCGTCCTTCGCCTCGAACGTCTACCGCGTGCAGGCCGCCGTCGACGCCGCCGTGGCCGCCGGCCGCAAGGTCGCCTTCAACGGCCGCTCGATGATCCGCAACATGGAGATCGCCGAGCGCATGGGCTACCTCAAGGCCCCGCGCGGCACCATCGTCTCCATCGACGACGCCGCCAAGATGGCCCCGCACAAGGTCGTGCTGATCACCACCGGCACCCAGGGCGAGCCGATGGCCGCCCTGTCGCGCATGGCCCGCCGTGAGCACCGCCAGATCACCGTCCGCGACGGCGACCTGATCATCCTGTCCTCGTCGCTGGTCCCCGGCAACGAGGAGGCCGTCTTCGGCGTGATCAACATGCTCGCGCAGATCGGCGCGACCGTGGTGACCAGCCGCGACGCGAAGGTGCACACCTCCGGCCACGGCTACGCCGGCGAGCTGCTCTTCCTCTGGAACGCCGCCCGCCCGCGCAACGCCATGCCGGTCCACGGCGAGTGGCGCCACCTGCGCGCCAACAAGGAGTTGGCCATCTCGACCGGCGTGCCCGAGGACCGCACGGTGCTCGCGCAGAACGGCGTCGTCGTCGACCTGGTCGACGGCCGCGCCCGCGTCGTCGGCCAGATCCCGGTCGGCCACCTCTACGTGGACGGCACCACCATGGGCGAGGTCGACGCCGACGTGCTCGCCGACCGCACCTCGCTGGGCACCGGAGGAGTGGTCGACATCACCGCCGTGATCGACAACCGCACCGGCCGCCTGCTCGAGGCGCCCCTGGTCCAGACCAAGGGCTTCTCCGAGGACGACCGCGGCGTGGTCCCGGAGGTCCGCGAGCTCGTCGAGAACACGATGAACGACCTCGCGGCCGAGGGCGAGAACGACCCCTACCGCATGGTCCGCCAGCTGCGCCGCAAGGTCTCCCGCTTCGTGGAGCAGAAGTGGCGCCGCGAGCCGATGGTGCTGCCGACGGTCATCCCGATGACCGGCGAGCCGGACGAGCCCGTCACCGACGAGGACATCGAGGCCTCCCGGGAGTCGCTCTAAGCGGCGGTAGGGTGGGGCCATGACTTTCGCCATGGCTGAACGCCGCCGTCTGGCCGAGCTCCTGCTGGAGCTCGGACCGGACGCCCCCACGCTCTGCGAGGGCTGGACCACCCGAGACCTCGCCGCGCACCTCTGGGTGCGCGAACACCGCCCGGACGCGGCGGCGGGAATGTTCCTGCCGCCCGCGTCCGGGCATCTGCGTAACGTGACCGCCGACGTGCTCGGCGGCGACTACGCGCAGACCGTGCGCGACTGGGCCGCCGGCGCCCCGCGCTGGAACCCGATGCACTGGCTGGACCGGGCGGTCAACACCGCCGAGAACTTCGTCCACCACGAGGACGTCCGTCGCGCCGACGGCACCGCCCGCCCGCGCGACTTCTCCCGCGTGGTCGACGACGAGCTGTGGGCTGCCGTGGGCCGGATGGGCACCATGCTGCTGCGCTCCTCGGGAAAGCCCGTCATCCTCACCGTCCCGGGGCGCACGCCCGTGGTCGCCGCCCGGGGCCGCGGGGTCGCCGAGCAGGGCGACGACGTCGTGCGGGTGACCGGCGAGCCCGGCGAGCTGCTGCTGTGGGCGTTCGGCCGCGACGCCGTCGACGTCGAGATCGGCGGCGACGAGGCCGCGGTCAATCGATCAAGTCTCTGAACTTTACCTCCCGACACCCCGTGTGTCTGGTGTGAATGGTGGGGCACCGGCAACTAGAGTGAACGGCATGACAGTGAGCAGTTCCACGCACCGTTCGGAGCGGACGGCCCGCTCGGGTCCGTCGACGCGCCGGCCCCCGCGGGCCCGGCGTCGCGACCGTGACCCCGGCACGACCACCACGTCCGCCTTCCGCGCTGCCGACACCTCCGAAGAGAGGACCGGCAGCGCCTTTCGCGCTGTGGGATCGATGCTTCGCTTCGGGGGTCGCGGCCCGCGCCGCGAGGACCCCGTCGAAGAAGCGGCCGAGGACAAGAGGAAGAAGAGGAAGTCCCGCCAGATGACCACCGAGGAGGCCCCTCGCGAGGACGAGACCGAACCGGCGGAGGCCGGTGACCGCACCGACGCCGTCGCGCTTACCCTGATCGGCCTGGCCGTCGTCATCGGCGCCTCGGTCTGGCTCGACATCGCCGGGCCCGTCGGTGCCGCCATCGCCACCGGCGTGCAGATGGTCATCGGCGCCGGCGCCTTTGTGCTGCCCGTCGCCCTCGTCGCCCTCGCCGTGGCCATGATGGCCGGTGCGCTCGACCTGCGGTCTACCCCGCTGCGCGCCACCGGGGGAGCGGCGCTCATCGTGGTGGCCATGCTCGGCCTGATCCACATCTTCGCCGGCGACCCGGCCGACTGGGCCGGGCGCAAGGACGCCGGCGGCGCCGTCGGCCTGCTCGTCGGCGGCCTGCTCACCGGCGGCTTCAACGTCGTGGCGATCCCGCTGCTCATCCTCGTGATCATCTGGGGCGCACTCTGCGTCACCGGCATCACCGTGCGCGAGGCCTGGGACTACCTCGTCGGCGCCATCCGCGGCTCCCTGGACGCCGGACGCGTCGACGAGGGCGCGGACGACGACGACATCTACGGCGCCGTCGACGGCGAGCTCGAGCGCCGCGCCGGCGGCGACGAGCCGCGCGCCGTCCACCCGGGGGAGGCGGAGACGCCGCAGCCGCGCGCCCGCCGCAAGCCTGCGCGACGTCGTCAATCGAAGCGACGCCCCAGCCCCATGGAGGCCTACCCGGTCGCCGGGGACGAGGCCGCCGCCGCGCAGTACACCCTCTTCGACGGCGGCGCCTCCGAGGCCGACACCGGCGAGATCCCGGTCGTCGACACCCCGGAGCCGCAGGACGCCGCCACCCGCGTGCTGCCCGCGCAGCAGGCCGCGAAGCCCGCCAAGAAGAAGGCGCCCAAGAAGGCCGCGCCCCACCAGGCCCCCGCCGCGCCACAGGAGGACGCCGGCGACGCCGTCGGCCAGTCCCGCGAGGCCATGCGCCAGGCCATCGTCGCCCGCTCCGGCATCGACGCCGCCGCTGTGCCCGCCTCCACGCCGAAGAGCGAGACGCAGCCTAAGCCCGAGCAGCCGGTGGAGATGCGCAGCCCCGTCGGCGAGGCCGACTACGAGCTGCCGCCGACCAGCCTGCTCGTCGACGGCGACCCGCCGAAAACCCGCTCGGCGGTCAACGACCGCATGATCGAGGCGATCACCGAGGTCTTCGCCGAGTTCCACGTCGACGCCGCCGTCACCGGCTTCTCGCGCGGCCCGACGGTCACCCGCTACGAGGTCGAGCTGGGCCCGGGCGTCAAGGTCTCCAAGATCACCAACCTGCAGTCCAACCTCGCCTACGCGGTGGCCACCGACAACGTCCGCCTGCTCACCCCGATCCCCGGCAAGTCCGCCGTGGGCATCGAGGTGCCGAACACGGACCGCGAGCTGGTCCGCCTGGCCGACGTCCTCAACGCCCCGGCGGTGGCCGGCAACCACGACCCGATGCTCATCGGCCTGGGCAAGGACATCGAGGGCGACTTCATCTCCGCCTCCGTGCAGAAGATGCCGCACCTGCTGGTCGCGGGCTCCACCGGCTCCGGTAAGTCGGCCTTCGTCAACTCCATGCTGGTCTCGCTGCTCACGCGCGCCACCCCGGAGGAGGTCCGCCTGATCCTGGTGGACCCGAAGATGGTCGAGCTGACCCCGTACGAGGGCATCCCGCACCTGATCACCCCGATCATCACCCAGCCGAAGAAGGCCTCGGCGGCCCTGCAGTGGCTCGTCGAGGAGATGGAGCAGCGCTACCTGGACATGAAGTCCGCGCGCGTGCGCCACATCAAGGACTTCAACCGGAAGGTCCGCTCCGGCGAGGTCACCGCCCCGGCGGGCTCGCAGCGCGAGTACCACCCGTACCCGTTCATCGTCTGCGTGGTCGACGAGCTGGCCGACCTGATGATGACGGCGCCGAAGGAGATCGAGGACTCCATCGTGCGCATCACCCAGAAGGCGCGCGCGGCCGGCATCCACCTGGTGCTGGCCACCCAGCGCCCCTCGGTGGACGTGGTCACCGGCCTGATCAAGACCAACGTGCCTTCGCGCCTGGCTTTCGCCACCTCCTCGCTGACCGACTCGCGCGTCATCCTGGACCAGGGCGGCGCGGAGAAGCTCATCGGCATGGGCGACGCCCTGTTCATCCCGCAGGGCGCCGGCAAGCCGCAGCGCCTCCAGGGCGCCTTCGTCACCGACGACGAGATCCAGCGCGTGGTCGATGCGACCAAGGCGCAGGCCGAGCCGCACTACGCGGAGGGCGTCACGGAGGACAAGCAGTCCGACGCGAAGAAAGAGATCGACGAGGAGATCGGCAAGGACATGGACGACCTCCTCGAGGCCGTCGAGCTCGTCGTCACCTCGCAGCTGGGCTCCACCTCGATGCTGCAGCGCAAGCTGCGCGTCGGCTTCGCCAAGGCCGGCCGCCTGATGGATCTCATGGAGACCCGCGGCGTCGTCGGCCCCTCGCAGGGCTCCAAGGCCCGCGACGTGCTGGTCAAGCCCGAGGAGCTCGACACGATCATCTGGATGATCAAGGGCGCCGACCCCGCCGAGGCGCCCAAGGAGGTCGAGGAGGCGTCGATTGACGACGCCGCGCCCGGCACCGCGGGCGGTTCCGAGGACGTGCGCGTCGTGGACGCCGCCGGTCACAACCCCTCGGGCGGGGCGGTCTGACGGCGCCTGCGTGAGCCGGGTGCCCGTGCGGGCACCCGGCATGTAGGATGATCCCCCATGGAGGGGAGTACCCCGCCCCACGGTCCTCATCGTCAGCACGGCGCCGCCTTCGGCGCCCGGTAGGGCCGGCTCGCGCGGCGAGTGGGGGAGACCTCCGGTTCTCAAGCGACTTCGCGACCGGAGGTTTGTGTCTCTATGACTGTCCCGTTCTGGATCTGGGCGGTCACCATCCTGGTGATCCTCGGGTTCTTCGTCTTCGACTTCTACTCCCACGTGCGCACCCCGCACGAGCCCACCATCAAGGAGGCCGCCTGGTGGTCGGCCTTCTACGTGGGCCTGGCGCTGGCCTTCGGCGTCTTCGTCTACGTGGTCTGGACCCACCAGCACGGCGTCGAGTTCCTCACCGGCTACGTCACCGAGAAGGCGCTCAGCGTCGACAACCTCTTCGTCTTCGCGCTGATCATGGGCGCCTTCCAGATCCCGCGCAAGTACCAGCAGAAGGTACTGCTCATCGGCATCGCGCTGGCGCTTTTCTTCCGTCTGCTGTTCATCCTGGCCGGCGCCGCGGTCATCGAGGCCTGGTCGGACGTCTTCTACATCTTCGGCATCTTCCTGCTGGTCACCGCCGCCAAGATGGTCATCGACGAGGTCCGCGACGCCCCGCCGACCGACCCGAACGACATGTGGGTCATCAAGATGCTGCGCAAGGTCGTGCCGGTCACCTCGGGCTACGAGAAGGACCACCTGATCGTCCACAAAAAGAGCCAGCACGCCTTCACCCCGCTGCTGGTGGCGCTCATCGCCATCGGGCTGATCGACGTGCTCTTCGCCCTCGACTCGATCCCGGCGATCTACGGCATCACCACCGAGGCCTACCTGGTGTTCACCACCAACGCGTTCTCGCTGCTGGGCCTGCGCCAGATGTACTTCCTGCTCGACGGCCTGCTCGACCGCCTGGTGTACCTGTCCTACGGCCTCTCGGTCATCCTGGGCTTCATCGGCATCAAGCTGCTGCTGCACGCCCTGCACGAGAACAACCTGCCGTTCATCAACGGCGGTGACAACGTCTACGCCGCCCCCGAGGTCGGCACGGAGTTCTCGCTGATCTTCATCGTGGTCGTGCTCACGATCACGGTCGTCGCGTCGATCTGGAAGAACAAGCGCGACGAGGCCCAGGGTGCCGTCGACACCCGGGCCAAGGCCCCCACGGAGTAGCGGCCCCCGACGTAGAAGAAGGCCGGTTCCCGCGGGGACCGGCCAGGGGGCGGGGGACTAGCCCCAGATGTTGAGCACCGGATTCCAGGGGCGTACGGTGCGCTTCTGGATCAGCCCGGCGACGGTGAACGGGTCGTCGTCCATGACCTTCTCCGCGTCGGCGACGCCGGCGCCCTCCTCGAGCGAGATCACGATCAGCGCGCCGCCCTCGGCGTCGGTGAACGGGCCGGAGCCGATCAGGCGCCCGGAGTCGAGCAGGGAGCGCAGGAACTTGCGGTGCTCGGGGCGGGTCTCGGCGATGGCGGGGTTCTCGGGGTCGTACTCGTAGAGGACTGCGAAGGTGTTCATGGGACGATCCTAGACCCGGGTAGGGTGGTGGGCGTGTCCACGTCCCCATCGCCCGCCGCGAGGCCGAGCAATCTCAACCTGCCCAATGTGCTGACCAGCCTGCGCATCCTGTTCGTGCCGGTCTTCGCGTGGCTCGTGCTGCGCTCCGGTGGCGAGGAGCTCGGCTGGATGTGGGCGGCCTTCGCCCTCTTCGTCGCGCTGATGATCACCGACAAGCTCGACGGCGACATCGCGCGAGCCCGCGGCCTGATCACCGACTTCGGCAAGATCGCCGACCCCATCGCCGACAAGGCGCTGATGATCACCGCCCTGGTCTGCCTGAACCTGACCGCCGGGCTGAGCTGGTGGGCCACCGGCATCATCGTCGTGCGCGAGCTGGGCATCACCGCCTGGCGGATGGTGCAGCTGCGCCGCGGCCGTGTGGTGCCCGCCTCCAAGGGCGGCAAGATCAAGACCGCCCTGCAGTCGGTCGCCGTCGGCCTCTACCTGTGCCCGCTGCCCGACTGGATGGACTGGCCCTCGCGCGCCGTGATGTGGGCGGCCGTGCTCGTCACCGCCGTCACCGGCATCCAGTACCTCGTCGACTCCCACCGCGAGAACAGGGCGGGTACCCGGTGAACGGCGCCCGGGAGATCCTGCGCGTACTGGGGGAGCGCGGCGAGACCCTCGGCTTCTGCGAGTCGCTGACGGCCGGCCTGGCCTGCGCGACGGTCGCCGACGTCCCCGGCGCCTCCGCCGTGCTGCGCGGCGGGCTGGTCACCTACGCCACCGACTTAAAGGGCAGCCTGGCGCTTGTCGACGCCGCGGTGCTCGCCCGGTGCGGTCCCGTCGCCGCCGAGACGGCGGCCGGCATGGCCGAGGGTGCACGCGAGCGCCTCGGCTGTGACTGGGCGGTGTCGTTGACGGGCGTGGCCGGGCCCGAGCCCCAGGACGGGCACCCCGTCGGCGAGGTCCACCTGGGACTCGCGCATGTGGGGGAGTCCACCCGCACCCGTCGGGTGGACCTGGACGGCTCGCGCGCGCAGATCCGCGCGGCGGCCGTGGACGCGGCCCTCGGCTTCCTGGCCGAGGCGCTCGCGGCCTAGGTTCTTGCTCTGCCTACCCGGTCGGTCTCACTCGGCCGGCATCTCGGTGAGTTCCTCGACGGCCTCGTCGATGGCCTCCTCGATGGCCATGGAGCCGGCGGCCTCGATGAGGACGTCGGCCAGCGAGACGCCGAGTCCGTGGCAGACGGCGGCGAGCAGTTCGGAGGAGGCCTCCTTGCGGCCGCGCTCGATCTCGGAGAGGTAGCCGGGGGAGACCCGGGCGGTCTCGGCGAGCTCGCGCAGCGTGACGTTGCGGTCGCGGCGGAACCCGCGCAGCGCCTCGCCGAGCGCGGCACGCAGGAGCGGCTCGGGGCGGCGCCGGCGGGTGTGCGCGGGCGCCTGGGCGGTCATGACAGCGGTATCGGTGAGCATCACTATCTATAACGGCCGGGACGCCGGTTTTGTTCCCTGCGGTGTTTTGTCGCGGCCGTGGTTTATCATGGGGGGCAATTCAGACCGCCGACCGAAGCAGGAGGCCGACCACTCTCATGGCGAACCCGTTCAAGAAGTTCTGGAACTACCTCATGGCACTCTTCGACAACAAGATCGAGGAGAACGCCGACCCGAAGGTGCAGATCCAGCAGGCCATGGAGGAGGCGCAGCGTCAGCACCAGGAGCTCTCGCAGCAGGCCGCCGCCGTGATCGGCAACCAGCGCCAGCTCGAGATGCAGCTCAACCGCCGCCTCGGCGAGATCGAGAAGCTGCAGGCCAACACCAAGCAGGCCCTCAAGCTCGCCGACAAGGCGCGTGCGGACGGCGACGAGCGCAAGGCCGTCGAGTACGAGAACGCCGCCGAGGCCTTCGCCGCACAGCTGGTCACCGCCGAGCAGTCGGTGGAGGACACCAAGAAGCTGCACGACCAGGCGATCCGCCAGGCCGAGCAGGCCAAGGCCGCCGTCGAGCGCAACGCCGCCCAGCTCCAGCAGAAGGTCGCCGAGCGCTCCAAGCTGCTCAGCCAGCTCGAGCAGGCCAAGATGCAGGAGAAGGTCGCCGAGTCCGTCCAGTCGATGAACTCGCTGACCCAGCAGGGCTCTTCGCCGAACCTGGACCAGGTCCGCGAGAAGATCGAGCGCCGCTACGCCAACGCCCTGGGCCAGGCCGAGCTCGCGGAGAACTCCGTCGAGGCCCGCATGGCCGAGGTCCAGCAGGCCGGCGTGCAGATGGCCGGCCACTCGCGCCTGGAGCAGATCCGCGCCGAGATGAACGGCGAGAACGAGGTCACCTCCGGCCCGAAGCGCGAGGCCATCGAGGGTGGTGCCCCCGACACCTCGAACGTCAGCCAGGATGCCGTCGCCCGCCGTATGCGCGAGCTGCGCGGCGAGTAGTACGTCGCGGCTAGTCCGCACAAAGCCGGAAGAACGGTGGCCCTCCAGGGACACCGTTCTTTTTGTTGAGGGGCAGGTCAGTCGGCCGCGGCCAGGCGCCCGGCGTCAGTCACCCGCCCCGCGCGCGGCGAGCGCCTCGGCGAGAGCGCGGGCGCGCCGCAGCGAGCGCACGATGACGGGGGTGGCCACCGCGGTCAGCGAGAAGCCCGCCCCGCGGGCCCGCCGGGCGTCGAGGACGTCGCCGACGGTGGCCAGCTGCAGGGGGATCAGGCGCAGGGTCAGCGAGAGCGCCAGCGCGATGTTCTCGGCCGGCACGCCGAAGCGCTTGAGCGGCCGCAGCCCGTGCTCCACGGCGTCGAGGAGCTCCTCGATGGTCGTGGTCAGCGGAAGCAGGCCCGCGCCCATGATCGAGCAGCCGAGCAGCCCCACGGTCACCGCGCCGGTGACCAGGTCGTTCTGCCACCACTGGAAGGCGCCGAGCACCAGCAGCAGGGGCAGCGGGGCGGCGATCTGTGACCACGCGGCCGCCCACGGGATACGCGCGACGAGGTAGCCGACGGCGACGATGACCGCGCAGAGGGCCACCCCGAGCGGGCTGCGCCCGAAGATGGTGGCCAGCAGGATGAAGAGGGTCACCACGATCAGCTTCAGGCCTGCGTCGGCGCGGTGGATGACCGTGTCGCCGGGCACGTGCACGCCGAGCGGCACCGCGCGCGGCATCATCCGCATGCGTGCCATCAGCGCTCCATGTCCGCGACATAGCGCGCGATGGTCTCGCGCGGCTCTCCGTCGGCGACGATCCCGCCGTCGCCCAGGTAGATCACCCGGTCGGCGTCGGCGACCAGGTCGAGGTCGTGGGTGACCACGATCAGCTGCTGGTCGAGGCCGGCGAAGACGTCGTGGATCATGCGGCGGTTGCGCAGGTCCAGCAGCGTCGTCGGCTCATCGGCGATGACGGTCTCCGGCTCGGTGACGAGCACGGCGGTCAGCGCCAGGAGCTGCTTCTGCCCGCCCGAGAGCAGGTGCGGGGACTGGTCGGCGTGGCCGGCCAGTCCGAAGCGCTCCAACGCCGCGCGTGCCCGCTCGCGTCGTTCGGCGCGGGGCAGTCGCATCCGCCGCAGGGAGAACGCGACGTCGTCAATCACGCTGGGCATGACGATCTGGTTGTCCGCGTCGGAGAAGATGAACCCGACCTTGCGGCGCACCTCGCGGCCGTCCTTGACGGGGTCGAGGCCGTCGACGCGCACGGTGCCGGAGGTCGGCTCGCCCAGCCCGTTGATCAGGCGGGCGAGCGTCGACTTGCCGGAGCCGTTGGCGCCGATGATGCCGATGCGGTGCTCGGTGAGGTTGAGGGAGACGCGGTCGAGGACGAGGCGTTCCTCGAACTCGACCGAGACGTCAGTGAACTCGATCGCGGGCATCGGTGTCCCGGGCGCGGTTGGGTCGACGCAGCAGGTCGGGGAAGGCGGCGTGGACGCCGAGGGCGACGATGACCATCACGACGCACTTGGCGGCGTCCGGGACCAGGAAGGGGATCTGGCCGCCGGCCGCGGCGACCAGGCCGATGCGGGAGCTGATCATGAGGCCCACGATGCCGCAGGCGTACTGGCAGACCAGGGCGAGGGCGGCGGCGAGGATGAACCAGCCGATCTGCTCGCCGCGGCGGCCCGGGCGGGCGCGGTAGGCGATCAGGCCGGCGACGAAGGCGGAGACCAGGTAGCCGACGATGTAGCCGACGGTCGGACCGCCCAGGGCGCTGATGACGGTGCGGCCGCCCGCGAGCACGGGCAGGACCAGGCCGATGACGAGGAAGAGGGCGACGGAGAGGAAGCCGCGCCGCGCGCCGAGCACGAGGCCGGCGAGGATGATGACCGCGTTCTGCAGCACGATCGGCACACCGAGGGCGCCGACCGGGATGGAGACGAAGGCGAATACGATGATCAGGGCTGCGAAGACGGCGCAGTAGGCGACGTCGAGAAGTTTGTTTCTCTGAGGCATGTGCACAGCATATCCTGAACGCCGTTTAAGAGAAATCCCCGGGGTTCGGGGGTAGTCCCGGGGCTCGAGGGGAATCCCGGGGGGTCGCGGACGCGCGTGCGTGCCGCGCCGTATGATCGTGCCCATGCGACTGACCGCCTTCCACCGCCTCGTCGCCGACGAGTTCGGCACCGAGAGCGGCGACTTCATCCTCCACTCGCACGTGCTCGCCGACCACGGCGCCACGGCTGAACAGTTGCTCGAGAGGGGAGTGGACCCCCGTGAGATCTGGCTGGCCCTGTGCGCCGACTTCGAGGTGCCCGAGGAGCGTCGGCTCGGCCGCGACGACTGAGCGGCGCGTCGCGTTGAATTCGAACAGGCGTGCGTGTACTTTCGAACGCGACGCCCGGGACGGTCCCGCCACGCGGTTAGTGTGTGGAGCCGTACGGACCCGTCGGAGGGTCTAACAGAGGTGAGGGGTGGCCGCGGCCGTCCCGGACACCCGACGAACGAGAAGAAGAGGCACCCCAACCATGGCGAAGACGACCAAGAAGAAGGCCGCCGCTGCCGACGACCGGCAGAAGGCGCTCGACGCGGCCCTGGCCCAGATCGAGAAGGGTTACGGCAAGGGCGCGGTGATGCGCCTGGGCGACGAGAGCCGGCCGCCGATCAGCGCGATCTCCTCGGGCAACACGGCCATCGACGTCGCGCTCGGCGTCGGCGGTTTCCCGCGCGGCCGTGTCGTCGAGATCTACGGCCCGGAGTCCTCGGGTAAGACCACCGTGGCGCTCCACGCGATCGCCTCGGCCCAGAAGGAGGGCGGTATCGCCGCCTTCATCGACGCCGAGCACGCGCTCGACCCGGAGTACGCCCGCGCCCTCGGCGTGGACACCGACGCCCTGCTGGTCTCCCAGCCGGACACCGGCGAGCAGGCCCTCGAGATCGCCGACATGCTCGTGCGCTCCGGGGCCATCGACATCATCGTCATCGACTCGGTGGCGGCGCTCACCCCGAAGGCCGAGATCGAGGGCGAGATGGGTGACAGCCACGTCGGCCTACAGGCCCGCCTGATGAGCCAGGCGCTGCGCAAGATGGCCGGCGCCCTCTACAACTCCGGCACCACCGCCATCTTCATCAACCAGCTGCGTGAGAAGATCGGCGTCATGTTCGGCTCGCCGGAGACCACCACCGGCGGCAAGGCGCTGAAGTTCTACGCCTCCGTGCGCTGCGACGTCCGCCGTATCCAGACCCTCAAAGACGGCCAGGACGCCATCGGCAACCGCACGCGCCTCAAGGTGGTCAAGAACAAGGTCTCCCCGCCGTTCAAGATCGCCGAGTTCGACATCATCTACGGCGAGGGCATCTCGCGCGAGTCCTCGATCATCGACCTCGGCGTCGAGCAGGGCATCGTCAAGAAGTCCGGCTCCTGGTTCACCTACGAGGGCGACCAGCTCGGCCAGGGCAAGGAGAAGGTGCGCCTCTCGCTCAAGGAGAACAAGGAGCTCGCCGACGAGATCGAGCACAAGATCTTCGTCAAGCTCGGCGTGGGCAAGTACGCCCAGGAGCAGGAGGCAGAGAAGGCCGAGGGCGAGGACTCCGACGCGCTCTCCGATGAGCCGGTCGACGTCGTGCCCAACGTCGACTTCGACGACGAATAACCCGTGGCACCGGACCCCGAACGCCTCGCCCGCGCCGTCGCCGCCCTCGAGGCAGCCGCCGCGGGTGCCAACCCGATCCTCGACGAGGCCGAGGAGGAGGCCAAGGTGGCGGTCCGCGAGCGGGCCCTCGGCCTGCTCGACCAGCGCGCCCGCTCCCGCGCCGAGCTGCGCCGGCGCCTGCAGGACAAGGACTTCGCCGCTGACGTCATCGACTCCGTGCTCGACGACCTCGCCGGCGCCGGCCTGATCGACGACGCCGCCTTCGCCCGCGAGTGGGTGCGCCAGCGCGCCACCCGCCGCGGCAAGTCGCGTCGCATGCTCGACCACGAACTCGAGCGCAAGGGGGTCGGCGCCGGCGAGCGGGCGGCCGCCCTCGACCAGATTGACCCCGAGGACGAGCGCGAACGCGCGCTCACCCTGGCCCGCAAGAAGGCCCGCTCCGTGCGCGAGGCGCCGGCCGACCGCCGCGAGCGCGACAAGGCGCTGCGCCGCATCGTCGGCGTGCTCGCCCGCCGCGGCTTCCCCGAGGGCATGTCGCTCGCGCTGGCCCGCCAGGCCCTCGACGAGCGCCTCGAGGAGCTCGACTAGAACCCGGCTAGTCCTCCGGGCCCGCGGGGGAGACCCCGGGCGCGTCGCCCAGGTTCTCCTCGATCAGCTCCGCGATCTCGCCGTTGTCCCGCATCTCGCGCAGTGCCTCGTCGACGGCCTGCGCCCCGGCCTTGTCACCGGGGTCCAGCCCGATGCCGTAGCGCTCCACGCTCAGCGGCTCGTCGGAGTTTCTCCGGTGCAGCTCGGTCACCCGCAGCCGCGAGGGCTGCTGGTCCGCGTAGCCGGCCAGAACGGCCGCGTCCGTGGTCACCGCGTCCACCTCGCCGGAGCGCAGGGCGCTCACACAGTCCGAATACGTGGGCAGCTCGCGCAGGCGCACCTCGGGGATCTCCTGCTGGACGGTCTGCGCCGGCGTCGAGCCCGTCACCGAGCACAGCGTGCGGCCCTCGAGATCCCCCAGGCCGTCGACGTCGCTGCCGACCTCGACCAGCAATGCCTGGTGGGTCAGCAGGTACGGCCCGGCGAACTGCACCGAGCGGGCGCGCTCCTCGTTGATGGTGTAGCTGGCCACGACCATGTTGACCCGGCCCTGCCGAAGCGAGGTCTCGCGCCGGCCCGTCGGGGTCTCCGTCCAGGTGATCCGCGGGGCGTCCCAGCCGTGGTTCTCGGCGACGTGGCGCAGCACCCGGTCGGCGATCTCCACGTCGAGGCCGCGCATCGTCCCGTCCGGGTCGCGCAGGCCCAGGCCGGGCTGGTCGTACTTGACGCCGACGGCCACGGTGCCCGCGCGCATGTCGGCCAGCAGCCCGTCCTCCGGTTCCTCGGCGCAGGCGGTCAGCGCGGCCAGTGCCGCCACGCAGGCGACGAGCGCCGCGGGCGCCTTCGCGGTCATCGCATCCACCTTCCAGGCCTGAAGTCGGTTCCACTCCAACGGTTCCACTCCAATGTAGCCGCCCCGCCGGAGCGCGCCGCGAAATTGGGCTCGACCTGCCCCACCCCTAGAATGTGCACCCGTGGAATCCCAGACGCTCCGCACCTATGAGGTGCGCACCTTCGGCTGCCAGATGAACGTGCACGACTCCGAGCGCCTCTCCGGCCTGCTCGAATCCGCCGGCTACCGGCGCGCAGCCGAGGACACCGAGCCCGACCTCGTCGTCTTCAACACCTGCGCGGTGCGCGAGAACGCCGACAACCGCCTCTACGGCACCCTCGGCCAGCTCAAGCCGGTCAAGGAGAACCACCCGGGCATGCAGATCGCCGTCGGCGGCTGCCTGGCCCAGAAGGACCGCGAGCACGTCGTCGACCGCGCCCCCTGGGTCGACGTCGTCTTTGGCACCCACAACATGGGCTCCCTGCCGACCCTGCTCGAGCGCGCCGCGCATAACGACCGCGCCGAGGTCGAGATCGCCGACGCCCTCGAGGAGTTCCCCTCCGTGCTGCCGGCGCGGCGCGAGTCCAACTACTCCGGCTGGGTGTCCATCTCCGTGGGCTGCAACAACACCTGCACCTTCTGCATCGTGCCCTCGCTGCGCGGCAAGGAGGCCGACCGCCGCCCCGGCGACATCCTCGCCGAGGTCAAAGCCCTGGTCGACCAGGGCGTCTCCGAGATCACCCTGCTCGGCCAGAACGTCAACGCCTACGGCGTGCACTTCGTCGACGAGTCGCTCGAGCGCGACCGCAGCGCCTTCTCCAAGCTGCTGCGCGCCTGCGGCGAGATCGAGGGCCTGGAGCGCCTGCGCTTCACCTCGCCGCACCCGGCCGAGTTCACCGATGATGTCATCGACGCCATGGCCGAGACCCCGGCGGTCTGCCCGAGCCTGCACATGCCCCTGCAGTCCGGCTCGGACCGCGTGCTCAAGGCGATGCGGCGCAGCTACCGCACGAAGAAGTTCCTGGACATCCTGGACAAGGTCCGCGAGCGCATCCCGCACGCGGCGATCACCACCGACATCATCGTCGGCTTCCCGGGCGAGACCGAGGAGGACTTCCAGGCCACCCTCGACGTAGTCGAGCGCGCCCGCTTCTCCTCGGCGTTCACCTTCCAGTACTCCCCGCGCCCCGGAACCCCGGCCGCGGAGATGGCGGACCAGATCCCCAAGGAGGTCGTCCAGGAGCGCTACGAGCGCCTCGTCGCCCTCCAGGACCGCATCGCCGCCGAGGAGAACGCCAGGCTCGTCGGCCACGAGGTCGAGCTGATCGTCCAGGAGTCCGGCGGCCGCCGCGACAACGAGACCCACCGCCTGTCCGGGCGCGCCCGCGACGGCCGGCTGGTGCACTTCGACCCCGCCGGCGCCGAGGGGGAGATCCGTCCCGGCGACGTGGTCACCGTCGAGGTCACCGAGGCCAAGCCCTACTTCCTGCTCGCCGACTCCGGCGTGCGCACCCACCGCCGCACCCGGGCCGGCGACATGGCCGCCGCCGACAGGAAGCCCGCGACCGTCGGCCTCGGCCTGCCCGGCATCGGCGGCTAGGGTGAGGGACATGTCCGAGAACACCGCTACGAACGAGCCCTCCGCCCGCGAGCTGGCCCGGCGCGAGAAGGTCTCCGCCCGCCACGTGGAGCTGGGCGGCGCCTATTACGTCCTGCTCGGCGCCACGGTGGTCTACTTCGTCACCCTGCTGCTGCCGCAGGCCACCGGCGTGCAGGGCTGGCAGGTGGTCACCTTCAGCGACGCGGCGGCCGACGCCGGGGTCAAGCTGACCGAGTACGTCTTCGCGGTGCTGTGCCTGCTGGGCATCGGCGTGTTTACCACGGCGACGCTGATCACCCGCCGCACCGCTCTGGCGCTGATCGCCTGGATGATCACCACCGTCGGGGTGGCCTACTCGCTGCTCGCCGTCTGGCTGCGCCTGCAGCGCCCAGGCTCCGAGGCCGACGTCACCCTCGGGGTGGGCACCTACCTGATGATCCTGGTGGTCATCGTCGCCTTCGTGGCCTACGCGATGACCGTGCTGCGCCGCTCGCCGGAGCAGCGCGAGATCGCCCGCGCCCGCGCCGAGACCGACGACGTCGACGAGGTCGCCCGCGCCCAGCGCGAGGCCAGCCGGAACCCGGGGGCCAACCCGCTGCTCGTCGACGACCGCCGCGACCGCTCCCGCCGCCGCGCGCAGCGCCGCTCCCATGAGGACGCGGACACAGAGGACAAGACAGAGGACTCCGCCGACTAGAGGGCCAGCTCGAAGGAGCCCAGCCGGGCCAGCTCCCGCGCCCCGAGCCGGCGCGCCAGCCCGGCGGCGGCCGGGTCGTCGGGGGAGTAGGTCAGGAAGAACTCGCCCTCGCCGAGCGCGAGAAGTGCGCGCGTCACGCGCGAGCCCAGCCCGGATTGCCGACGCCCCCGCGCCACCACCGTGGTGCCGTGCTCGGCGACGTCGGCGCGTTGCCCGGCGGTGCGGTAGGCCTCCGCCAGCGCGACGGGCCGGCCGTCCTCCACCAGCACCGTCATCACCCCGTGGGTGCCCTCGGCGGCCAGGCGCGCCCGGGTGCGTTCCAGGCGCGCGCGGTCCCACGGCTCCGGTGCGACGGCCAGCGCCCCGTGGGCGCTGTCGGCGTCGTCGACGGCGAAGAGCGCGCACACGCCCTCGACCAGGTCCCCGGGCACGGCGAGGTCCTCGACGACCACGACGCCGTCGTCCGGCTCACCGCCGAAGTCGACCACGGCCTGCACCTCGGTCAGCGCGTGCCGGAAGCCACAGGCCTCGAACAACGCCCCGAATCGCGGGTCGCGGGTGAAGGCCTGCAGCGTGTCGCGGCCGGCGGCGCGGGCCACGCCTGCGGCCGCCGCGAGCAGTTCCTGGACCGCGACGGCGAGCTGCGGGACGTCGTCAATCGGGGTGGGCGCCGGCGGGCACAGCCCGACGTCGGGGACGATCTCCACGGCGGCCAGGCGCCGGGCGTCCTCGGCCGGTAGGATCACGTGCGCGAAGCCGGCGGCCTCGGCGTCGGGGTCGGCCATGACCGGCAGCCCGAACTCGCCGACGGCGGCCGGGCCGGGCTGGTCCACGAGCGCGAGCAGCACCGAGCGCGGGGCGAGCGGGTCGCCGCCGACGAGCTGGGTGTGGACGTCCTCGACGGCGACGGCCGCCGCCGGGGTGCCCGTGGCCTCCTGGGCCAGGAGGTTCGCGGTGAAGCAGAAGGTGCGCACGGCGTCCTCGGCGCCGGGCGGCACCAGGACGGTGCGCAACTCAGCGGTCCTCGAGCGCCTCGGCGGCGGTCTCGGCCCAGGAGGACCACTGGGCGGCCAGCGCACGCAGCTGCTCGGCCTTCTTCGTGTCGCCGCGCGCCTCGGCCTGCTCGGCCTGGGCGGCGAGCTCCTCGACGCGGCGGGTGAACTGCGCGGCGCGCTCCTGGGCCTCGGGGTCGGTGCGGCGCCACTGCGACTGCTCGGCGTCGGTGACTCGCTTCTCCAGGCCGGCGATCTTGTCCTCGAGCTCGCGCATGCGGGCGCGTGGCACGTAGCCGATCTCGTCCCACTTCTCCTGCAGCTCGGCCAGCTTTGCGCGAGCCTGGTCGAGGTTCTTGTCCGGGTCGATCAGCGGCTCGTACTCGGCGATGAGCGCGTCCTTGGCCTTGCCGTTGGCCTCGAACTCGCGGTCCTTCTCCGCGTTGACGGCGTCGCGCGCGCCGAAGAACTTGTCCTGCGCGGCGCGGAACTGCTCCCAGAGCTTGTCGTCGGCCTCGCGCGGGGCGCGCCCGGCGGCCTTCCACTCCTGCATCAGGTCGCGGTAGGCCCGCGCGGTCTCGCGCCACTCGGTGGAGTCCTGCAGCGCGACGGCGCGCTCGACGAGCTCCTCCTTGCGGCGCTTGGCGGCGGCGCGACCCCGGTCCAGCTCGGCGAAGTGGGCGCCGCGGCGGCGGTGGAAGGCGTCGCGGGCGCGCGCGTAGCGCTTCCACAGCCGGTCGTCGGTGGCGCGGTCGATGCCGCGGATCTTCTTCCACTCCTCGAGGATGGCGCGGATGCGGTCGCCGGCGGCCTTCCACTGCGTGGAGTTCTCCGCGATCTCCTCGGTCTCCGCGATCAGCTTCTCCTTGGCGGCGATGGCCTCCTCGCGGCGCCGCTTGCGCGACTCCTCGACGCGGCCCTTCGCGTCCCCGGCCTCCTGGCCGATGCGGCCGAGCTGTTCGCGCAGCGCCTCGATGTCGCCGATGACGGCGGCCTCGTCGAGGCCCTCGGCCAGGCTCTTCGCCTGCGCGCGGATGGCGTCGGCGTCCTCGGGGTGGCTCGACAGCCGCGACTCGAGCACGGCGATCTCGGTGACCAGGTCGTCGTAGCGGCCCGCGAAGTGACGCAGCCCCTCCTCGGGCGTGCCCGCCTGCCACTGGCCGATCTCGCGCTCTCCGTCGGCCGTGATCAGGTAGACGGTGCCGTCCTCGGCCACGCGCCCGAAGCGGTGCGGGTCCGCTGCTGGCGCGGGCTTCGGGGTCGGCTTCGGCTTCGGGGTCGCCGAGGGCCGCGCGAGGTCGCCGGGGGTGGGGATCCGGCCCGGCATCGCGCCGGGGGTGGGGCGCGGCGACGGGGTGGGCGTGCCGGGGGTCGGGTCAGTCATGCGTCTGTCTCCTTCGGTGGAGGTCAGTGCCGCGGGCGAGGCCCGCGACCGGGTCGACGGGTGGGGCAGGGGCGGTGCGCCCCGTTGCCAACAATCTAGCCGGTTAGGCTCGAGGCATGCACGCGACAATCGTGGTCATGCCGGGAAGCCCGGCCCTCGTCCCCGAGCTCGCGCCGCGCGACGAGCCCGCCCGGCGCCTCGTCGCCGGTGTGCGCGCCCTCGTCACCGCCGACCGCCCGCTCGACCTCGTCGGCTCGCGCGACCGGCGGTGGTACACCGCCCGCACCGGCTCCCTCGGTGCCTGGGGCGCACCGCAGGTGCGGCACGACGTCGGCAATTACCTTCCTGAGCTGGTGCAACGTTCAATTGTCGACGTCCCGGTGCGCGCCGTGCGCGGTTCCCTTCAGCGTCCCGACCCCGAGGCGCTCACGCTGCTGGCCCTGGACGGCTCGGCGGGGCTGACCGCGCGCGCCCCGCTCGCGCTCCTCGACGGCGCGGCCGAGGCCGACGCCTGGTGCCGGGCGCTCCTTTCCGGTGAGGCGCCCGAGCCGTGGTCGTCGGAGGACCTGCGCGCCGCCGGCGTGCTCGAGCCCGAGCTGTGGCTCGAGCTGGCCGGGTTCCCCGTCGTCGACGCCGAGCTCCTCGACGTCGACACCACCACGGGTGTCGGCCGCTACCTCGCGCGCCTGACGGTGGAGGTCGCGTAAATGGTCTCCTCTTCTGTGGGCGCCGAGGGCGCCGCCGGCGCCGCGCCGCGCCCTGTCGCCGTCGTGGGCCCGACCGCCTCCGGCAAGTCCGAGCTTGGCCTCGCACTGGCCGAACGCCTCGGCGGCGAGGTGGTCAACGTCGACTCCATGCAGCTCTACCGTGGCATGGACATCGGCACCGCCAAGCTCACCGTCGCCGAACGCCGCGGCATCCCGCACCACCAGCTCGACGTCCTCGACGTCACCGAGCCCGCCTCCGTGGCCCGCTACCAGCGCGAGGCCGCCGCCGACGTCGAGGCGATCCGCGCGCGCGGGCGGGTGCCCGTGCTCGTCGGCGGCTCGATGCTCTACTACCAGGCCCTCGTCGACGACTTCACCTTCCCGCCGACCGACCCCGAGGTGCGCGCCCGGTACCTGGCGCGTCTCGGGGAGCTCGGCGCGCCGGGCCTGCACGCCGAGCTCGAGCGCGTCGACCCTCAGGCCGCGCGCGTCATCGAGGACAACGACGGCCGGCGCATCGCCCGCGCCCTCGAGGTCGTCGAGCTGACCGGCAGGCCCTTCGCCGCCAGCCAGCCGCCGCGCGATCAGCCGCCGCGCTGGGGCACGCGGATCCTGGGGCTCGCCACCGAAAGCGCGTGGCTCAACGACCGCATCGCCCGGCGCACCCGCGCCATGTTCGACGCCGGGCTCGTCGAGGAGGTCGACCGGCTCGTGGCCGCGGGGCTGGAGCGCGAGTCGACCGCCGGGCGTGCCATCGGCTACGCCCAGGTGCTCGACATGCGCGCCGGGTTGCTCAGCCCCGAGGAGGCGGTCGAGCGCACCGAGTCCGGCACGCGGCGCTACGTGCGCCGGCAGCGTTCCTGGTTCCGCCGGGACAAGCGCATCCGGTGGCTGGATGCCGCGGGCGGCCTGCTGGGCGAGGCGCTGTCTGCTCTAGACTCGGAGCGGTGAACGCTGAGTCTGCTGCCGCCTCTGATGCCTCTGATGTGTCCGACCAGGCCGTGACGCCCTTCGCCAAGGGCCACGGCACCGAGAACGACTTCGTCATCGTCTCCGACCCCGACGCCGCGCTCGCGTTCCCGCCCGAGCGCGTCGCCGCCGTGTGCGACCGCCGCGCCGGCATCGGCGGCGACGGCCTGCTGCGCGTGGTGCGCGCCGGGGCGCTCGTGGCCGCCGGCGAGATCCCCGCGCTGCCGGAGGGCGTCGCCGAGACGGACTGGTTCATGGACTACCGCAACGCCGACGGCTCGGTCGCCGAGATGTGCGGCAACGGCGTGCGCGTCTTCGCCCACTGGCTGCGCTCGCGGGGGCTCGTCGACACCGACGAGTTCACCGTCGGCACGCGCGCCGGGGCGCGCCAGGTACGCGTGCTCGAGTGCTCCGAGCACGACGCCCGCGTCAGCGTGCGCATGGGGGCCGCGACCGTGACCGGGGTGTCGACGGTGCGGATGGGGGACTTCGACTTCGCCGGGCTCGGCGTCAACGTGGGCAACCCGCACCTGGCGGCCGTGCTGCCGGACGCGGACGCGGCGACGATCCGGGACCTGGCGCTGTGTGCCCCCGAGTTCGACTCCGAGTTCTTCCCGGCCGGCGTCAACGTCGAGGTGCTCACCCCGCTTTCCGACGGCGCGGTCACCATGCGTGTGTGGGAGCGCGGCGTGGGCGAGACCCGCTCGTGCGGTACCGGCACCGTCGCCGCGGCGACGGCCGCGCTCGCCGACGCCGGCGTGGCCACCGGTGCGGTCACCGTCCGGGTGCCCGGCGGTGAGGTCGCCGTCGAGATCGAGGAGACGGGGGAGCAGGGTGCTCAGGGCGCTGGTTGTGCTGAGGGCGCTGGTCGTGCTGAGGGCGCTGAAGACGCTCCCGCCGTCGAGGCGACGCTCACCGGGCCGTCGCGCATCGTCGCCACCGGCGAGATGGTGCTCTAACGGTTTTCGGGGCCGGGGCCGGGCGGTGCAGTGACCTACTGCAACCCCCATTCGGTCCCGCTGATGCTGGTATTGGCACGGTGGTGCGGTGATCCACTGCAACGCCCGCGCCCCAGAGTCCTGCCGGCCGTTGGCTTCCCGATGCAGTAACTCACTGCAGACCCCGACAGTCCCGAGGGGCCTCCAGCCCCTCGACCCCGTTGCAGTGATCCACTGCAAGCCTCGGCAGTCCCCGGGGTCCGTCGCCCGCTCGGCACCGATGCAGTGATCTACTGCAACCCCCATCCAGTCCCGTCGATGTCGACCTTGAGACGGCAATGCAGTGACCTACTGCAACCACCCGCCATGAGGATCCAGGGAGTAGGGGCGCAGTGATCCACTGCAACCCTCCGCCTGTCGGCTGCGGCCCACCGTCCCTGCCGGCCCCGCCGGTCCCTCGACCCCGTTGCAGTAATCCACTGCAACCCCCTCGGCCCTGGGCCTGCCGACCGCTGGCCACCCAACGCAGTAACTCACTGCAGGATCAGCCGAGCGGTCGTTTCGATCGCCCCTCGAACCCGTTGCAGTGACCTGCCGCAGACCCGGACCGGCACGCACTCGTCGTCCGCTAGGCACCGGTGCAGTGATCTACTGCAACCCACACCCGAGACCACCTCAACCGAAACTCACAGCCCATGTTCGAACACCCGGGCGATCTGTGTCACGCCCCTGCGCTACACTGACGCCCGAACACACAAGGCACGACAAAGTGCCAGCACATGCAGCATAACCAGGGGGTAGAAAGGAACATGCGACACCACCGCGGACGACCCAAAGGCCACCACACAACATCGAACACTTTCTCCAAGAAACTCGGCCGGCGCCACATCCGCCGCACGATCATCCGGAAGGCAACCACACGACGCCAACGCATCACCGCCAAAAAGATCAAAACCACCCTGCGCGCACGCCAAACCGCCCGCGACCAACGCGAAGAAGACCTACGCCTCATGCGCGCCAACAGGTGGCGAAACAACCAGGTCCCCGGCGGACACATCCCACCGAAAGACGGCACCAACCCACCTAACTACTTCTCGAATACCGACCAGACGGACCCGGTGGCGGTCAAAAGCCAATTGCGGCGCCGGCTGGACTACGAGATCTGGATGGACAACCAACCCCGAGCTGATGAGACCATCACGTCCTACTCGACACGTATGGCAGCCTCCACCGCTGTCAGCCGGTACACGATCAAGGACTCGTATGTGGCCAGCCTGGGCGCCTTCATCGACAAACTGCCCAGGCTCAAGGCCCTGCAGGAGATGCTCTTCCACATCGAGGTCGGCTCGCTTCGCACCATCGGGGCCGCCGTCATGGCCGTGGGGGACCCCGGGATACTGGCCCGCATCGACGAGGGCATCACGGATTTCCTCACCCCCACCGCACCCAGGCAGGCGTTTCCGACGACGTCGAAGATCAGCGACAAGATCAACGAACTGGTCAACCTCTACGACCCCGACATCCGGCTTCCCCGCGACTTCGACGACGACGGCAAACCCGCACCGGTACCCGGCATCTTCGAGATGAACGACTCGATTCCAGGTCTTACCGAGTACTACATGACTTTGCCTGATGATCAGGCGAGCATCCTCAACAGTGCGCTGCAGACAAGGGTCCGCTCGGAGGGGATCAGTCTGACCGAGGCGTTCTACAAGACACTGATGGACAACGTCACGATCGCGGTGACCAAGTGGGTCTACCAGGCAGGCGACCTGACCCACGCCCCGATGTGGATGCCCGGTGTCGGCTGGCTCGGCCCGGCCGCGCAGGCCAGGTGGGAGGCGATGATCACCGCGATCAAGGACGTCACCGAAGGAAGGCAGGAGGAGACACAAGCCCATGATCCGACGATGGGTCTGGATGCCTGGCTGACCGGTGTGCACGCGGACTGTTCGGGTCCGTCGTCGACGACGAAGACGCCTGCCACCCAGTTCGAGCACCGCATCCCTCACGGGCAGGGTGGGGCCACCGCACTGGATAACGCCTCGAGAATCTCCCAGCACTGGCACAACCTGAAGACCGACGGGCAGGTCAAATACCTCCACGATCCGGTCACCGGCATGACCATCTGGTTGCTGCCGAACAACATCTTCCAGGTAAGCGTCCCGGACGGTCCTCTGACGCCGGGTGGTGCACGGTTGGCGATGACCGTCTCGGAGCACCGCCAGCAGGCTGAAAAGCGGGCGAGGGCCCGGGGTGAGGCGAACCGGGCCGCCTACAACGAGGAGATCGACTACGACCCGGCAGCACCTGTGCCCTTCTGATCTGATCCGGCTAAGGAGCGTCGATGCCGTTCTGCGGCACCGGCGCGCCAGCAGGGAAGGAGCACCGCGCAACCGTGGGGTCTGTCGCCGACGGCGACCGACGGGACGTCGGCAATTGGGCAACTGAAGGAGAGGAGAGGTCAATGCGAGTCGTCGGCGGTGACGTCGACCATGTAGTCGGCGATGCCGGCCGGGTCGGCGAGGAAGTCCTCCATGGCCTGGAAGGCGACGGTGTCTGTGACCCGGTCGCGGTGACGGATGCCCGCCTCGCGGTCGATCTCCCAGATGGCCGCGCCCGGGACCGCGGCGACGATCGGGGAGTGGGTGGCGACGATGATCTGCGCGCCCAGTTCGGCGATCTGGTGGAGCTCGGCCATCAGAGCCATCTGGCGCACGACCGAGAGACCGGACTCGGGCTCGTCGAGGAGGTAGAGCCCCGACGCGTGGAAGGCCTCCCGGATGACGTGGACGACGGACTGGCCGTGCGACATCGCGTTGATGTCGCGCACTCCCGGCCCGTCCGCACCGAGCTCGCGGCCGACGTGGTGGTGCGACTCGGCGCGCAGGAACCAGCCGGCCATCGGGCGGCCAGTCATCAGCGCCGCCGCTCGGCCGAAGAGGTGGTTCTCCGCGGCGGAGCCGGGGTTGCCGGTCCAGGGGCCGCCGTGCGTCGGGAAGCGGCAGCTGTAGGCGAGCGCCTCGAGGAAGGTCGACTTGCCGGTGCCGTTCTCGCCCGAGATGACCGTGACCGGGGAGGAGAAGGACAGGGTGCGCCCGGCCGCGACCGTGCGGAACACCGGCAGCTGCATCACCCACTCCGGGACCGGGGGAGCGGACGCCGCGCGCGGCGAGTCCGACGAAAGCAGGTACAAGCCGTCGACGAAGAGACCACGATGATTGCGCAGGGCACTCATGGACGACCCCCGTCATCGGTGAGGAAGGCCGCGGTGCCGGCGGGGTCGGCGATGAACTCACGGGTCGCGCTGACCGCCTCCATGGCGTCGAAGTCGGTGGGCCCGAGCCGGCCGTCGCGCAGTTCGAGCAGCTGTGCCCCGGGCACGGCCATGAGCACGGGGGAGTGGGTGACCACGATGAACTGGGCGCCGGCCGCGGCCAGGTTGGTGATGCGCCCCAGGAGCTCCAGCTGGCGGAAGACGGAGAGGCCGGCCTCGGGCTCGTCGAGGATGAACAGCCCGTCGCCGTGGAAGCGTTTAGAGACCAGGCCCATGAGGGACTCGCCATGACTAAGCTCCGTCAGCCGCAGCTGCGGGCCGAGCCCGGCGTAGTAGCCGACCGTCTCGAGGTGGGTCTCCCCGCGGAGGAACCACCCGTCGCGCGGGTTGCGCCGGCGGCTGAGCACGATGTGCTCCGAGAGCCGGGAGACCGTCTGCTCCGAGCCGTACTGGCGGGCGTTGCGGGAGCCGCCCATGGCGTCGAAACCCGCCGCGACGGCGACCGCCTCGACGAGGGTGGACTTGCCCGAGCCGTTCTCCCCGCCGATGACGGTGACCGGGCGGGTCAGCTCGAGCGGCTCGCGCTCGAGCGCGAGGGTCAGCGGCAGCCCGGCGAGGTATCCGGGCAGGTCGGCGGCGGGGCAGGCCAGGCGCACCGACGTCAGGTACGCCGGGCCCGGACCACCCCGGCCGCGCGAGCCGCCGACCACGGAGACGTCAGTAGTCCTGCTCGGGCACCTGGACCTCGCCGAGGGCGGAGAGCTCCTCGACGGTGTCGTAGTCCTTCTCCTCGCCGGTGCCCGGCATCTTGATCATCTCGACGTCCGCGATGAGCTCGCGGGCGGCGACGTCGCGGGCGCCGCCGTGCTTGGCGGCCACGCCGTCGAGCGCCTTGCGCAGCGCCGGGGTGCGCCACAGCTGGCAGAGATGCTGCAGCTGGCCGTCGTCCGACTCGACGACGGCGACGTCGGCGTCCTGGGCGCGCTCGAGGGTGCGGTAGAGCGGGGCGATCAGCGCCGGCGCGTGCGGGGCGTCGACGGTGAGCACCATGGTGTAGCGGCAGGTGGCGTCGAAGGCCGCGGCGATGCCGGCCACAGGGCCGCCGCCCGCGGGCTTCTCGCTGACCTGGCGGATGCCCTCGGGCAGATCGAGGGTCTCGCTCGGCGAGACCACCGTGACGATCTCCGGCCCGGGCAGCTGGCGCAGGACCGCGTCGATCAGGCGCACGCCGCTGACGCGCACGAGCGCCTTGTCGACGTTGCCCATGCGCTTGCCCTGCCCACCGGCGAGGACGATGGCGTGGATGCTGGACATTTAAGACTCCTCCGTTCGGCCTGGCGTCGGACGCGACCAGTCGCCCGACCTGCCCCCTGATTTTGCCACGATCGCGCAGGTGCGGATGTAGGCGGAGCGGTCGACGCCCTTGACCATGTCGATCACGGTCAGGCAGGCGACGGTCACGCTGGTCAGTGCCTCCATCTCGACCCCGGTGCGGTCCGCGGTGCGCACGGTGGCGGACACCGTGACGTGGTCCTCCTCGATCGAGAGGTCGACCACGCAGCCGTGCACGCCGATCACGTGCGCCAGCGGCAGCAGGTCCGGGACCTTCTTCGCCGCCGCGATGCCCGCGATGCGGGCGGTGGCGAGCACGTCGCCCTTGGGCACCGTGCCGTCGCGCAGCGCGGCGAGGATGTCGGGTGAGCAGGCGACCTCGCCCCGGGCGGTGGCGGAGCGCACGGTCGGCGTCTTCGCGGTGACGTCCACCATGCGTGCCTGCCCCCGGGAGTCGATGTGGGTCAACTGGGGTTCGCGAGGTTCGGAACTGGTCATGGACACCGAGTCTAGCGGGCGCGCAGCACGACGGTGGGCGCGTTCGGGCGCGTGACCGCCAGCCCGTCCGCCCCGGCGAGCGCGCCGACCATGTGGGAGCCGCGCGCCGCCGACATCCGGGCCACACCGGCGGCCCAGTCGAGGCGCACCGGGGCCGCCGAGACACCCCCGTGGCGCGGCGTGAGCTCGCCGTCGAGGGGCAGCGCGACCTGGGGGAGCTCCTCGATGGCACCCGCGGCGGGCAGTCCGGCGAGGCGGCGCACGGAGGGGGCGACGAAAAGCACGGCCGAGGTCCAGGCGGCCACGGGGTTGCCGGGCAGGCAGACGACCGGGGTGTCGCCCCACAGCCCGGCACCCTGTGGCTTCCCGGGGTGCATGGCCAGCGGGTAGAAGTCCATCCGCGCGCGCCCGTCGGCGGTGGCGGCGTGCCCGAGCGCCTTTACCACGTCGAAGGCCCCGGCCGAGATGCCGCCAGCGGTGACGACGAGGTCGCTGCCGGCGGCCGCCTCGTCGAGGAGCCCGGCGAGCGCGGCGGTGTCGTCGCGGCAGTGCGCGGCGGTGACCTCGGCGCCGAAGTCGCTGATCAGGCGGGTGAGCATCGGCCCGTTGGAGTCGGGGATGCGCCACAGCTCGTGTCGGGCGTCGGGCGCGGTCTCGTCGCCGGTGGTCAACACGCACACCCGCGGCACGGGCCGGGCGGTGACCGCTTCGACCCCGCAGGAGACGAGCGTGGCCAGCGTCCCGGCGTCGAGCGGCAGGCCCGCGGGGACGGCGACGTCGCCCGCGCGCAGGTGCTCGCCGGCGTGCCGGATGTGCGTGCGGCCCGCGTCCAGCGCGGTGACGGTGACGCGGGCGGGCAGCTCGACGCGCGGGGCGTCGGTGTCCTCGACGGGGACCACGGCGACGTCGTCGTCGCAGGCGGGCACCACCGCGCCGGTCATGATGCGCACGGCGGCGCCGGCCGGGATCTCGACGGGCGGGTGGCCGGCGGGGATGTCACCGGCGACGGGGAGGCACGCGCCGACGGCGAGGTCGCGCACCCGGGCGACATAACCGTCGACAGCGGAGACGTCGGCGGGCGGCACCGCGCGCAGGGCGCGCGCGGCGTCGGCAATCACGCGGCGGGGGTCGGCGCCGCCGACGGCGACGGTGCGCCCGGGCAGGGGGGAGACGAGTTCCTGCACGGCGCGCAGGTGATTGACGACGTCGCGCTGGTGCGACTGGGTGGGCATCGTGCGCTAGCCGCCGATCGCGGACATGGGGCGGTCCGGCTGGATGAAGGAGGGCTCGTCGATGCCGTGGCCGGGCAGTTTCGCCCACATAACGGCGCGCCACGCGTCGGCGAGCTCGGAGTCGGTCGCGCCGGAGCGCATGAGGTCGCGCAGCGATGTCTCCTCGCGGGCGAACAGGCAGTTGCGCACGGAGCCGTCGGTGGTCAGGCGGGTGCGGTCGCAGGTGCCGCAGAACGGGTGGCTCACCGAGGCGATCACGCCGATGCGGCCGGTGACCTGCGGGGCCTCGCGGTCGATCGCGTTCCAGACGGCCGCGGGGGCGGAGCCGCGCGGCTCGGCGGCGGGGGTGAGCTCGAAGCGCGTGCGCAGGTCGGCGAGGATGTACTCGGCGGTGACCATGCGCGTGCGGTCCCACTGGCCCGGCGGGCCCAGGGGCATTTGCTCGATGAAGCGCAGCTCGAGGCCGCGCTCGAGGGCGAAGGCGGCCAGCGAGACGATGTCGTGGTCGTTGATGCCGGGCATGATCACGGTGTTGATCTTGACCGGGGTCAGGCCTGCGTCGAGGGCGCCCTGGATGCCGCGCAGGACCCCGGCGTGGCGGTCGCGGCGGGTCAGCCGACGGTAGTGCTCGGGGTCGAGGGTGTCCAGGGAGATGTTGACGCGGTCGAGGCCGGCGGCGGCCAGGCGCGCGGCGCGCTTGTCGAGGCCGAGGCCGTTGGTGGTGATCGCGGTCTGCGGGGCGGTGCCGTCGTCGGTGCGCAGGCGCTTGGTCGCCGCGACGATGTCCTCGAGCGAGCGGCGCAGCAGCGGCTCGCCGCCGGTGAAGCGGACCTGGCGGATGCCGAGGTCCTCGACGGCGATGCGGATCAGCCGCAGGGTCTCCTCGTCGTCGAGGGTCTCGGCGGTGGGGAACCACTCGAGGCCCTCGGCGGGCATGCAGTAGGTGCAGCGCAGGTTGCAGCGGTCGGTGAGAGACACGCGGAGGTCGCGTGCGACGCGGCCGTAACGGTCCTCGAGGGGGAGGGCCTGGAGAGAAGTGCTGTCTCGGGTCATGGTCCCTCCAATGATAAGTCCGGTCCCGTCGGAATTAAAGAAACCTCTCCTCGGGCGGCGGGCCGGCGGGCTCGCCGGTGCCGTGGTAGCTCTCCGGCGGGGTGATGCGCTCGACGGCCAGCCGGATCAGCGCCTCGTCGTGGGCGTGGTTCTGCAGGTGGCGGTGGATGAGCAGGCCCTCGTAGAGCGAGTCGAGCACGAGCGTGGTCGGCCAGTCGAAGTGACGGGACATCGCCTCGCGGCAGCGGCGCACCCAGCGCAGGAAGATCGCCCGGTAGCGCGGGGCGCGCAGGGCCAGGGCGTAGATCTCGATGGACAGCGAGACGCCGCGCTCCTCGACGGTGGACTCGCTCGTCAGCGCGGAGACGACGGTCTCGCGGGCGGAGGCGAGGTCGTCGGCGGCGGCGGAGGCGGCGCGGAACTCCGCGGCGGAGAGGTCGGTGAAGCGGAGGAAGGCCTCGGTGATGAGGTCCTCGCGGCCGTCGAAGTAGTAGGTCAGCGAGCCGAGCGGCACGCCGGCGCGGGCGGCGATCTTGCGCAGCGAGGTGCCCTCGACGCCGTCGTCGGCGATCACGTCGAGGGCGGCGTCGATGATGCGGTCGCGCCGCTCCGGGTCGTGGCGGGGGGTGCGGGGTGGGCGCGTCGTGGTCCATGTCGGTCACGCTACCCGGGCCGGTCAGGCCGGGGTGTTCGGCGGGACCTCCTCGGCCGTCGGCGCGTCGCTGCGGCGCCGGGAGGTGCGGTAGGCCAGCCAGATGCCGTAGAGGCCGACGACGGCCCAGACGAACTCGGTGACGAAGAGGCCGACGTTGAAGGGCTTGATGGCGGTGTAGACGAACGCGGCGCTTGCGCCAGATCTTGAAGATGCCGTAGACGCCGATGAGGCTCCAGATCACCTCGGTGAGGAAGACGCCCATGTTGATCGGCTCGGTGACGAAGGCGGAGTAGGCCAGGAAGCCCGCGCCGATGGCGTTGAGCCACTGGTAGGTGTAGTGCTCGGCGGTCAGCTTGCCCAGGGTGAGCAGCGCGAAGCCGGCGAGGAGGGCGACGGAGGCGATCAGCCCCGTCACGGTCATGACATCGAGTTCCATGATGGTCATTTCTCGGTGAGGCCCCCCGGCCTCAGCGGTCGTTGTGTTCGGCGTGCCGGCGCTTCTCGGGGCGGCGGTGGTCCTCGACGGTCGGCAGGGCCAGCGCGCGCAGCGTGTCGGTCATGCCGGCGAAGTCCGCGTCGAAGGCGTGTAGGCTCTCGAGCTGGTCGGCGCGCAGCCTGCCCTCTTTCTCCAGGTACTTCAGCCGCGGGTACCGGCCGGCCAGCAGGAGGCCGAAGTCGACGCCGAGGTCGCGCTGGACCTCCGTGGTCGGCCCGCCGCCGGCCTCGGCGAAGCAGCGGACGTCGGCGAGCGCGTCGTGCAGCATGCGCAGGTCGAGGTCGACGCCCGGCTCGGAGCCGTCCTCGGTGGCGTAGGAGTCGACGCCGGTGCGCGACGGGCCGGTCTCGGTGTCGCGCCAGCGGCGCATCCGCAGCGTGTCGGTGGCCAGCACCGGCTCGTTGAGCTCGAGCACCTTCGCGTCGGGCTCGCGCGTCAGCTGACCCTGGCTCATGCGGATGAAGGTGTGCCGGCGGCTCATGTCGGGGCGCAGGCAGCGCAGGCCGACGGCGAAGGCGTCGAGGTCCTCGCGGGTGAAGTTCCAGCCGAGGTAGCGGGCGACGGGCAGGATCTCGTAGTCGTCGGGCCCGGTGCCCGGGAAGCCGAAGCCGGTCTCCTCGATGTAGGCGCGCACCCGTTCGCCGGCGGCGTCGTCGAGGATCATGTCCTCGTGGACGGGATACATGTGCTCTGACTCCTTCTAGATCATCTGCATGCGGTCGTAGTCGTCGTTGTCCTCGAACCAGCCGCCGCGGCCCTTGCCGACGATGTCGTAGCGGTTGACCACGTCGATGCGCTCGACCCACTTGATGGAGCGGAAGCCGGTGGAGATCTCCTGCCGGATGCGCATCGGGGCGCCGTTCTCGATCGGCACGGTCTTGCCGTTCAGCGAGATGGCGACCAGGGTCTGCGGCTGGTTGGCCTCGACCAGGGGCGCGGACTCGTAGTAGAAGCCCTCGTCGTAGACGGCGTCGTCGCGGCCCATGTTCCGGAAGCTCTGGAAGACGACGTCGGTCGCGCCCGGCAGTGGGCGGGCCAGGTCGAGGATCGTCTTGAGCGGCACGCCGCCCCACTCGCCGACCCAGGAGAAGCCCTGCACGCAGTTGTGCATGGTCACCTGGGAGTGGTCCTTGGCCAGTTCGCGCAGGTCTCGCATGGACAGCACCATTGGGCGCTCCACGCAGCCGCCGATCTCGAGGTAGTAGTCGTCCTCGTAGTTGTTGGCCACCATCGCGGTGTACTCGTCGATCTCCGGCGGGCAGCCCGAGCCGCGGAAGAGGCGGCCGGTCTTGAAGCCGGGGAAGTCCTGGCGGCTGGGCAGCTTGATCAGCCGGCGGGTCAGCGGGCGCACCAGCGCGTTGTTGAGCTGGCGCACGATGTGCGACTTGTGGAGCGAGGTCTTGGTGGCGACCACGTGGAAAAAGACCACGAAGGCGAGCAGCGCGGTGAAGATGACGCCGCCGTCGACCGGGGAGTCCGAGTGTCCGAAGACCATCTTGGAGACCTCGTGGCCGTAGCCGTGCATGATGACCATCGCGACGTGGATGACGATGAAGACCAGGTAGATGATCAGGCCCCAGAAGTGCAGGGTGCGGATGACCTGGCGGCCGCCGAGGGCCTTGGTGATCCGCGGCCAGTGCGTGTTGACGGCCGGGGTCTGGAAGAGGCCGGTGAAGATCATGAAGGCCGGCAGGATCAGCATCACGAAGGCGTAGGAGAGCTGCTGCACCGAATTGAAGGGCATGCCGTCCTGCGCGTGCGGGATCTGGAAGGCCGGGTAGTTCACCACGTCGTCGAGGGCCTGCGGGAAGACGTCCCAGCTCTGCGGGACGTAGCGGCGCCACTGGCCGGTGACGGCGAGCAGGACGTAGTAGATGAGGAAGCAGGTGACGTAGCCGGTCACCGTGATGAAGTGCCAGCAGCGGCCCTGGCCGAGCTTGCCGTAGCCGGGCAGCGAGACGATCGGGGAGTAGTTCTCGTACTCCGCGCCGACCGCGTAGTACTTGTGCTTCGGCTTCTCCTTCACCGTGAACTGGGCCCAGTGCTCACCGGGCTGGTTCTGCACCTTGCGGTGCAGGCGCGGGTAGGTGCCCAGGATCTCGATGCCCGAGCGGATGAAGAAGGTGACGGAGATGATGTTGAGGAAGTGCTCGGCACGCAGCCACCAGGAAAATCCTAATTCCATTGTCTCTTTCTCCTTCGGGCTCTCAGTCCGTGAAGCCCTGGTCGTCGGGCCAGGCGACGATCATGCCGTAGTTGATGGCCCAGTTGAGCACCCAGTAGGCGACGGAGGCGAGCATCATCGTGTTCCAGCACGCCGCCAGCTCGACGCTCGCGCCGTTCCAGACGTAGGGCGCGTCGCCGAAGAGCCCGCCGACGTAGACGAGCACGGCGACGGTGGCCACGAGGCTGCCGTAGTCCCAGATGCGCATCCGGGTGCACAGGCCGAGCGCGAGGTAGACGGCGGCCAGTGCCGCCACCGCCCACAGCGCGAACCCGGCCCCGGGGAAGGGGAGGTGGTCGGAGAGCGCTACGGCCACCGCGGTGCCGCCGATGACGGCGACGACGATCAACAGCAGCGCCTTGGTCAGGCGCGGCAGGTTGATCCGGATGTAGCGCGGGAACGGCGCGCGCTCCCGCCCGGCGGGATGTGGTGGAACACATCCTCGGTGGCGTTGGGGGCCCCGACCGCGTTGATCTCTTTCATGGGGCGACCCTTTTCCAGTCAGTCCGTCCCCCGGGGCGTCCGCGCCCGGCGACCGATGTGCCGGGGTTTATCCACGACGTTTCCCGTGCGGCTTGACACACCGGAGTCTAAGGCGGAACCCGAGGGCACGCCTAGTGTACGGGCGTACATATGCGCAGGTGACCGGAGTTGCGGAGGGCACGGAAAATCCCCCGGCCGACAAGCCGGGGGATTGTCACTGACGAGTCCGTGAAAAGAGTTCAGGGGCTTCAGTCGACGACGATGACCATGAGGTCGCGCGGGCCGTGCACGCCCTCGACGCGGACGAGCTCGATGTCCGAGGTCGCCGAGGGGCCGGAGATCATGGTCACGGGCAGCTCGGGGTCGAGGCGGCCGACCATCTCGGGCACGCCGTAGACGACGGTGTCCATGCGCACGATGCACACGTGCCGGTCGGGCACGAGGGTCAGGGCGCGGCGGCCGTTGGTCGCGTTGGACTGCAGGCAGATCGTGCCCGTCTGCGCGCAGGAGACGTGCGAGTCGGTGACCACGGCGTCGACGGAGTCGAGCTCGCGCGGGTCGGAGTCGCGGGAGTCCGGGGTCCATTCGGCGTCGACCTCGGCGAAGAGGCTGGCGTCCAGGCCCTCGGCGTAGCGCACGGTGTGCGCGCCGCGCTCGGAGAGCACGCGGGCCAGGGTGGCCGGCAGCTCCTCGGCGCTCGAGCGGGTCACGTCGGCGCGGTAGTCGACCAGCCGGTCGACCAGCAGCTCGCGCAGCTCGTCGCGGCCCATCTCGGAGGTCGTGTCGTACTCGCGGGGCACCTCGACCTCGGCCGGGGTGTGCGAGAGCTGCTGGGCGTCGCGGACCCGCTTGAGGATCTCGCGCTTGGCGTCGGCGTTGCGGCGCTCCTCGGCGGTGGTCATCGGTTCTCCTCCTCGTTGTCCTGCGCGGCGTCGGGCTCCTGTGCGTCGGGCATGCCCTCGCGGCGGGCCTCGTCGAGCAGTTCGCGGGCCTCGTCGGAGTTCCACCAGGAGCGGAAGGACTTCTTCGGGGGCACGGCGGTGTCGCGCACGTCGGTCCAGCCGGACAGGAAGCTCGGCAGGTGGGTGATCGTCTTGTCGAAGCCGCCGAGCACGCGGCCGAGGAAGATCCCCTGCATGACGGCGTTCCACATCTTCGGGTGCCCCATGACCAGGCCGGCGGCGTCGAGCAGGGCGCCCTCGATCTTCGGCCGGTGGTTCTCCACCTTCTGGTGGCGCAGCTCGAGCAGGATGTCCGTGATCGGGATCTTGACCGGGCAGACGCTGTCGCAGCGCCCGCACAGCGAGGACGCGTAGGGCAGCGAGGCCGAGGGGTCGTCGGTGGAGTCGATGCCGGTCAGCTGCGGGGTGATGATCGCGCCGATCGGGCCCGGGTAGACGGAGCCGTAGGAGTGGCCGCCCGCGCGCTCGTAGACGGGGCAGACGTTGAGGCACGCCGAGCAGCGGATGCACTTGAGCGCCTCGCGGCCGATCTCGTTGGCCAGCGCGTGGGTGCGGCCGTTGTCCAGGATCACCACGTGGAAGTCCTGCGGGCCGTCGCCCTCGGTGGTGCCGGACCACAGCGAGGTGTAGGGGTTCATGCGTTCGCCGGTCGAGGAGCGCGGCAGCAGCTGCAGGAAGACGCCGAGGTCGGAGAAGCGCGGCAAGAGCTTCTCGATGCCCATCACGGAGATCAGGGTCTCCGGCAGGGTGAGGCACATGCGCCCGTTGCCCTCGGACTCGACGATGGAGACCGTGCCGGTCTCCGCGACGCCGAAGTTGCAGCCGGAGATGGCGACCTTGGCGCGCATGAACTGCTCGCGCAGGAAGAGGCGGGAGGCCTCGGCCAGCTCCGGCGGGTTCGCCGGCAGCGACTCGTCGGTGTTGGGCATCTCGCGCACGAAGATGTCGCGGATCTCCGCGCGGTTTCGGTGCAGCGCGGGCACGACGATGTGCGACGGGCGGTCGTGGCCGAGCTGGACGATCAGCTCGGCCAGGTCCGTCTCCTGCGCGTGGATGCCGGACTCCTCGAGGACCTCGTTGAGGGCGATCTCCTGGGTGGCCATCGACTTGATCTTGACCACGTCGGTCTCCCCGGTGGCCTTGACCAGGTCGGTGACGATCCGGCCGGCCTCGGCGGCGTCGCGGGCCCAGTGCACGTGGCCGCCGCGGGCGGTGACGGCCGCCTCGAACTGCTCGAGCAGCTCGGGCAGGTGGGCGGCGACCTCCTGCTTGATCGCGGAGCCGGCGTCGCGCAGGCGCTCCCAGTCGTCGCACTCGGCGACGACTCGGGCGCGCTTGGCACGGATGGAGGTGGTGGCGTGGTGCAGGTTGCGGCGCTTGGTCGCGTTGTCCAGCTCGGTGTGGGCGGCCTTGGTGAAGCCGACGTCGCCGCGCAGGGCGCTGGGGGAGTGGGAGGCGACCGGCGGCATCGCCGGGCGGCCGAGGTTGACGACGCTCACAGCATGGCCTCCCTCTGGTAGGCGGCGCGCTCGGGCGTCCACGGTTGCTCGCGGGTGGAGACGAGGATCTCGGCCATGTGGATCGCGCGGATGCCGGTGCGCTGGCGCGAGAGCGAGCCGACGATGTTCATCAGGCAGGAGGAGTCGCCGGCGGTGACGTACTCGGCGCCGGTGGACTTGATGTTGCGCACCTTGTCCGAGACCATCGCCGCGGAGACCTCCGCGTTCTTGACGGAGAAGGTGCCGCCGAAGCCGCAGCACTCCTCGTAGTTGGGCAGGTCGACCAGCTCGAGGCCCTCGACGGCGTCGAGCAGCCGGTAGGGCCGGTCGCCGACCTCGATGAAGCGCAGGGAGTGGCAGGAGGCGTGGTAGGTCACCCGGTGCGGGAACCAGGCGCCCAGGTCGGTGCGCTGCTCGACGTCGCAGAGGAACTCGCACAGCTCGTAGGTCTTGTCTGCGGCCCGCTGGGCGCCATCGACGAGGGCGGAGTCGCCGTAGCGCTCCGCGATGCGCACGTGCTGTTCGCGCACGGCGCCGGCGCAGGAGCCCGAGGGGGCGACCACGCAGTCGATGGACGGGTCGGCGAAGGCGTCGGCGTAGGTGCGGATGATCGGCACCGCCTCACGCTGGTAGCCGGTGTTGATGTGCATCTGTCCGCAACAGGTCTGGCCCTCGGGGAAGACGACCTCGTGACCCAGCCGGGTCAGCAGGATCGCCGTGGCCTTGTGGGCGTCCGGGAAGAGTGCGTCGCCGATGCACGTGGAGAAGAGCGCGATGCGCATGTGAGCGGCTCCTGGGGAGTATTCGGCGTGAAGACGGACGTCCGCTCCGCCGAACTCGCCGGGGTCGTCGTGAGACGTCTGCGACGGGGGTGGTGGGGTGGGCGTCCGGGTCCTTGGGGCACCCCCGATCCTAGCGCAGAAATAGTTGACACGCCCACGGGTAAAGCTTGCGACCTGCGGTTATTAATGCAATGAGGGTGTTGCGTTATTCCGTTTGCTGTCGAAGAAAATGTCCGGTCGTTTCCGGTTCGTCTACCCCGTCGGGGGTGGCGCGCCGGGTGTGACGTGCACCGCCGAGTCTGCCGCCGCGCCCCCGCGCGGGCCCCGGGGACGCCGCCGAGGGGGGTGACCGGGGTCGAAGATGGGGTCGAAGATAGGGACGATGCACCTCTTTCAACGCCCCGGCCGTGCCGGACGCGCGCGACCTGTGCGTTAGAATCTGCGCCCATGACACCTGCAGCCCTCGGAGAACTCATCGGCACCACGGCCTCGGCCGTCTTCGCCGACCACAACCTCGATACCGCGGTGCTCCCGGAGACCGTGACCGTCGAGCGGCCGCGCAACCCGGAGCACGGCGACTACGCCACCAACCTGGCCCTGCAGGTGGCCAAGAAGGCCGGCGTCAACCCCCGCGAGCTGGCCGGCTGGCTGGCCGAGGCGCTCGGCGCGGACGACGCCGTCGCCTCCGCCGAGGTCGCCGGTCCCGGCTTCCTCAACATCCGCCTGGCCGCGGCCGCCCAGGGCGAGATCGTCGCCCGCATCCGCGAGGCCGGCGCCGCGTTCGGCCACGCCGACACCTACGCCGGGCGCCGCATCAACCTCGAGTTCGTCTCCGCCAACCCGACCGGCCCGATCCACCTGGGCGGCACCCGCTGGGCCGCCGTCGGCGACTCCCTGGGCCGTGTGCTCGAGGCCGCCGGCGCCGAGGTCACCCGCGAGTACTACTTCAACGACCACGGCCGCCAGATCGACCGCTTCGCGCGCTCGCTGGTCGCCGCGGCCAAGGGTGAGCCCACCCCGGAGGACGGCTACGGCGGCGACTACATCGCCGACATCGCCCGGCGCGTCGTCGACAAGCGCCCCGACGCGCTCGACCACGAGCCGGAGGAGACGCAGGAGATCTTCCGCGCCCAGGGTGTGGAGATGATGTTCGCCCACATCAAGTCCTCCCTGCACGAGTTCGGCACCGACTTCGACGTCTTCTTCCACGAGAACTCGCTGTTCGAGTCCGGCGCCGTCGACGCCGCCATCCAGAAGCTCAAGGACAACGGCGAGCTCTACCTCGCCGACGGCGCCTGGTGGCTGCGCTCGACCGACTTCGGCGACGACAAGGACCGCGTCGTCATCAAGTCCGACGGCGACGCCGCCTACATCGCCGGCGACATCGCCTACATCGGCGACAAGATCGACCGCGGCCACGACCTGTGCATCTACATGCTCGGCGCCGACCACCACGGCTACATCGCCCGCCTGAAGGCCGCCGCCGTGGCCCTGGGCTACCGCGCCGAGCAGGTCGAGGTGCTCATCGGCCAGATGGTCAACCTGCTGCGCGACGGCCAGGCCGTCAAGATGTCCAAGCGCGCGGGCACCGTGATCACCCTCGACGACCTCGTCGAGGCGATCGGCGTGGACGCCGCCCGCTACGCGATGATCCGCTCCTCGGTGGACAGCTCGCTGGACATCGACCTGGATCTGTGGGCCTCGCAGTCCAACGACAATCCCGTCTACTATGTGCAGTACGCCCACGCGCGCCTGTGCTCGCTGGACCGCAAGGCCGCCGAGACCGGCGTCGAGCTTCCGGCGGCCGACCTCGCCGCGCTCACCGACGAGCGCGAGGGCGAGCTCATCCGCACCCTCGGCGAGTTCCCGGCCGTGGTCACCGCCGCCGCCGAGCTGCGTGAGCCGCACCGCGTCGCCCGCTACGCCGAGCGCCTGGCCGGTGTCTTCCACCGCTTCTACGACAACTGCCCGATCCTGCCGAAGGCGGACGAGGAGCCCACGGCCCTGCACGCCGCGCGCCTCGAGCTCGCGCGCGCGTCGCGTCAGGTGCTCGCCAACGCCCTCGGCCTGCTCGGCGTCACCGCGCCGGAGCGGATGTAAGGGGGACGCCAGGTGACCGTCCCGAAGAACATACCGGAGTCCGTCCGCCAGACCGTCGCGGCGTTCAAGGCCCAGGGCCGCACGGCCGAGGAGGCCTTCAACGAGCTGCCGGCCAACGTCTGGCCGACCAACGCGCGCCGTCAGGAGGACGGCGTGGTCACGATCGCGGGCGTGCCGCTGCCCGAGATCGTCGAGGAGTACGGCGCGCCCGTCGTGGTCGTCGACGAGGCCGACTTCCGCCTGCGCGCCCGCCAGCTGGCCCGCGCGTTCGGCGGCCCGGACCACGTGCA
Source organism: Corynebacterium sp. MSK006 (assembly GCF_030232385.1). Lineage (NCBI taxonomy): Bacteria > Bacillati > Actinomycetota > Actinomycetes > Mycobacteriales > Corynebacteriaceae > Corynebacterium > Corynebacterium sp. MSK006. Next base: position 125,598 of record NZ_JASPJZ010000001.1, read on the forward strand.
CTACGCCGCCAAGGCCTTCCTGACCCGCCAGATCGCCCGCTGGGTCGACGAGGAGGGCCTGAGCCTCGACGTCGCGAGCGCCGGCGAGCTGGCCATCGCGCTGGCCTCCGGCTTCCCCGCCGCGCGCATCACCGTGCACGGCAACAACAAGACGCGCGGCTTCCTCGAGCAGTGCGTGCGCGCCGGCGTGGGCCACGTGGTGCTGGACTCGCCCGGCGAGCTGCAGATGCTTGACGACGTCGCGCGTGCCGCCGGTGCGGTCCAGTCCGTGCTGGTGCGTGTCACCCCCGGCGTGGAGGCGCACACCCACGAGTTCATCGCGACCTCGCACGAGGACCAGAAGTTCGGCTTCTCGCTGGCCTCCGGCGCGGCCTTCGAGGCCGTGCGCGACGCGCTGGCGGCCGAGGGCCTGCACCTCGACGGGCTGCACTGCCACGTCGGCTCGCAGGTCTTCGACGCCGAGGGCTTCTCGCTCGCCGCCCAGCGCGTGCTGGGGCTCCTGGGCCGTGTGGTCGACGAGCTGGGCCCGGAGTACGGCGGGCGCGAGGTGCTCGCCGAGGAGCTCAGCCTGCTCGACCTCGGCGGCGGCTTCGGCATCGCCTACACCGCCGAGGAGGACCCGCTGGACGTCGCCGGCGTGGCCCGCGACATGCTCTCCCAGGTAGCCGCGCACGCGGAGGCCTCCGGGGTGCCGGCGCCGAAGGTGATGGTCGAGCCGGGCCGCGCGATCGTCGGCCCCTCCGCGGTGACCGTCTACGAGGTCGGCACGGTCAAGGACGTGCCGATCGACGAGGGCATCACGCGGCGCTACCTAGCCGTCAGCGGCGGCATGTCGGACAACATCCGCCCGATGCTCTACGACGCCAACTACGACGCCCGCCTGGTCAACCGCTTCACCGAGGGCGAGGCCGTCGCCGGCCGCGTCGTGGGCTCGCACTGCGAGTCGGGCGACATCCTCGTCCACGACCTGATGATCCCGGACGACGTCGGGGTCGGCGACCTGGTCGCCCTGGCCGCCACGGGCGCGTACTGCCTGGCGATGTCCTCGAACTACAACGCCGCCTGCCGCCCGCCGGTGGTCGTCGTCGACGGGGGAGAGGCGCGCCTGATGGTGCGCCGCGAGACCGTCGAGGACCTCATGGCCCGCGAGGTGCTCTGAGGCCCCGAGGGCCCCTGCCGAGCCCCCTGCGTCGTGCAAAATGAACAGCATGGTCTATAGTGTCGGGACATACCCGTTCTGACGCTTGAGGCAGGAGAGAGATGACGACGCAGCAGCATGACGCCGCCCGGTACCCGACCGCGGCGGCCCGCGAGAATCGTCCGGTGGGCATCGCCCTGCTGGGCTACGGCACGGTCGGTTCCGAGGTCCTGCGGCTGATGACCGAGAACTCCGAGGCTCTCGAGCACCGCATTGAAGGTCCCTTCGAGCTGAAGGGCGTGGCCGTCTCGGACGCGTCGAAGCCCCGCGAGGGCGTGGACCCGGCGCTGATCACCGACGACGCGCGCAGCCTGGTGCTGCGCGACGACGTCGACGTCGTCGTCGAGGTCATCGGCGGCATCGACTACCCGCGCGAGCTCGTGCTCGCCGCGCTCAACGCCGGCAAGTCCGTGGTCACCGCCAACAAGGCCCTGGTCGCCGCGCACGCCGACGAGCTGGCCGTCGCCGCGGACGCCAACAACGTCGACCTCTTCTACGAGGCCGCCGTCGCCGCCGCGATTCCGGTGGTCAACATGCTGCGCCGCTCGCTGGCCGGCGACCAGATCCGCCGGATCTCCGGCATCGTCAACGGCACCACGAACTTCATCCTCGACGCCATGGACGCCACCGGCGCCGACTACGAGGACGCCCTGGCCGAGGCGACCCGCCTGGGCTACGCCGAGGCCGACCCGACGGCCGACGTCGAGGGCCACGACGCGGCGAGCAAGGCCGCGATCCTGGCCTCGATGGGCTTCTACACCCGCGTGCGCTTCTCCGACGTGAGCTGCGAGGGCATCACCGGCGTGACCGCCGAGGACATCGAGGCAGCCAAAGCCGCCGGCGACACCATCAAGCTGCTGGCGATCTGCGAGAAGATCACCGGAGAGGACGGCACCGTGTCCGTATCCGCCCGCGTCCACCCGACCCTCGTGCCGCGGGAGCACCCGCTGGCCAGCGTGTCCGGCTCCTACAACGCCGTCTTCGTCGAGGCCGAGGGCGCCGGCGACCTGATGTTCTACGGCAACGGCGCCGGCGGTGCCCCCACCGCCTCGGCCGTGCTCGGCGACGTCGTTGGCGCGGCGCGCAACAAGTACCTCGGCGGTCGCGCCCCGAAGGACCTGACCTACGCCGACCTGCCGATCGCCGACCCGGGCGACGTGCCCACCCGCTACCACATCGACCTGCGCGTCCACGACCGCGTCGGCGTGCTGGCGGACCTGGCGCAGACCTGCGCCTCGCGCGGCATCTCGCTGCGCACCGTGCGCCAGGAGGAGGGCTACGACGTCGACGGCCACGAGGCCGCCCGCCTGATCCTGGTCACCCACACCGCCCGCGAGCACGACCTGGCCGACTTCGTCTCGGACCTCAAGGCCCACGACGACGTCCTGGCGGTCAAGTCGGTCATCCGGCTGGCCGACTAGGGCCGGCGGGGCAGCGGACGAACAGAGGAGGAGCAAGAACATGGCAGTGGAACTCGAGGTCGGTCGCGCCGTCACCGTGCGCGTGCCCGGCTCCTCGGCGAACCTGGGTCCCGGCTTCGACACGATGGGCCTGGCGCTGGACATCCACGACACCGTCGAGGTCGAGGTCATCGACTCCGGCCTGGAGATCGAGATCCACGGCGAGGGCGCGGCCGACCTGCCGCGCGACGCCTCGCACCTGGTGGTCAAGGCCATCACCGCCGGTCTCAATGCCGCGGACGTCACCGCCCCCGGCCTGCGGGTGACCTGCACGAACACGATCCCGCAGTCGCGCGGGCTCGGCTCCTCGGCCGCGGCCGCCGCCGCCGGTGTGCTCGCCGCCAACGGCCTGGCCGACTCCCCGCTCAGCGAGGAGCAGCTCGTCCAGCTGGCCAGCGCCTTCGAGGGCCACCCGGACAACGCGGGCGCCTCGGTGCTCGGCGGCGGCGTGGTCTCCTGGATCGAGATCCCCGTCGACGGCGTGAGCCATCCGGTCTACCGAGCCGTGCGCATCCCCGTCGACGAGCGCATCCGCGCCACCGTGCTCGTGCCGTCCTTCCACGCCTCCACCCAGGCCGTGCGCCGGGTGCTGCCCAGCCACGTCACGCACACCGACGCCCGCTTCAACGTCTCGCGCACGGCGGTGCTCTCCGTCGCGCTGCAGGCGCACCCGGAGCTGCTCTGGGAGGGCACCCGCGACCGGCTGCACCAGCCGTACCGCGCGGACGTGCTGCCCGTGACCGCGGAGTGGGTCAACCGCCTGCGCAACCGCGGCTGGGCGGCCTACCTCTCGGGCGCGGGCCCGACCTGTGCGGTGCTGTCCACCGAGCCGGTGGACCCCGCGCTTCTCGACGCCGCCCGCGAGGAGGGCCTGGCCGTCTACGAGCTCTCCGTGGCCGGCGGGCCGACGGTCACCCCGTCCCGGGCCTGACCGGCCGGGGGCCGGGGACTAGGGCCGCACGCAGAGGGTGCAGCGGCCCTTCTCGGTCAGGGGCAGCATCGTCGTCTCGGCGGTCGAGGTGGCCCCGAAGTACTCCTCGATGACGCCCTCGTGGATCGCGCAGACGACGGGGGAGGGGGCCGTCTCCCCGGCGACGAAGGGGCAGGCGCGCAGCGAGACCACGCGCGCGCCCTCCTCGGGGTCCTCGGTGAGGTCGCCGCGCGACTCCGGCTCGTCGGCCGGGTCGAAGCCGAGCTGACGCAGCCGCTGGACCAGCTGGTCGAATGCGGCGTCGGCGCCGACGCGCCCGCCCTCGTCGGCCAGCGTCATCTTGCGCGCCCACCGGCGCCCGATGCGGTGCGCGGTGGCGAAGCGCTCCTCGGGGTCCGGGGTGCGCGCGGTCAGGTCGTCCGCCATGATCTCGATGAGCGAGAGGTACTCGCGGGCGATGGCCCGGTTGTCGGGCAGCCGGGCGGAGAAGAGGATCGTCGGGCGGCCGCGGCCGTGGATCGGGGCGGTGGCCGTGTGCACGGCGCCGTGGGCGAGCAGCTCGTCGAGGTGACCGCGCACGGTGTTGGCGTGCATGCCGAGGATCTCGGAGAGTTGGGCGACCGAGACGCCGGCGGGGTGCTCGCGCAGGGCGGCCAGGACCTCGCGCTGCTTGGGGCTCAGCGGCAGGGTCTCGGAGAACAGCTCGGTGGCGGGCCGCGGTGCCCGGCGGCGGGCGGGAGCTCCGGTACGCATACCTTTTATCGTACCCCGTAGAAAACGGGTGTCAGCGCTTGCCCGGGCCCATGAGGGCGACGACGTCGAAGTCGCCGGCGGCCAGGTGGGCGCGCAGGTCCTTCTTGTCGAACTTGCCCACCGAGGTCTTGTCGATGTGGCGCACGAAGGTCCAGTACTCGGGCAGCATCCAGCTGGGCAGCTGGTTGCGCAGCCGCCCGCGCAGGCGCTCGGCGGTCTCGGCGTCCTCCGGGACGTCGGGGTGGACCACGGTGACCACCAGCGGGCGCTCGCCCCACTTGTCGTCGGGGTAGCCGATGACGGCGGCCTCGACGACCTCGGGCGACTCCATGACCATGTTCTCCACCCCGGCCGAGTAGATCCACTCGCCCCCGGAGCGGATGACGTCGCGGGCGCGGTCGTGGACGGTCAGGTAGCCGTCCTCGGTCACGGAGCCGACGTCGCCGGTGCGCAGCCACCCGTCGGCGGTGAACTGGACCTCCGGCGTCTCGGCGGCGCGGTCGTCGGCACCCGCGCTGTCGGCGCCGACGTAGTAGGAGCCGGCGACCAGGGGACCGCGCACCTGGATCTCGCCCTGGTTGCGGTCGGTCGCGGAGACGACGCGGCCGTCGTTGACCACGCGGTAGTCCACGGTGGCGGGGAAGCGGCCCTGGCTGGTGCGGTAGGTCCAGCGCGCCTCGCCGGAGGCGCCGGCCGGCGGGCGGGCCACCGAGCCGACCGTGGAGGTCTCCGTCATGCCCCACACGTGCACGACGTCGACGCCGTAGCGCTCCTCCCACATCGACAGCAGCACCGGCGGGGCCTGGGAGCCGCCGACGAAGATCTCGGTCAGGCTCATCCGCTCCGGCGGGTGGTGCATGTAGTGCACGAGCAGCTGCATCCACACCGTGGGCACGCCGTGGGCCACGCGCGGGTGGGTGGCGGCGATCAGCTCGGCCAGGGTCTCGCCGGAGACGTCGGCGTCGGGCAGCACCAGCGGGGTGCCGGCCATGAAGGCGGCGAAGGGCACCGCCCAGCTGAGCACGTGGTAGATCGGCACGCAGCACAGGAAGCTCTGGCCGTTGGAGACGGCCATCGAGTCGGTGCCCAGCAGCGTCAGCGCCGTCAGGTACAGCGAGCGGTGGGAGTAGGCGACCCCGCGGGGCTCGCCGCCGGTGCCGGTGGAGTAGCACAGGGCCGCGGCGTCGTTCTCGTCGGGCACGGGCCACGCGTAACGGGTGGCGCGACCGTCGAGAAGCGCCTCGTAGGAGTGGACGCTGACCCCCTCGGGCAGCTCCACGTCGGGCAGCTCGGTGCCGATGAAGACGACGTGGCGCACCCCGGGGCAGCCCTCGAGGACCTCGGCGAGCCGGGCGGCCAACCGCGGGTCGGCGATGACGACCTGGCCCTCGGCGTCGTTGACGATGTGCCGGATCTGGCTGACCATCAGCTGCTTGTTCAGCGGGTTGAAGACGGCGCCCATGCACGGCACGGCGAACATCGTCTCCAGGTGCTCGGCGCAGTTGAACATCAGGGAGGCCACCCGCGCGTCCCCGGAGACGCCCAGCTCGTCGCGCAGGGCGTGGGCCAGCGCGGCGGCGCGGGCGGCGATCTGGGCGAAGGTGGTCTCCTCGCCCCGGCCGTTCTTCCACGTGGTCACACGGGTCCGGCCGTGCACCGAGGCGCCGTAGGAGAGGATGCGGGCCACGGACAGTGGTATGTCCTGCATCGTCGACTGCATGTGCCCCACACTACCGCCGGGGGTCGAAGTTCCACCGTCGTGGTGCCATGCGTTAGACTTGTCGCCGGATTGGCCGGGTGCCCGCCCGAATGTGGGGCCCGCCCCCCTCCCGGGGCAGTTGCCCGACCCGCACGCGTGATTCAGCGGCGGAGACGGAGGGGAGACACGGCCGACCGGCATCGTCAGGCCCGAGGGGTGCACCGGGGTGCGCCCGCACGCGATTTTCCGGGCCGCGAGAAGTCTCCACCCGGGCCGCGCGCGCCGCGTCTCCACCGCCGTGGGCCGCACCCGGAGCCACGAAAGGACATCTGTGACGACACAGGACAGCACCACCCCTGCCGCCGGCGGGGACCTCGCCGGAATGCGCATCCCCGAGCTGAAGGCCATGGCCGCCGGGATGGGCATCAAGGGGTTGTCGGGCAAGCGCAAGGCCGACATCATCGCCGCGATCCAGGCCGGGGGTGGCGGGCAGGTGTCCGCGAAGCAGCCGACGAAGAGACAGGACCAGAACCGAGCCGTGGACAACGAGAGCAACGAGAACAAGGGCGGCGAGGGCCGCGACGAAGCCCGGGGCAGGCAGCACGACGCACAGCAGGACGGCCAGGGCCACAAGGACGGCCAGAACCACTACGAGTCCCGCTCCCAGGCGCGTCGCGCCCGCCGCAACCGCGCCCGCCAGGCCCAGCGCGAGCAGGAGAACCAGGACAACGGTTCCCGCGACGGCGGACACGACGGCGGCAACACCGGCGACGGCCACAACAACAACGGCGGCAACAACGACGGCGGCCACAACGACGGCAACCACGGCAAGGGGCGGCGCCGCGAGCGTCGTCGCCGCGGGCGTCGTAACCGCGACGGCAACAACAACCAGAACAACGGCAACAGCAACCAGCAGGGCGGCCGCAACCAGAACCTCGAGGACCTCGAGCCGGTCGCGGGCATCCTGGACATCGTCGACAACAACGTCGCGTTCGTGCGCACCACGGGTTACCACCCCTCGGAGAAGGACGTCTACGTCCCCAACCAGCTGATCAAGCGCTGCGGCCTGCGTTCCGGCGACGCCGTGACCGGCCGGATCTCCGCCGGCGGCGCCCAGGTGCGCGGTCGCGGCCGCAACCGCCAGAAGTTCAGCAACCTGGCCCACGTCGAGACCGTCAACGGCCTGAGCGTGGGGGAGGCCCGCCAGCGGCCCGACTTCGCCAAGCTGACCCCGCTGTACCCGAACCAGCGCCTGCGCCTCGAGACCGAGCAGAAGGTCCTGACCACCCGCGTGATCGACCTGATCATGCCGATCGGCAAGGGCCAGCGCGCGCTGATCGTCTCCCCGCCGAAGGCCGGCAAGACCACCATCCTACAGAACGTGGCCAACGCGATCTCGACGAACAACCCGGAGTGCCACCTCATGGTCGTCCTCGTCGACGAGCGCCCCGAGGAGGTCACGGACATGCAGCGCAGCGTCAACGGCGAGGTCATCGCCTCGACGTTCGACCGCCCGCCGAGCGAGCACACCGCCGTCGCGGAGCTGGCCGTCGAGCGCGCCAAGCGCCTCGTCGAGCAGGGCAAGGACGTCGTCATCCTGCTCGACTCGATCACCCGCCTGGGCCGCGCCTACAACAACTCCTCGCCGGCCTCCGGCCGCATCCTCTCCGGCGGCGTGGACTCCAACGCCCTCTACCCGCCGAAGCGCTTCCTGGGCGCCGCCCGCAACATCGAGCACGGCGGCAGCCTGACGATCATCGCCACCGCCATGGTGGAGACCGGCTCGGCCGGCGACACGGTGATCTTCGAGGAGTTCAAGGGCACCGGCAACGCCGAGCTCAAGCTCGACCGCAAGATCTCCGAGCGCCGCGTCTTCCCGGCCGTCGACGTCGGACCGTCCGGCACCCGCAAGGACGAGCTGCTGCTCGCCCCCGAGGAGGCCCGCCTGGTGCACAAGCTGCGCCGGATCCTGGCCGCCCTGGACAACCAGGCCGCGATCGACCTGCTGATCAAGCAGCTGAAGAAGACCAGGAGCAACGGCGAGTTCCTCATGCAGGTCGCCTCGAGCGCCCCGATGGCCGCCGACAAGGACGTGGAGGACTACCTGTGAGCACCGAATCCACCCGCGTCGACGACGTCCTGTCCGAGTACCAGGGCATCGAGGCCCAGATGGCCGACCCGTCCCTGGCCGGCGACCAGGACGCCTTCCGCCGCCTGTCCAAGCGCTACGCCGAGCTCAAGCCGGTCGTGCAGGCCCACGAGGAGCACGAGAAGGTCGTCGCCGACCTGGCCGACGCCCGCGAGCTGGCCCACGAGGACCACGACTTCGCCGCCGAGGCCGAGCGACTGGCCGCCCGCGAGGTCGAGCTCGAGGAGAAGCTGGCCGACCTGCTCGCCCCGCGCGACCCGCACGACGGCGACGACATCATCATGGAGGTCAAGGCCGGCGCCGGCGGCGAGGAGGCCGCGCTCTTCGCCGGCGACCTGGTGCGCATGTACGAGAAGTTCGCCGACAAGCACGGCTTCATCTACGAGGTCCTCGACCTCGCGGAGTCGGACCTGGGCGGCGTGAAGGACATGACGCTGTCGATCCGCTCGAAGCACCCGGGCCGCGACGGCGCGTGGAGCGTCTTCAAGTTCGAGGGCGGCGTCCACCGCGTCCAGCGCATCCCCGTGACCGAGTCGCAGGGCCGCATCCAGACCTCGGCCGCCGGCGTGCTCGTCTACCCGGAGCCCGAGGAGGTCGGCGAGGTCGAGATCGAGGACAAGGACCTGCGCGTCGACGTCTACCGTTCCTCCGGCAAGGGCGGCCAGGGCGTCAACACGACCGACTCGGCCGTGCGCATCACCCACCTGCCCACCGGCATCGTGGTGACCTGCCAGAAGGAGCGCTCCCAGATCCAGAACAAGGCGCGTGCCATGCAGGTGCTGGCCGCCCGCCTGCAGCAGATGCAGGAGGAGGCCGCGGAGGCCGAGGCCGCCGAGGGGCGCGCAGCCCAGGTGCGCACGATGGACCGCTCCGAGCGCATCCGCACCTACAACTGGCCGGAGAACCGCATCTCCGACCACCGCATCGGATTCAAGGCCAACAACCTCGACCAGGTCCTTGACGGCAACCTCGACGACCTCTTCGACGCCCTGCGCACCGCCGAGCGCGCCGAGCGCCTCGAGGCCGAGTGACCGGCGCCTGGCGCGCCGAGCTGCGGGCCGCCGCCGGGCGCCTCGCGGCCGCCGGCGTCGAGTCCCCGGCCGCCGACGTGCGGCTGCTGGCCGCGCACCTGGCCGGCTGTGCGCCGCTGGAGGTCGGCTTCCTCGACGCCGCGCCCGCGGGCTTCGCCGAGGCGCTGGCCCGCCGGGAGCGCCGCGAACCGCTGCAGCACATCACCGGCACGGCCGCCTTCGGCCCGCTCGACATCGCCGTCGGGCCGGGCGTGTTCATCCCGCGCCCCGAGACCGAGGTGCTCGCCGACTGGGTGGTGCGCCGCCTGCGCGGCGTGCCCGCACCCCGGGTGGTGGACCTGTGCACCGGTTCCGGCGCGCTGGCCTGCTACATCGCCCACGAGATTGACGACGCCGCGGTGGTCGCCGTGGAGCTTTCCCCCGACGCGGCCACGTGGGCGCGTCGCACCGTGGCGGACAACGGCCTGGGCGGGCGCGTCACCGTCGTCGAGGGCGACGCGACCGACGCCGGGCTGCTGGCAGACATGGCCGGCGGCGTCGACGCCGTGGTGTGCAACCCGCCGTACGTGCCGGCCGCGGGACCGGTGGCCCCCGAGGTAGACGCCGACCCGGACCTCGCCGTCTACGGCGGGGAGTCCGGCATGGACGTCATCGAGAAGCTCCTGGACCCGGTCGCGCGCCTGCTGCGCCCGGGCGGGGTCTTCGGTATCGAGCAAGACGACACGACCGCCGCGGAGACGGCGGCGCTCGTCGACGCGACCGGCCGGTTCACCCCGGCGGAGCACCTGTGCGACCTGGCGGGGCGGGAGCGCTTCGTCACGGCCGCTAGACTGTGATTCCGCGCCCGGGAGGTCCGGACGCGGCAGAGCCTTGAAGAAGGGACCCACGTGGGAAACATCTACAGCTGTCTCGACGCCGCGAAGCGACGCGACGCCGTGCGGGCCGCGGCCGAGGCCGCCCGCTCCGGTGAGCTGGTGGTCACCCCGACCGACACCGTCTACGGCATTGGCGCGGACGCCTTCAACAACCCGGCGGTGGCCGCGCTGCTGGCAGCCAAGCACCGCGGACCGGACTACCCGGTGCCCGTGCTCGTCGGCTCCTGGGACACCGTCGCCGGCCTGACCTCCGGCGTCGACGAGCGCACCCGGGCCCTGGTCGAGGCCTTCTGGCCCGGCGGGCTCTCGCTCGTCGTGCCCGAGGCGCCTTCGCTGCCCTGGGACCTCGGCGACACCCGCGGCACCGTGATGGTGCGCATGCCGAATCACCCGGTGGCCCTGCAGCTGCTGCGCGAGGTCGGCCCGATGGCCGTCTCCTCGGCCAACATCCACGGCCACCCGGCGCCGACGTCGGCCGCCGCGGCGCGCCAGCAGCTCGGCGACCCCGTGTCCGTCTACCTCGATGCCGGGGAGGCGACCATCGGGGAGCCCTCCACGATCGTCGACATGTCCGGTGCGACCCCGCGCATTCTGCGCGCCGGCGCGGTGCCGGGGGAGCGCATCGCCGAGGTCCTCGGGCTCTCGCCCGAGTCCATCGGGGCCGTGGCTGAGGACGAGGCAGCGGACGCCGCCGCGGCAGGGGATGAGGAATAACCTGTGGGCGTCGGTGTGGCGGGCGTGCCCCTGCGCGAGCTCGGACTCGTGCTCCTCGTGGGCGCCGCGGTGACCTTCCTGGTCACCGGGCTGATCCGCTACGCCCTCGTGCGCACGGGCCGGATCGCGGAGATCCGCAAGCGCGACGTGCACACCCAGCCCACCCCGCAGCTCGGCGGGGTGGCGATGTTCACCGGCTTCATTGCCGCCGTATTCCTGGCCAGCCAGCTGCCCGCGCTCACTCGCGGGTTCTTGCCCGTGACCCCGGAGATGAGCGCGGTGCTCTGGGCCGGCTTCGTCATCGTCGTCGTCGGCGCCATCGACGACCTCTATGAGCTCGACGCGCTGAGCAAGCTCGTCGGGCAGATCCTCGGCGCCGTCGTGATGAGCCTGCTGGGCCTGAACTGGACGCTGCTCTACGTCCCGGTGGGGGAGGGCACCACCGTCGTCCTCGACCAGGTCCAGTCCACGGTCTTGACCACGGTGTTCACCGTGCTGCTCGTCAACGCGTTGAACTTCGTCGACGGGCTCGACGGCCTGGCCGCCGGACTCGGCGCGATCGCCGGCGGCGCACTCCTGCTGTACTCGCTGACCGTCCTGCACGACCAGGGCGGGGCCGTGGCCGCCTACCCGCCGGCGATCATCGCCGCGGGCCTGGTCGGCATCTGCCTGGGCTTCCTGCCGCACAACTTCGAACCCTCGCGCATCTTCATGGGCGACTCGGGGGCCATGCTCATCGGCCTTTTGCTCGCGGCGGCCGCGACCTCGACCTCCGGCAAGATCAACATGTCGCTCTACGGCACCGTCGACATGATCGCGCTGGCCAGCCCCATCATCGTCGTGGCCGCGGCCGTCTTCGTGCCCGTGCTCGACCTCGTGCTCGCCGTCGTGCGCCGCGTCTCGGCGGGCCGGTCGCCCTTCGCCGCCGACCGCATGCACCTGCACCACCGCCTGCTGCGCCTGGGCCACACGCACCGGCGCACAGCCCTGGTGCTGTACCTGTGGTGCTCCGTCTTCGCCTTCGGGGCGGTGTCCTTCTCCGTGGTCCCGCCGCCCGTGGCGGCGGGCGCCACCGCGCTCGCGCTCGTGCTCGCCGCGGCGGCCACGCTCGTGCCCCTGCGCGACGGCCGCATCGGGCCCGTGAGGCACCGCGCCGGCTGAGCGCGACGTCGGCAAGCGGTAGTGTTGACGGGCGTGAACGACACCGGAAACGACGCCCCCATCAACGAAGGCGACCACGACGACCCGCGCCGGCCCCTGCAGAGGGCGGTGCGCCAGGGTGGCATCGCGCTGCTCGTGGTCACGGTCGTGTCCCTGGTCGCGTGGGGGTGGGCACGTGACCTGCCCGGCATCTGGGGGGTCCTGATCGGCGCCGCGATCGGCGGCGGGTTCGTTCTGCTCACCGCACTGAGCGTGCTGCTGACCTCGGGCACCTCGGCGGCCACCACCGGCGCGGTCGTCCTGGGCGGCTGGCTGCTGAAGCTCGTCGTGCTCGTCGTCGTGCTGTTCGTGCTGCGTGGCATGGACTTCTACGACACCTGGGCGTTCTTCGTCACCGTGGTCGTCGCCCTGGTCATCGTGCTCGCCTGCGAGGCCTACGCGGTGATCACCACCCGGGTCACCTACCTGTCCGACAAGGGCTGACGACCATCCGGACACCGGCGCGCCCGGGCCGGGGGGAATTCGGGGGTGAGTCCAGTCGGACAAACACACAGCGGGCTGATAGCCTGTTACGCGGGTCGCCTCAGCGTGGGCCAACGGAACCGTCTCCGACGGGGCCGGTTCTCCGACGTTGGGGCCTGTTCCCCTGCGGCCATTCCGGGATGAGCGACGGAGTCACGGTGGCCGCGGAATGACTGGCACGACCTCCATCGCACCGTGCGGAGCCCGCCGGCCGCCGCACGGCCCCTAGAACGGGAGAGAACGCTGAGCGTTACGACACTGGCCATGAAGGGGGAGTTTCACGCCCCCGAACTGGACCATGAATTTTTCCCGGGGTTCATGAAAGACGGCGAGGCCCACAACCTCATCTTCACGGGCTTCGCCAACGGCTGGTTTGCACTGGACCGCCTGATGATCGTCCGCCTGATTATGGCGGCGGTCCTGGTGGTCTTCTTCCTTGTCGCCATGCGGAACCCGAAGATCGTTCCGCGTGGGGTGCAGAACGTCGCCGAGATCGCGCTCGACTTCGTGCGCGTGCACGTCGCGGAGGACATCCTCGGTAAGAAGGAGGGGCGTCGGTTCCTGCCGATCATCGCCACCATCTTCTTCACTGTCCTCGTGATGAACGTGGCGACGATCATTCCGGGCCTCAACATCTCGCCGAACGCGCGCATCGGTATGCCGTTGACGCTGGCGGTCGTTGGGTACATCGCGATGATCTACGCGGGGAGCAAAGAGTACGGCTTCGGCAAGTACATGAAGTCCTCGCTGATCGTCCCGAACCTCCCGTGGCCCCTCCACTTCCTGGTGGTGCCCATCGAGGCCTTCTCGACGTTCGTCATGCGGCCGGTCACCCTGACCCTCCGTCTGATGGCGAACTTCCTGGCCGGTCACCTCATCCTGGTCCTGCTCTACAGCGCCACGAACTTCTTCTTCTGGCAGCTGAACGCCTGGACCGCGATGTCGGGGCTGACCATCGTCGCGGCGATCCTGTTCACGCTCTACGAGTGCATCATCATCTTCCTGCAGGCGTACATCTTCGCCCTGCTGGTCGCGGTGTACATCGAGCTGTCGCTGCACGCGGACTCGCACTGACAAGGCGCGAACCACGCGGTCAACTTCATAACCCCAAGAGCACACACCTCGTCCGGGGCCAGGAATAAGAGGGCCCGGACACCAAGAAAGGGAACGACTTTCTCATGAACGACATCATCCTCGCTCAGGCCGACGCCGCCGCTGCCGCCACCCCGCACCTCGGTGCCATCGGCTACGGCATCGCCACCATCGGGCCGGGCCTCGGCATCGGCATCCTCGTCGGCAAGGCCCTGGAGGGCATGGCCCGCCAGCCCGAGATGGCCGGCCAGCTGCGTACCACCATGTTCCTGGGCATCGCGTTCGTCGAGGCACTGGCCCTGATCGGCCTGGTGGCCGGCTTCCTGTTCACCAGCCTGTAAGAACACACGCAGCAGCACGAAGAACGGTTTCACATGACGAACGTCATCACCTACCTTGCGGCGGAGACGTTGCCCCTCGAGTCGGGCAACTCGATCCTCCTGCCCAAGCCCTACGACATCGTCTGGTCCATCATTCCGCTGCTGGTCATCCTCTTCATCTTCTGGAAGTGGATCCTTCCGAAGTTCCAGGAGGTCCTGACCGAGCGTGAGGACCGGATCGAGGGCGGTATCCAGCGCGCCGAGGCCGCCCAGGCCGAGGCGAAGGCCGCCCTGGAGAAGTACAACGCCCAGCTGTCCGAGGCCCGTGCCGAGGCCAACGAGATCCGCGAGCAGGCGCGTGAGCGCGGCAAGCAGATCCAGGCCGAGATGCGGGCGGAGGCGAGCGAGGAGTCCTCGCGCATCGTCGCCTCCGGCGAGAAGCAGCTCGAGGCCTCCCGACAGAGCGTGATCGCCGAGCTGCGTCAGGAGATGGGGCAGAACTCGATCAACCTGGCCGAGCGTCTGCTCGGCGGCGAGCTGTCGGACGCCACCAAGCGCTCCGGCACGATCGACTCGTTCCTGTCGGACCTGGACAGCCTCCCGGCAGGGAAGTGAGTGGGTAGTATGCACGCAGCAAGCCGCGACGCACTGTCGCATTCCTTTGTGAGCCTCGACGCGATCGTCGGTGACGACGTCGCCGCCGCGGCCACGACGGGCACCGAGCTCTTCGAGGTCGTCGAGCTCCTCGACGGGAACCGCCAGCTGCGCGTCGCCCTGGCCGACCAGGCCGTCGACGCCGAGTCTCGCTCCCGGCTGGTCGACGACCTCTTCGGCGGCAAGGTCGCAGGCACCACCCTCGACGCCGTGAAGGCGGCCGCGGGCCGTACCTGGTCGACGCCGCGACAGTTCCGCACCGGTCTGGTCGCGATCGGCCGCCGCGCGATCTTCCGCGCCGCGAACGCCGAGGGCCAGCTCGGACAGGTCGAGGACGAGCTCTTCCAGCTCGCCCGCCTGCTGGAGCGGGAGCCGCGGCTCACGCAGCTGCTGAGCGACGCCACGGTCGACGGTGACCGCCGGCGTTCGTTGGCCGCGTCCGTCCTCTACGGCAAGGTGTCCAAGTACGCCGAGGCCCTCGTCCTCCAGGTCGTGGGTCGCCCCGAGCACGGTCCGGTCGACGACGTCGACGCACTCGTCGCCGAGGCCGCGGAGTTTACCGGCCGGGAGGTCGCCCACGTGGTCTCCGCCGGCGAACTGGATGACCGGCAGCGCCAGGCGCTGGCCGAGAAGCTGGGCCGTGTTTACGGCCGGGACATCTCGGTGCACACCCAGGTCGACGAGTCGCTCCTGGGTGGCGCCACCGTCAAGGTGGGCGACGAGCGGATCGACGGTTCCCTGCGGGGCCGCCTGAACCGCCTCCGCGCCCAGATGGTCTAGTGCGGACGCTTGACTTTTAAAGATATTGAACGAAACTACCGAGAGCAGGAAGAACATGGCGGAGCTGACGATCTCCTCCGATGAGATCCGTAGCGCGATAGCGAACTACACCTCGAGCTTCTCCGCGGAGGCCTCCCGAGAGGAGGTCGGCGTGGTCGTCTCGGCCGCGGACGGCATTGCCCAGGTTTCGGGCTTGCCTTCCGTTATGGCCAACGAGCTCGTCGAGTTCCCCGGCGGCGTCATCGGCGTCGCGCAGAACCTCGACACCGACACCATCGGTGTCGTTGTGCTGGGCAACTTCGAGGAACTTGAAGAGGGCGACGAGGTCAAGAGGACCGGCGAGGTCCTGTCCATCCCGGTCGGCGAGGACTTCCTCGGCCGGGTCGTCAACCCGCTGGGCCAGCCGATCGACGGTCTGGGCCCGGTGGAGAGCGAAGAGGACCGCGTGCTGGAGCTGCAGGCCCCGACGGTGCTGCAGCGCCAGCCCGTCGAGGAGCCGATGCAGACCGGCATCAAGGCCATCGACGCGATGACCCCGATCGGCCGCGGTCAGCGACAGCTGATCATCGGCGACCGTAAGACCGGCAAGACCGCGGTGTGCATCGACACCATCCTCAACCAGAAGGCCAACTGGGAGTCCGGCGACAAGGACAAGCAGGTCCGCTGCATCTACGTCGCCATCGGCCAGAAGGGCACCACGATCGCCGGCGTGCGCCGCACGCTCGAGGAGCACGGCGCCCTGGACTACACCACGATCGTGGCCGCCCCGGCGTCCGACTCCGCCGGCTTCAAGTGGCTGGCGCCCTTCGCGGGTGCCGCGCTGGGTCAGCACTGGATGTACCAGGGCTACCACGTCCTGGTCATCTACGATGACCTGACCAAGCAGGCCGAGGCCTACCGCGCCATCTCGCTGCTGCTGCGCCGTCCGCCGGGACGCGAGGCGTACCCCGGTGACGTGTTCTACCTGCACTCCCGCCTGCTGGAGCGCGCGGCCAAGCTCTCCGACGACATGGGCGCCGGCTCGTTGACCGCCCTGCCGATCATCGAGACCAAGGCCAACGACGTCTCGGCGTTCATCCCGACCAACGTCATCTCGATCACCGACGGGCAGGTCTTCCTGGAGTCGGACCTGTTCAACCAGGGTGTCCGCCCCGCAATCAACGTCGGTGTCTCCGTCTCCCGTGTCGGTGGCGCCGCGCAGACCAAGGGCATGAAGAAGGTCGCCGGTTCGCTGCGACTCGACCTGGCCGCGTACCGCGACCTCGAGGCCTTCGCCACCTTCGCCTCCGACCTGGACTCCGCGTCCAAGGCCCAGCTGGAGCGCGGCGAGCGCCTCGTCGAGCTGCTCAAGCAGCCGGAGAGCTCCCCGCAGGCCGTCGAGTTCCAGATGGTCTCGATCTACCTCGCCAACGAGGGCTTCTTCGACGTCGTTCCCGTCGAGGACGTGCGCCGCTTCGAGGCGGAGCTGCAGGAGTACCTGCGCCAGCACACCCCGGAGGTCTACGAGCAGATCGACGGCGGCGCCCCGCTGACCGACGAGTCCAAGGCCGCCCTGGCCCGCGGTGCCGAGGAGTTCACCAAGACCTTCCAGGCCTCCGACGGCCGCCCCGTGGTCAACGACCCCAAGGTCGACGCGCTGGACGAGAGCGAGATCGAGAAGAACAAGCTCACGGTCTCCCGCAAGAAGACCAGCAACTAGTCGGGGAGGACGCATGACCCACGAGATGATGAAGGAAAGGAGGGACGTTATCCATGGCTAATCTTCGCGAACTGCGCGACCGCATCCGGTCCGTCAACTCGACCAAGAAGATCACCAAGGCCCAGGAGCTGATCGCTACCTCGCGCATCACCAAGGCACAGAACCGCATGAACGCTTCCGTGCCCTACGCCGAGGAGATCCAGAAGGTCGTGGAGCGTCTCGCCAGCGCGTCCTCTCTCGACCACCCGATGCTCAGCGACGACGGCGGCAAGGTCGCCGCGGTGCTCGTGATCTCCTCTGATCGCGGCATGTGCGGCGGCTACAACCACAACGTCTTCAAGAAGACGGCCGAGCTGACCAAGATGCTCGAGGAGGCCGGCTACGAGGTCGTCCTCTACGTGACCGGCTCCAAGGGAATCGGTTACTACCAGTTCCGGGGCACGGAGCTGGCGGGCGCCTGGAGCGGGTTCTCGCAGGACCCGAACTGGGACATCACCCACGACGTGCGCCGGCACATGATCGACGGCTTCCTCGCCGGTTCGGCCGGGACCGCGAAGACCCGCGAGGGTCTGACCGACCCCGAGCACGACGGCGTTCGCGGCTTCGACCAGGTGCACGTGGTCTACACCGAGTTCAAGTCGATGCTCTCGCAGGTGGCGCGTGCGCACCAGCTGCTGCCCATCGAGCCTGTCATCGAGAACGAGGACTTCGAGCTGGGCGACGGCATCCTGGAGGACGCCGGCGATCAGCCCGAGCCCGACTACGACTTCGAGCCGGACCCGGACACGCTGCTCGAGGCGCTGCTGCCCAAGTACGTCTCGCGCACGCTGTTCTCGATGTTCCTCGAGTCGGCGGCCTCCGAGTCGGCCTCGCGGCGCACCGCCATGAAGTCGGCGACGGACAACGCCACTGAGCTGGTCGATAACCTCTCGCGCGTGGCCAACCAGGCCCGTCAGGCGCAGATCACGCAGGAAATCACAGAGATCGTCGGTGGCGCTGGCGCGCTCGCCGAAAGCGGAGAAAGAGACTGATTATGAGTACAGCTCTCAACGAGCATGAAGCACAGCAGGCGACGGCCGCTGGCCGCGTCGTGCGCGTCATCGGTGCTGTCGTCGACGTGGAGTTCCCGCGCGGCGAGCTGCCGGCACTGTACAACGCGCTGAAGGTCGAGGTCACCCTTCCGGCCGTCGCCAAGACCATCACCCTCGAGGTGGCGCAGCACCTGGGCGACAACCTGGTGCGCACCATCTCCATGGCCCCGACCGACGGCCTGGTCCGCGGCGTCGAGGTCATCGACACCGGCAAGCCGATCTCGGTACCGGTCGGCGACGTGGTCAAGGGCCACGTCTTCAACGCCCTGGGCGACTGCCTGGACGCGCCGGAGCTCAACGACGACGAGTCGATTGAGCGCTGGGGCATCCACCGCGACCCGCCGCCCTTCGACCAGCTCGAGGGCAAGACCGAGATCCTGGAGACGGGCATCAAGGTCATCGACCTGCTGACCCCGTACGTCAAGGGCGGCAAGATCGGCCTGTTCGGCGGCGCCGGCGTGGGCAAGACGGTGCTCATCCAGGAGATGATCACCCGTATCGCCCGCGAGTTCTCCGGTACGTCGGTCTTCTCCGGCGTCGGTGAGCGCACCCGTGAGGGCACGGACCTCTTCCTCGAGATGGAGGAGATGGGCGTGCTCCAGGACACCGCGCTCGTGTTCGGCCAGATGGACGAGCCGCCGGGAGTCCGTATGCGCGTCGCCCTGTCCGGCCTGACCATGGCGGAGTACTTCCGTGACGTGCAGCACCAGGACGTGCTGCTGTTCATCGACAACATCTTCCGCTTCACCCAGGCCGGCTCCGAGGTGTCGACCCTGCTGGGCCGCATGCCGTCGGCCGTCGGTTACCAGCCGACCCTGGCCGACGAGATGGGCGTCCTGCAGGAGCGAATCACCTCGACCAAGGGCCGTTCGATCACCTCGCTGCAGGCCGTCTACGTGCCCGCCGACGACTACACCGACCCGGCCCCGGCGACCACGTTCGCCCACCTGGACGCGACCACCGAGCTCGACCGTGGCATCGCCTCGAAGGGCATCTACCCCGCGGTGAACCCGCTGACCTCGACCTCCCGCATCCTGGAGCCGTCGATCGTCGGCGAGCACCACTACGAGGTGGCGCAGCGCGTGATCAACATCCTCCAGAAGAACAAGGAGCTCCAGGACATCATCGCGATCCTGGGCATGGACGAGCTGTCCGAGGAGGACAAGATCACCGTCCAGCGTGCCCGTCGCATCGAGCGCTTCCTGGGCCAGAACTTCTTCGTGGCCCAGAAGTTCACGGGCCTGGAGGGCTCCTACGTCCCGCTGAAGGACACCATCGACGCCTTCGAGCGCATCTGCAACGGTGAGTACGACAACTACCCGGAGCAGGCCTTCAACGGCCTCGGTGGCCTGGACGACGTCGAGGCGGCCTACAAGAAGATGACCGAGAAGTAGGGGGTCGCCATGGCTGACATCACCGTGGAACTGGTCTCCGTGGAACGGAAGCTGTGGTCGGGTAAGGCCACGATCCTGACCGCGCAGACCACCGAGGGTGAGATCGGCGTGCTGCCCGGGCACGAGCCGATGCTCGGCCAGCTGGCCGAGAACGGCGTCGTGACGGTCCGACCCGTCGACGGCGACCGCCGCGTCGCCGCCGTGCAGGGCGGATTCCTGTCCGTCTCGAAGGAGAAGGTCACCGTCCTGGCCGACTGGGCCGAGTGGGCCGACGAGGTCGACCGCGCCCAGGCCGAGGCCGACGCCGACTCCGACGACGAGATGGTGCGCGGCCGCGGCCAGGCCGCCCTGCGTGCGCTGCAGCGCCTGGAGGAGGCCTAGCGCTCCGGTACACCTTTGGAACCACCCCGTACCCGCCACCGGCGGGGGCGGGGTGGTTCTTTGTCGTCTGCGCGATAGACTTGCCCAAAGGGATCCGGGAGGTCCGTGGCAGGCTCGCGTAAAGGAGTTCCCCCGAGTGACGGTCGTTGTCTGGGTGTTCGTGGCGGTTCTGGCCGTCGGGGCGGCGCTCGCCGCGCGCCGGTTCCTCCTGCTGCGCTCGACGGGGGCGACCGTGGTCCTGCGCCGGCTGCCGGCCAACGGCGCCCACGGCTGGCGCCACGGACTGGTGCGCTACGACGGGGACTTCCTGCACTATTACAAGCTGCGCTCGATCGCGCCGGGGCCGGACTCGACCTTCCACCGCGTGGAGCTCACGCTGGGCCGCCGCCGCGAGCTGACCCCCAGCGAGGCCGCGTTCATGCCCGACGGCTACCACGTGCTCTCCTTCCGCAGCGCCGGCGCCGAGTGGGAGATCGCCTGCGCCCCGCACGCCGAGATGGGCTTCACCGCCTGGCTGGAGTCCGCCCCGGACGTCCGCCAGGAGCGCCCGGACTTTTACCGCCTACGCGCCCGCATCCGCCGCGAGCGCCGCGAACGGCGGCGCTGAGCCCCGCGGCACGCGTGCGCGCACCCGGCGGGTACCCTGGTGCACCATGCGTCTCGTCATCGCCCGTTGCTCCGTGGACTACGTCGGCCGTCTGGAAGCCCACCTGCCCCCGGCCGACCGCCTGCTGATGCTCAAGGCCGACGGTTCGGTCTCGGTGCACGCCGACGACCGCGCCTACAAGCCGCTGAACTGGATGACCCCGCCGTGCACGGTGCACACCTCCGAGATCGTCGACGCCGACGGCGAGGACACCGGCGAGGAGCTCTGGGTGGTGGAGAACCCCAAGGGAGAGCAGCTGCGCATCACCGTCGAGAAGATCCACGCGGAGCTTAACCGTGACCTCGGCGAGGACCCCGGCCTGGTCAAGGACGGCGTGGAGGCCCATCTCCAGGAGCTGCTCGCCGAGCAGATCGAGGAGCTCGGCGCCGGCTACACGCTCATCCGCCGCGAGTACCCGACCGCCATCGGCCCGGTGGACATCCTCGCCCGCGACGCCGAGGGGCACACGGTGGCCGTGGAGATCAAGCGCCGCGGCAACATCGACGGCGTCGAGCAGCTGACCCGCTACCTCGAGCTGCTCAACCGCGACGCGCTGCTGGCCCCGGTCGACGGCGTCTTCGCCGCCCAGGAGATCAAGCGGCAGGCGCGCACCCTGGCCGAGGACCGCGGCATCCGCTGCCAGATCCTCGACTACGCCAAGATGCGCGGCACCGAGTCCGACGAGCTGAGGCTGTTCTAGATGCCGCGGCACAACCGGCGCGGGCGCGTCGAGCCGCGGCCCGTGCCCGCCCTGTGGTCCAACCGGGTCACCGGGCCGGGCGGCGGCGACTTCGAGATGCGCCCCGTCACCGCCGACCGCGCACACAAGCGCTACACCTGCCCGCACTGCGTGGGGCCGATCGAACCCGGGGTGGCCCACGTGGTCGCCTGGCCGCGCCACGACCCGGAGTCGCGCCGTCACTGGCACTCCGGCTGCTGGCACCGTGCGGCGCGCACCCGCGGCTAGCCTCGGTACCCCGCGGGTAGTGTGGGGCCCATGATCATCGCCTTTTCCGTGGCGCCCACCGAGACCCCGAACGCGGAGGCGGAGATGTCCGCCGCCGTCGCCGAGGCCGTCCGCGTGGTGCGCGAGTCGGGTCTGCCCAACGAGACCAACGCCATGTTCACCCTCCTGGAGGGGGAGTGGGACGAGGTCATGGACGTCGTCCACCGCGCCTGCGAGGCCGTCGCCGCGGTCTCCCCGCGCGTCTCGCTCGTGCTCAAGGCCGACATCCGCCCGGGCTACACCGACCGCATCCACGGCAAGGTCGAATCGCTGGAACGCCACCTCAAGGAGGACTGACTTGACCGCACCCGACCGTTTCACCTCCCGCGCCGTCGACCTGGGACAGCTTGCCGACGCCGCGCGCGAACGCCAGGCGGACAAGGCTGGCGTCGCCGCCTACGTGGAGTTGTCCCCCGAGAACGCCGAACGCGAGATGGTGCGCCGCTCCACCCAGGTGCCCGTCGTGGTGCTGGTGGGCACGGCCCGCAGCCCCGAGTCCGAGCAGCTGCGCGCCGACCTGCGCGCCCTGGCCGAGGGCCAGGAGAAGACCGGCTTCGTCTTCGGCTACCTGGACGCCGACGCCCAGGCGCGCCTCGCCCAGGCCCTGGGCGTGCAGGGGCTGCCGACCGTGCTGGCGCTCGCCGCCGGGCGCCCCGTGGCCAGCTTCCAGGGCGGCCAGCCCGCCGAGCAGCTGCGCGGCTGGGTCGGCGCGCTCGTCGAGCAGGTCGGCCCGCAGCTCGAGGGGCTGCCGGCCGACGGCGGCGAGGAGGAGGCCGACGACCCGCGCTTCACCGCGGCCGCGGATCTCATCGCCGCCGGCGACCCCGCGGCGGCCGTCGATGCCTACCAGGCCATCGTGGACGCCGAGCCGGACAACACCCGGGCGCGCCAGGCGCGCGACAACGCGAAGCTGCTCGTGCGCCTGGCGGAGCACACGGCGCCCGGCGCCGACCCGGTGTCGGACGCCGACGCCGACCCCCGCGACGTCGGCAAGCAGTTCGCCGCGGCGGACGCCGAGGTCGCCGCGGGCGCGCCGGAGCGCGCCTTCGAGCGCCTGATCGCGCTGCTGACGACGCTGGCCGGCGACGAGCGCGACCGCGTGCGCGACCGGCTCGTCGAGCTGTTCGCCCTCTTCGACGCCGGCGACGAGCGCGTCATCGCCGCGCGCACGAAAATGGCCAGCGCGCTGTTCTAGCGCCGCCGACGGGGCCGGGGCGGACGGCACCGCCCCGGCGGGGGATCAGTCGCGCACCTGGCGGTACCACTGCACGGACTGCGCCGGCAGGTGCAGGGTCACGGAGTGGGCGAAGCCGTCGTACTCCTGCTCGGGGGCCTCGACGAACTCGTCGAGCGGGTTGCCCGCGCCCTCGTAGGCGGCGTCGTCGGTGTTGAGCACCAGCTCCCAGCGCCCGCCGAAGGGCACGCCCAGGCGGTAGCCCAGGTGCGAGGAGCCGGACATGTTGACCACGGCCAGCAGCGCCGAGCCGTCCGAGCCGTGGCGGACGTAGGCGAGCACGTTGTGGGTGAGGTCGTCCGACTTGACCCACTGGAAGCCCGCCGGGTCCGAGTCACGGCTGTAGAGCGCCGGCAGGGTGGGGTAGAGGCCGTTGACGTCGTCGATCAGGCGGCGGATACCGCGGTGGTACTCGCCCTCCCAGCCCTCCATCTGGCCGAAGGGCACGCCGATGGAGTCGTTCCACTCGTCGGCCTGGCCGAACTCCTGGCCCTGGAAGAGCAGGTTCTTGCCCGGGTGGGAGAACATGTAGCCGTAGAGGGTGCGCAGGCCCGCCGCCTTGTTCCAGGCGTCGCCCGGCATGCGCTGCCACAGTGAGCCCTTGCCGTGGACGACCTCGTCGTGGGAGAACGGCAGGATGTAGTGCTCCGAGTAGGCGTAAATCATCGAGAAGGTGATCTCGTTGTGGTGGTAGGAGCGGTGCACCGGGTCGAGCGAGAAGTACTCGAGGGTGTCGTTCATCCAGCCCATGTTCCATTTGAAGTCGAAGCCCAGCCCGCCGTCGTAGGTCGGGGTGGTCACGCCCGGCCAGGACGTCGACTCCTCGGCGATGGTCAGCACGCCGGGGAAGGTCTTGTGCACGGTGGCGTTGGTCTCCTGGAGGAACTGCACGGCGTCGAGGTTCTCGCGGCCACCGTACTGGTTGGGCAGCCACTCGCCGTCGTTGCGCGAGTAGTCCAGGTAGAGCATGGAGGCGACCGCGTCGACGCGCAGGCCGTCGATGTGGAACTCCTCGACCCAGTACAGGGCGTTGGCCACCAGGAAGTTGCGCACCTCGGCGCGGCCCCAGTCGAAGACGAAGGTGCCCCAGTCGCGCTGCTCGCCGCGGCGCCAGTCCGGGTGCTCGTAGAGGGCCTGGCCGTCGAAGCGGGCCAGCGCCCACTCGTCGCGCGGGAAGTGCCCGGGCACCCAGTCGACGATCACGCCGACGCCGGCGCGGTGGCAGGCGTCGACGAGCGCGCGCAGCTGGTCCGGGGAGCCCCAGCGCGAGGTCGGGGCGTAGTAGCCGGTGACCTGGTAACCCCAGGAGCCGCCGAAGGGGTGCTCGGCGACCGGCATGAGCTCGACGTGCGTGAAGCCGTGCTCGACGACGTAGTCGACCAACTCGGTGACCGCGCGCTCGTAGTTCATGCCCTCGCGCCAGGAGCCGAGGTGGACCTCGTAGACGCTCATCGGCGCGGCGGTGTGGTCGGTCTGCTCACGCTGGGAGACCCAGGCGGAGTCGTGCCACTCGTAGTCGGACTCGGCGACCTTGGAGGCCGTCGCCGGCGGCACCTCGGCGGCCTTGGCCATCGGGTCGGCCTTGTCGCGGCGGGTGCCGTCCTGGGCGAGCACGGCGAACTTGTAGGTCGCGCCGGCGGTCACGCCGGGGATGAACAGCTCCCACACGCCCGAGGAACCCAGGGAGCGCATCGGGTGTTGGTCGGCGTTCCAGCCGTTGAAGTCGCCGATGACGGCCACCGAGCGGGCGTTCGGGGCCCACACGGCGAAGGCGGTGCCCACGACGTGGCCCAGGGCCGTGTCGTAGCGGCGCACGTTGGCGCCCAGCACCTTCCAGAGCCGCTCGTGGCGGCCCTCGCCGATCAGGTAGATGTCCAGCTCACCGAGGGTGGGCAGGAAGTGGTACGGGTCGGCCATGATCACCGGCTCGCCGCCCGGCCAGGTGACCTTGAGGCGGTAGTCCAGCGAGCGGCGCGAGTCGAGGCCGACGGCCCAGATGTCGTGGCCGACGGGGACCATCTCGACGCTGTCGCCGTCGTAGAGCAGCTCGACCTTCTCGGCACCGACCTGGCGGGTGCGCACCACGGAGCCGTCCTCCGTCTCGTGCCAGCCGTAGAAGTCGTGCGGCGCCCAGTGACTCTGCGTCAGCAGCAGGTCGAGGTCGGAGTCGGGGATGCCGAGGTCGTGTTCGTGCATGGTGGGTCGTCTTTCCGTTGTGTTCTCGGATATCGGGGTGCCGGCGGCGCCCGGCGTGGGCCGGGCGCGGGGCCGGTCAGGGGCGGTAGTCGTGGACCTCGCGGTAGGCCAGGCGCTCGCGGCGCTCCTCGGGGACCTGCGGCAGGGCCAGGATGTGGGCGACGTCGGCCTGCGGGCTCAGCCGCACGAAGTTGCGGTCCGACCAGCGCCAGTGGGAGCCGGTGACCAGGTCGTGGACGGGGAAGTCGCCCTCGGCGTCGAGGCCGAGGACCTCGCGGTCGACGGTGACGGTGCCCTCCTGCGGGTTGCGCGGGTCGAGGTTGACCACCACCAGCACGGCGTCGCCGGTGACCGGGTCGACCTTGCTGTAGGCGATCAGCTGGTCGTTGTCGACCTCGTGCAGGTGCAGGGTGCGCAGCTGCTGCAGGGCCGGGCGCTCGCCGCGGATCCAGTTGAGCAGCGCGATGAACGGCTCCAGCGAGTCGCCGCGGGCGGCCGCGCCCTCGAAGTCGCGCGGGCGCAGCTCGTACTTCTCGCTGTCGAGGTACTCCTCGCTGCCCGGGCGCACGGCCTCGTGCTCGTAGAGCTCGAAGCCGGAGTAGACGCCCCACAGCGGCGAGATCGTCGCCGCCAGCGCCGCGCGGATGGCGAAGGCCGCCCGCCCGCCGTACTGCAGGGACTCGTGCAGGATGTCCGGGGTGTTGACGAAGAGGTTGGGCCGCGAGACGTCGGCGTTGTCGAGGGTCTGCTCGATGAACTCGGTGAGCTCGCGCTTCGTCGTCTTCCAGGTGAAGTACGTGTAGGACTGCGAGAAGCCCACCTTGGACAGCCCGTAGAGGCGCGCCGGGCGGGTGAAGGCCTCGGCCAGGAAGATCACCTCGGGGTGCTCCTCGTGCACCGCGGAGATCAGCCAGTGCCAGAAGTTGACCGGCTTGGTGTGCGGGTTGTCCACGCGGAAGGTGTGCACGCCGTGGCCGATCCAGAACTCCGCGACCCGCAGGATCTCCTCGTAGATGCCCTTCGGGTCGTTGTCGAAGTTGAGCGGGTAAATGTCCTGGTACTTCTTCGGCGGGTTCTCCGCGTAGGCGATGGTGCCGTCGGGCAGCACGGTGAAGAACTCCGGGTGGCTCTTCGCCCACGGGTGGTCCGGGGCGGCCTGCAGCGCCAGGTCGAGTGCGACCTCCAGGCCGAGCTCCTCGGCGCGGGCGACCAGCGCGTCGAAGTCGTCGAGCGTGCCCAGGCGCGGGTGCACCGCGTCGTGGCCGCCGTCCGCGGAGCCGATGGCCCACGGCGAGCCGACGTCCTCGGGCCCCGGGGCCAGGGTGTTGTTGCGGCCCTTGCGGTTGACCTCGCCGATCGGGTGGATCGGCGGGAAGTACACGGTGTCGAAGCCCATCTCGCGCACCCGGTCGAGGGCCGCGGCGGTGGTGGCGAAGGTGCCGTGCACGGGGTTGCCGGCCTCGTCCCAGTCGCCGGTCGAGCGCGGGAAGAGCTCGTACCAGGAGCTGAACAGGGCCTTCTTCCGCTCGACGTGGACCGGGCGCTCCTCGGAGACGACGATCATGTCGCGCAGCGGCTCGGCGTCGAGGATGCGGCGGGTCTGGTCGTCGAGGGCGATCAGGCTGCGGTCGTAGGGGTGGCCCTCGGAGGCCAGCGCGTCCGCCGCGCTGCGCAGGCGGGTGCGCGCCCCGTGGTCGGAGGAGTTGAGCGCGGCGCGCTCGAAGAGCTCCGCGCCGTGGCGCAGGTCGTTTTCGAGCTCCTCGGCGCCCTGGCCGGCGCCCATCTTCTTGGTCACCGCGTTGCGCCAGGTCGCGATCGGGTCCGACCACGCCTCGACGCGGTACCACCAGTCGCCCTCCCGGTCCGGGACGAAGACGCCGTGGTGGTTGTCCGGGTTCTGCAGCTCCGCGACCATCGGGTAGGCGGTGGTGACCCCGTCGGGGTCCGTGACCTGGAGGGTGGCGGCCACGGCGTCGTGGCCCTCCCGCCAGACGAGTGCGAAGACGGGGACCATCTCGCCGACGACGGCCTTGGCCGGCAGCCTCCCCATCGTGATCGTGGGCCTGATGTCGTCCAAGCCGAGCCGGGCGACGGGGTCAGCGGGGTCTGTCATCTCGGCGTCTCCACCTTCCAGTGACGTGGGCTCTTACCTCCCCCGAGCCTAGCGGAGCGACGCCGGGCACACATGCGGCCGCGCGCGGCACGCGCAATGGCACAATGGTGGTGTGAGTGAATCGAGTGAGGATCTTCTGATCGACTTCCGCGGCGTGACCTTCGCCCGCGGCGGGCGCACGCTGGTCGGCCCCGTGGACTGGCAGGTTGAGCTCGACGAGCGCTGGGTGATCATCGGGCCCAACGGTGCGGGCAAGACCACACTGGTGCGCATGGCCGCGGCCGAGGAATTCCCCTCCTCGGGGGAGGCCTGGGTGCTCGGCGAGAAGATCGGGCGCACCGACATGCGCGACCTGCGCGCCGGCATCGGCATCTCCTCCTCGGCCGTGGCCCACCGCATCCCGGACCGCGAGAAGGTCGGCGACCTCGTCGTCTCGGCCGGCTACGCGATCCTGGGCCGCTGGCGCGAGGAGTACGACGAGCAGGACTTCGACCGTGCCAACGAGATCCTCGAGGAGCTCGGCGCACTGCACCTGCGCGACCGCTCCTGGGGCACGCTCTCCGAGGGCGAGCGCAAGCGCGTCATGGTCGCCCGCGCCCTGATGATCGACCCCGAGCTGCTCATCCTCGACGAGCCGACCGCCGGCATGGACCTCGGCGGCCGCGAGGACCTGGTGGCCTACCTCGCCCAGCTGGCCATGGACCCGGACGCCCCGGCGACCGTGATGATCACCCACCACGTCGAGGAGATCCCGCAGGGCTTCACCCACGCCCTGCTGCTCGACGAGGGCGAGGTGGTCGCCCAGGGCCTCTTCGACGACGTGATGACCAGCGAGAACCTCTCCAAGGCCTTCCACCAGCCGATCCAGCTCGACCGCATCGGCGAGCGGTACTTCGCGCGCCGGGTGCGCACGGGCGGCGCCCACCGCTCGCGGGCGGACCGCTAGGCGGAGGCGGGGGAGATGCCGCAGAATTCCGGTGTCGGCGGCTCACGGCTCGCGGCCACCGTGCTGCTCGTGCGCGACGGCCGGCAGGGACTCGAGGTGTGGGTCCAGGAGCGCGTGTCCGCCATGCCCAACTACCCGGGCATGACCGTCTTCCCGGGCGGCGGGGTCGACCGGCGCGACTTCGCGCTCGTCGACGAGAACGAGGACGGCGTGGAGGACCTGTGGTCCGGCCGGCCGCTCGAGGACACCGCCGACGTGCTTGGCGTGCCCACCCAGCAGGCCCGCGCCCTGGTCTTCGCCGCCGTGCGCGAGCTCTTCGAGGAGACCGGCACCCTGCTGGCCGTCCACCGCAACCGCACCACGGTGGCCGACGCCACACCCTTCCACGCCGACCGGCTGGCGCTTGAGTCCCACCGACTCTCCCTGACCCAGGTGCTCCACCGCGGTAAGCTGCGCGTGCACTCCGACATGCTGCGGCCCTGGGCGCGCTGGGTGGGCACCTCCGAGCGCGGCAACACCTTCGACAACACCTCGTTCCTGGCTGTGCACCCGGTCGGCCAGGAGCCCGACGGGCAGTCCTCGGAGACCGACTCCGCCGGCTGGTTCCCGCCCTCGCTGCTCCTCGACGGCTGGCGCACCGGTCTGGTCCGCCTGGTCATTCCCACCTGGGCGCAGCTGAAACGCCTCGCGGACTGCCGCACCGTCGCCGAGGCGCTGGCCGAGGCCGAGCACTCGGACATGACCCCGGTCGTCGGCGACCCCGTCGACGACCCGCGCTACCGGGAGTTCTTCACCATCGACCGGCCCGACCGCATCTGAGGGAGAAGCGATGGCCTACTCGCGAGCCGAGGCGCGCTTCGTCACCGAACGCGTCGGCGAGGTCGACGACGCGGCCGCCGGACTCGACCTGAGCCCGCGCACTGTGCTGAAGGACACCGAGGTGCTGCGCGCCCGCTTCGGCGAGTTCGGCCGCGCGGCCACCGAGCTGGCCCAGTGCCGCCGCCGCCTGCCCGGCTGGCTCTCCGACGACGAGTCGCGTCAGCAGGCCACCCACCCGGCGGTGGCCGCCGAGCGTGCCCGGATCCTCGCGGCGGCGGGCGCCCGGACCGTCTTCGACGTCACCTGCTCCATCGGCGGGGAGGGCCGCGCCGTGACCGCCGCCGGCATGTGCTATGTCGGCTCCGACCTCGACCACGTGCGCCTCATGCTCGCCCGTCACAACGTGCCCGAGGGCCTCTTCCTTCGCGCCGACGCCCTGCACCCGCCGCACGCCGGCGGGGTCGTAGTCGCCGACCCGGCCCGGCGCGCCGGGGGACGCCGCATCACCGACCCCGCGCGCCTGATCCCTCCGCTGCCGGACCTGCTCGCGGCCCACCGCGGCCGGGAGCTGGCCGTCAAATGCGCCCCGGGCATCGACTATTCCGACTGGGACGGGCTGGTCACCGTCGTCAGCGTCGACGGCGCGGTCAAGGAGGCCTGCCTGTACACCCCGGGTTTCGGCCGGGGTCGGCGCGCCGTGGCGGTCACAACCGCCGCCGACGGCACCGTCACCGCTGTCGACCGCATCGACTCGGGCGCGGACGACGAGGTGGCCGCCGGCGAGCCCGGGCGCTACATCCTCGAACCCGACGGGGCCGTCGTGCGCGCCGGGCTGGTCGCGCACTGGGCCAACCGCGCGGGGCTGTGGATGCTCGACAGCCACATCGCGTTCCTGACCGGCGACCGAATCCCGGCCGGCTCGAGCGGGTTTGAATTCATCGAGGCCGTGCCGCTGAAGAAGCTGCGCGCCACCCTGGCCGCACACGACGCCGGATCCGTGGAGATCCTGGTCCGCGGGGTGGACGTCGACCCGGACCGGCTGCGCAAGAAGCTCAAGCTGCGCGGCACCAGGCCCATGGCGGTGGTCATTGCCCGGGTCGGGGACTCGGCCCGGGCCCACGTCTGCGCGGGCCGGGTACACTGTCCGCCGTAATTCGAGCAAACACAAGTACCTACACAGTGAAGGAGCCTCATGCCCACGATCGTGGCTCTGGTCAAGAACGTGCCGGACACCTGGTCGACCAAGAAGCTCAGCGAGGACCACACCCTCGACCGCGACGCCGTCGACGAGGTCCTCGACGAGGTCAACGAGTACTCCGTGGAGGCCGCGCTGCGGCTGCGTGAGTCCGACCCCGACGCCGGCTGGCGGGTCGTCGCCCTGACCGTCGGCCCGGCCGGCGCCGACGAGGCGCTGCGCCGCGCCATCGCCATGGGCGCCGACGACGCCGTGCACGTCCTGGACGACGCCCTGGCCGGCTCCGACGTCCTGGGAACCGCCTGGACGGTCGCCGCGGCCGTCGCCAAGCTCGACGACGTCCGCCTCATCGTCGCCGGCGGCGCCTCCTCGGACGGCGCCGTGGGCGCCCTGCCGGGCATCGTCGCGGAGTACCGCCAGTGCCCGGCGCTCACCGAGCTGCGCGCCGTGGCCCTCGAGGGTGACACGGTCACCGGCACCCGCGAGGACGCGCACGGCCACTGGGAGCTCTCCGCGCCGCTGCCGGCCGTGGTCTCCGTGACCGACAAGGCCGACAAGCCGCGCTTCCCCAACTTCAAGGGCCTGATGGCCGCCAAGAAGCACGAGATCACCACCTGGGACCTCGCCGCGATCGGCGTGACCCCGGAGCAGGTCGGCCTCGAGCACGCGGCGACCCGCGTGACCGGCGCCAACGAGCGCGCCGCGCGCACCGCCGGCGAGACCGTCCGCGGCCCCGAGTCGGCCGCGAAGGTCCTGGCCTTCCTCGACGACGAGAACCTGCTGTAAGGAGAGCACACCACATGTCCAACGCATACGTACTGGTCGAGCACTCCGGCGGCGAGCTCGACGCCGTCACCGGCGAACTGATCACCGCCGCCCGCGTCTTCGGCGACGTCACCGCCGTCGTCGTCGGCGCCCCGGGCACCGCGGCCCCGCTGGCCGGGCAGCTCGGCGAGCTGGGCGCGGCCAACATCGTGGCAGCCGAGTCCGCCGATCACGACGCCCGCCTGATCCTGCCCGAGGTCGACGCCGTGTCCATCCTCGCCGCGCAGAACCCGGCGCCGATCCTGGTGGCCGCCGGCCCGACCGGCAACGAGATCGCCGGCCGCCTGGCCGCCCGCCTGGCCTCCGGCGTGCTCACCGACGTCACCGGCGTCAACGCCGACGGCTCGGCCAACCACTCCATCTTCGGCGACCAGGTGCAGGTCTCCGCCGTCGTCGGCGGCACCAGCCCCATCTACGCGCTGCGCCCCGGCGTCGTCGACGCCCTGCCGCAGCAGGCGGCGGGCACCCTGCAGAGCCTGCCGCTGCCGGCCGCCGGCGCCAAGGACGTCACCGTCACCTCCTTCACCCCGGCCACCCGCGGCACCCGCCCCGAGCTGACGCAGGCCAAGGTCGTCGTCGCGGGCGGGCGCGGCGTGGGCTCCGAGGAGGCCTTCCACGACGTCGTCGAGCGGCTCGCCGACGCCCTGGGTGGCGCCGTGGGGGCGACCCGTGACGCCGTCGACCTGGCCTACTACGACGCCCAGTTCCAGATCGGCCAGACCGGCGTGAACGTCTCGCCGGACCTCTACATCGGCCTGGGCATCTCGGGCGCCATCCAGCACCTGTCCGGCATGCAGACCGCCGGCAAGATCGTCGCGGTCAACACCGACGAGGACGCCCCGATCTTCCAGGTCGCGGATCTCGGCGTGGTCGGCGACCTCTTCGAGGTCGTGCCCGAGCTGATCGCCAAGCTGGAGGAGCGCAAGTGACCGCAGCGGGGGCGGGGGAGCACTACCTGGACCACGCCGCCACGACGCCGATGCGCCAGTGCGCGATCGAC
The DNA here is from genome assembly GCF_030232385.1 of Corynebacterium sp. MSK006. Classification (NCBI taxonomy): domain Bacteria; kingdom Bacillati; phylum Actinomycetota; class Actinomycetes; order Mycobacteriales; family Corynebacteriaceae; genus Corynebacterium; species Corynebacterium sp. MSK006. The sequence goes on from NZ_JASPJZ010000001.1 coordinate 157,482, forward strand.
GCGTGGGTGCGCCACGCCCGCGACCTCAACCCCGGCGGCCAGTACGCCGCCGGGCGGGCCGCCCGGCACGCGCTCGACGAGTCCCGCGAGGCCGTCGCCGCCGCGCTCGGTGCCGACCCGGTCGAGGTCGTCTTCACCGGCGCCGGCTCCGAGGCCGACAACATCGCCGTGCAGGGCCTCTACCGCGCCGGCGTGGCCGCCGGTCGCCCGGCGCGCGTGGTGGCCAGCCAGCTGGAGCACTCCGCGGTCTTCCAGACCGTGCGCCACCTCGGCGCCGAGGTCGTCGATCTGCCCGTCGACGAAGGCGGGCGCGTCAGCGATCTTTCGGCGCTGGCGGAGCCGGCCGCGGTGGCCGCGTGCATGCTGGCCAACAACGAGACCGGCGCGATCCAGCCGGTGGACGAGGTCATCGCCGCAGCTGACGCGGCCGGCACCCCGGTGCACGTCGACGCGGTGCAGGCCGTGGGCAAGGTCGCCGTGGACTTCCACGCCATGGGCGCGACGACGCTCGCGGCCAGCGGCCACAAGTTCGGCGGTCCGCGCGGCGTGGGCGTGCTGCTGGCGCGGCGCTCCCCGGCGCCCGAGGCCGTCGTCTTCGGCGGCGGCCAGGAGCGCGGCCTGCGCCCCGGCACCAACGACGTCGCCGGTGCCGCGGCCTTCGCCGCCGCACTCACCGAGGCGCTCGCCGAGCGCGAGGCGGAGAACGCCCGCGTCTCCGCGCTGCGCGACCGCCTGCGCGAGGGCATCCTCGCGCGTGTCGACGACGTGCGCGTCAACACCACCGAGCCCGCCCTTCCCGGCCACCTGTCGGTGTCCTTCCCGGGCGCGGAGGGCGACAGCCTGATCATGCTGCTCGACGCCGCGGGCATCGCCGCGGCGACCGGCTCGGCCTGCTCGAGCGGGGTCAACCGCGCCAGCCGCGTGCTGCTGGCCGCCGGGGTCCCGGAGGCCACCGCCCGCGGCACCCTGCGCTTCAGCCTGGGCCACACCTCGACCGACGCCGACGTCGACCGCGTGCTCGCGGTGCTTCCCGAGGTGGTCGCCCGCGCCCGCGCCGCGGGCATGGCTTAGGCGCAGCCGGGTCACAGCCAACCCCCGGCAAACCCGGGGGCCGGCGTGCGGCCCGTCCGCTCCATTTCCCCGGAATGGGCGCGTACATCTGTTCCGGTGAACATGGAGAAGATCCTCAACTGGCCCCTGCTGGGCGGGGCCGCCGAGGTGACCGTCTGGACCTGCCTGGCACTCGGGGCGCTGCTCGCGCTCGCCGCGCTGGCCACCGCGCGCAACCGGCGCGGCGGGCAGGGCCGCCGCCCGCGCCGCGCCCGCCGCCCCGCGACCGCCCTCGGCGCCGCCGCCGGGGTGACCGTCGCGGTCTGGCTGGTCCTCGAGGTCGTCTTGAGGCCCTTCGGGGAGCCGACCTCGTGGATCGTCTACGCGGTGTGTGGCCTGGTGCTCCTCGGCCTCATCTCGCTCGCGTCGGCCGCCGGGCGCCGCCTCCTCGCCGCCGCGGCCCTGGTGGCGCTGGTCCTCGGCGCCCTCGGGGCGACCAACACCGTCTTCCAGCAGTACCCGACGCTGCGCTCGCTGCACCCGGTGCCCGCGGCCAAGGAGATGGACTGGGCGGAGTTCAAGGCCACCACCCGGCCGCCGCAGGAGGACGGCCGCGACATCGGCGCGCTCGTGCACGTCGACCTGCCCTCGGGCACCGACTTCACCGCCCGTCAGGCCCTGGCCTACGTGCCGCCGGCCTACTGGCGCAGCCCCCAGCACCGCCTGCCGGTGCTCATGCTCATGGCCGGCAACCCCGGCTCGCCCGAGCAGTGGTTCGACTCCGGGACCGCCGGCGAGACCGCCGACGCCTGGCAGGCCGCCCACGACGGGGTCAGCCCCGTCGTCGTCAGCGTCGACGCCACCGGCTCGCTGACCGGCAACCCGGGCTGCACCGGCGCCTCGCGCGAGTACGTCACCGACACCGCCCCGGACCTGATCGCCCGGCGCTTCCGGGTGGACCCGGACCGCTCGCACTGGACGATCGGGGGCCTGAGCTACGGCGGCACCTGCGCGCTGCAGGTGGTCACCAACTCGCCGCAGGCCTTCGGCAGCTTCCTCGACTTCTCCGGGCAGGCCGAGCCCTCGCTGGGCGACCACACCCGCACCGTCGACCAGCTTTTCGGCGGCGACGAGGTCGCCTTCCGCGCCGAGAACCCCGCCGACCTGCTCCGGGACAACGACTACACCGGCATCGCCGGGCGCTTCGTCGCCGGCTCCTCGGACCACGAGGCGACCGCCGCACTGAAGGACCTGAGCCAGGCGGCGGACAAGGCCGGCATGGACGTCGAGTACACCGAGGTGCCCGGCGGGCACGACTTCGGCGTCTGGCGCGCCGCCCTGCGCGCGAACTTCGACTTCGTGGCTGAGCGAGGGGGACTGGAATGAGCGGGATGAAGACGATGGCGAAGACCGTCGCCGGGCGCGCCCCGGTGAGCCTCGGGCTCATCGCGGTGATGTGGCTGGCCCAGCTTCTCGACCCCGACGTGCTGGCCGTGCGCGCCCCTTATGAGCTCGCCGACTGGCACGTCGTGACCAGCGGGCTGACCTCGGCGAGCGCGATCGGCACGTTGATGTGCACCCTGCTGGTCCTCGGGCTGGCCGTGCCCGCCGAGATCGCGCTGGGCCGGCACGCCTTCCCGCTGGCGGTGCTCGGCATGCAGCTGGTGGCCACCCCGGTCGGGTTGATGGCCGCCCGCGCCGTCGAGGAGACCGACCTGAACCGCTGGGGCGCGGACCTCGACTCCGGAGCGCTGCTCTCTCCGCTGGGCTGGATCCTCGGCGCGGCCGTGCTCGGTGCGGCCCGGCTGCCCATCCTTTGGCGCCGGCGCCTGACCACGGCGGCCGTCGCGCTGTCGTTGACGATGGTGCTCTACGCCGGGACGCTTTCCGACGTCGTGGGACTCACCGCCGTGGTCCTGGCACTGGTGCTGCGCCGCCAGGGCGGCGTGCGCGACCCGCGGGGGCTGTCCGCGCACGAGACCCGCGTGCTGGTGGCCACCGTCCTGCTCTGCGTGGCGCTGGGCCCGCTGGTCACCCGGCTCAACCCGCACGCCGGCGGCCCCCTGGTCGAGGCCGGCTTCTTCGCCTGGGGCGAGGTCGCCTGGCACACCGCGTGGCTTTTGGTCAACGCCGTGATCGCCCTCGGCGTGGTGCGCGGGCGCCGGATGGCCTGGTGGATGGCCCTGGCCACCAACGCGGTGACCGCCGCACTGGTGCTGCTGCGCGTGACGGTTCTGCTCGGCGACCTGGACTGGGGTGCCGGCTGGTGGATCAATATCGCCCTGATCCTCGCGCCCTGGCTGACCGCGATCGTCGTGCTGCTGGCCACACGCAAGGCCTTCACCGTCGCCGTGCGCGGGCGCAGGCTCGTCCAGCTCCTGGCCGTGGTGGCCGTGGCCGCCGTGGTCGCCGTCGCAGTCGACTCCACCGGGCTGTTCTGGGTGTGCGTGAGCCTGGCCGCCTACGCCGCGCTGGTCAGCGTGCCGGACATCTCCCGGGCCGACGACCGCGAACGCGCCCTTGCCATCCTGCGGGACGGCACCGGCGACCACCTGCAGCAGATGACCGTCTGGGACGGCAACCGCTACTGGTTCGCCCCCGACGGCTCCGCCTTCGTCGCCTACCGGGTCTCCCATGGGGTGGCCGTCACCGTCGGCGAGCCCGTCTTCGCGGCCGGGCGGACGGGTGCCGCGGACACGGTGGCCGCCGGTTTCGAGGAGTTCGCCGGCGCCCAGGGCTGGACGCCCGTGTGGTACTCGGTCGGCGAGGACTTCGCCGCCGGCCGCGAGCCGGCCGGCTACAAGCGCCTGCACGTCGCCGACGAGTCGATCCTGCTGACCTCGGACGCCGAGTTCCGCGGCAAGCGCTTCCAGAACATCCGCACCGCGCGCAACCACGCGAAGAAGGAGGGCGTGACCGCCAAGTGGACCACCTGGGCCGAGGCCGGGGTGGTGCTGCGCGAGCAGATCGAGGCCCTCTCCGAGCAGTGGGCCGCCACCAAGGCGCTGCCCGAGATGGGTTTCACCCTCGGCGGGGTGGCCGAGCTGGCGGACCCGGACACCCGCATCCTGGTCGCCCTCGACGCCGCCGGGCGCGTGCAGGGCGTGACCTCCTGGCTGCCCGTGCGCGTCGAGGGGCGCGTGACCGGGCTGACCCTGGACATGATGCGCCGCGATGCCGAGGGCTTCCGCCCGGTCATCGAGTTCCTGCTCTCCGAGGCGCTGCTCGGCGCGGCGGCCGAGGGGATGGACTGGATCTCGCTCTCAGGTGCCCCGCTGGCCACCGACAGCGCCGCCGACGGCATGCTCGACAAGGCGCTCAACCAGGTCGGCGGGCTCATCGAGCCGTTCTACGGCTTCCGCTCACTGGGGGCCTCGAAAGCCAAGTTCCACCCCGAGCACCGCCGCTGGTACCTGCTCTACGCCGACGAGGTGCGCCTGCCGGCCGTGGGCCTGGCCGTCTGCTCCTGCTACCTGCCGGGTCTTCGGGTGCGCGACGCCGTGGGCCCGGTACGGCAGTGGGCCGGGGCGGGACGTCGTTAATCGCGCGCCGCAGGCGCGTCGTGGCGTGCCCGCCCGCCGGAGCGGAAACGCTCCACCCACGCCCCGGCGTGGTACTGGGCGGGGACGGCGCCGCCGAGCAGCTCGCGGGTCAGGTCCGGGTCGCGGTCGGTCGGCAGCGCGGTGTCCGAGCCCACGAGCACGATGTTGCCGTAGCGGCGCCCCTTGAGCATCGGGGGATCGGCGATGACGGCGAGGTGGTCGAAGACCTCGGCCATGCCGGCCAGCTCGGCGCGCGCGCCGGTCAGGTCCGCGTGGTCGCCACAGTTGGCCACGTACAGCCCGCCGGGCACCAGCGTGCTCGCGCAGGCGGCGAAGAACTCGGTGGTCGTCAGCGGCTCCGGGGTGACGGCGTCGGCGAAGACGTCGCGCACGATGACGTCGCGGGTCGCCGGGCGCAGGGAGTCGACGACTTCGCGGGCCTCGCCGACGCGGATCTTGACCGTCGGCGAGCGAGGGATGTCGAAGACCTCGCGCACCAGCTTGGCCAGCGCGGCGTCGATCTCGACGACGGTGTGCCGCGAGCGCGGGTAGACCGCCGCCAAAAAGCGCGGCAGCGAGCAGCCGGCCCCGCCGAGGTGGGTCACGCGCAGCTTGTCCGCGTCCAGGTGGGCGTCGACGAAGCGCTGGACCACCGCGGCGATCCAGCGCATGTACTCGAAGTCCAGGTGCAGCGGGCGGCCGATCGCGACGTGGCTGGAGGGCACCCCGTTGAGGTAGAGGGTGAAGGCGTCGTCGAGCTGGTCGTCGGGTACCAGGCGGGCGGTGCCGGTGTCGATCTGGTACCCGGGGATCTCGTGGCGGGACAAGGTGGATGCTCCAGATCGGTCAGGCGTGGGCGTCGAGCAGGTGCTCGCGCAGGTACGGCAGGGTGAAACTGAGGTGGCCGTAGCCGGCCGGGGCGACGAGGTCGGCGTCGATGAGCGCGCGGCGCCGCGTCGAGATCCCGTTGGGGGCCACCCCGAGCTCGGCGGCGATGTCCCCGGTGGCGGCCCGGCCGTCCTCGTCGGCCACCTGGGCCATCGCGACGAGAAAGGCCAGCTGGGAGTCCGGCATGCCGTGCAGCGAGGGGGCGTGGACCTGGCGGCCCATCCGGGAAACCGCGTGCGGCAGGATCGCCTCGACCGTTTCGGCGGTGATCTCCCCGGAGCCGTCGAGGCTGGCCTGCGCCCAGGCCAGGGAGCCGAGCAGCTGGATCAGGTAGGGGTAGCCGTGGGCGCGCGCGGAGATGAGCTCGACGGCCTCGGGGGTGATCTCGCGTCCGCCGGCCGCGACGGTCTCGGCGACGGCGGCCGCCGACTCCCCGGCGGTGACGGGGCCGAGGGTGACCAGCTCGGCGCGGCGCAGGAAGGTCGTGCCCGGGTGCTGCAGCAGCGCGATGATGCCCGCGGGCAGTCCGGCGGCGAGGAAGGCGACGTCGTGGTCGTCGCGCACCAGGTCCTGCACGGCCGTCGCCACCGCGCGCAGGTGCTCGGGGTCGGCGGACTGGACCTCGTCGACGCTGATGACGATGCCGGTGCCGTGGGCGCGCAGCCGTTCGGCCAGGGTGCGCAGCACGGAGATCAGCGTGGCGGCCGGGCGGTGCTCCGGCTCGGTGGTCTCCGTGCGCACCGAGCCGAGGCCGGCGATCGAGGCGCCGGTGATGCGGCGCGCCGGGCGCTCCTCATCGAGGGCGGCCAGGGCCCGGGGGATCTCCGTGGCCGTCAGGTCGGTGAGCATGTCCGCGCCCGGATAGGCGCGCAGCACGATCCAGCCCTGCGCGCGGGCGGCCTCCTCGAGCTCGTTGAGCAGCACGGTCTTGCCGGAGCCGCGCGGTCCGGAGACCAGCATCGTGCGCAGCGGGCTGCCGGGGCCCTCCAGCAGGGCCAGCGGGAACCCGGAGAGCAGGTCGGTCCGTCCGGCCAGCACCAGCGGGGAGACCCCGAAGGAGGGGCGGAACGGGTTGGGTTGCGGGGTGGGCATGCCGCGCAGAGCTCCTTTGTCGTCGGCTGTCGTCATTTGTCGTCGTCCGCCGTCGTCCCGGGGCATGCGGCGGGTGCCGCACACGGGCGTGGTGCAGGCGGATCCGGTGGACCCCGGCCTTCGGGATAGATCTTATAGATCTCGCGGCACATTGTAGATCTTCTAGATCTGATAGATCTGGCGAGCCGGGATAGAACTGATAGATCTGCCGGTGCCCGGTAGATCCGGTAGAACTGGCGCGCCGGGGTAGATCCGGTAGATCCGCGACCACCTTGGCCGCCCGCCGGGCGCGGCGATAGACTCGGCGGGTCACGCGGGCCCGGCGACAGCCCGCGGTGGAAAAGGGGAGAGGAGAGCTAATGAAGGTCATCGCCGCGATGAGCGGCGGGGTCGACTCGGCGGTCGCCGCCGCCCGCGCCAAGGACGCCGGCCACGAGGTCGTCGGCGTTCACCTCGCCCTGTCCCGCGACCCGAAGTCCGTGCGCGAGTCCTCGCGCGGGTGCTGCTCGCTGGAGGACTCCGCCGACGCGCGCCGGGTCTGCGACAAGATCGGCATCCCCTTCTACGTCTGGGACTTCTCCGACCGCTTCCAGGCCGACGTCATCGACGACTTCGTCGACTCCTACGCCCGCGGCGAGACACCGAACCCCTGCCTGCGCTGCAACGAGAAGATCAAGTTCGCCGCCCTGCTCGAGCGTGCCCTCGCCCTCGGTTTCGACGCCGTGGCCACCGGCCACTACGCCCGCATCGACGCTGACGGCCACCTTTTGCGCTCCACCGACGACAAGAAGGACCAGTCCTACGTGCTCGGCGTGCTCTCCGCCGAGGAGCTGGCCCACTGCTACTTCCCGGTCGGCGACACCCCCAAGCCCGAGATCCGCGCCGAGGCCGCCGCGCGCGGCTTCTCCGTGGCCAAGAAGCCGGACAGCTACGACATCTGCTTCATCCCCGACGGCGACACCAAGGCCTTCCTCGGCCGCCAGATCGGCATGCGCCCCGGCATGATCGTCGACCAGGAGGGCACCAAGCTGCGCGAGCACGACGGCGCCTACGGCTTCACCATCGGCCAGCGCAAGGGCCTGGACATCAAGTCCCCGGCCGCCGACGGCCGTCCGCGCTACGTCACCGGCATCGACGCGGCCACCGGCACCGTCACCGTCGGCCCGCGCGAGGCCCTCCAGGTCACCGAGATCGAGGCCGACCGGCTCAAGAGCCTGCACGAGGACTTCCGCGGCTCGCTCGACTGCGAGGTGCAGGTGCGTGCCCACGGCGGCATCGTCGCCTGCCACGCCGAGATCGACGGCGACCGCATGCGTCTCCAACTCGCCGAGCCGCTGTCCGGGGTCGCCCCCGGCCAGGCCGCCGTGCTCTACGCGCGCGACGCGGTGCTCGGCTCCGGCACGATCGTGGCGGCGCGATGACCGCGGCGAGCCGTGCGCTCGGCCTCGGGGCCCTGCCGGGCCGGCGCCTCGACGACGCGACCGGTGTCATCGCCGCCGGCGGGCGCTGGCACGTGCCGCAGCTGCCGGAGCGCGGGGTACTTGACGACGCCGCGGTGCGCACCGTCGCACTCCTCGACGGCGTGCACGCGGACCTGGGCCCGCGCGGCTGGGTGCTCTCCGCGCGCCCGCAGCGCGCGAGCTGGGATGCCCGCGACCGGGTGGCCCGCGACCTCGACTGGCTCGAGGAGAACTGGGCCGGGGTGCCGTGGCTGAAGACCCAGCTGCTCGGGCCCTGGTCGCTGGCTTGCGAGCTGGAACTGCCCAACGGCCACCGGGCGCTGACCGACCGCGGGGCGGTGCGCGATCTGACCGAGGCGATCGCCGGCGCGGCCGCTGCGCACGCCGCCGACCTCGTCGCCCGCTTCGGGCTGGCCCAGGAGGCGCTGGCCGTCCAGCTCGACGAGCCGTGGCTCACGGACGTCGTGGCAGGCCGGGTTCCCGGCACCCACCGCTTCGACGAGATCCGCGCGGTGCCAGCGGAGATCGCCCGCGCCGGGCTGGCCACGATAACCGACGCCACGCGGGCGACGGGGGACGAGGACGACCCGCGCGAGGTGCTGCTCAACGCGACCGGGCAGGACTTAGGCGGCGCCGGTGACGACTCGGCGGCCTGGGGCTTCCCCGGCACGCTGCTGCTCGACCCGCAGCGGCTTGACCCCGCCGGGCTCGACGCACTGGGCGCGCGTCTGGACGCGGGCTCGCGCACGGGTGTGCGCGGGGCGTCGGCGCGCGACGTCGTCAATCTCCTGTCCCGACTGGGGCTGCGGGAGTCCTCCGGGCTGGTCGACGTGGTCGCCGCGGCGGCCGGGGACCCGGGTGCGGCGCGGGCGGCCTATGAGCGGGCGGCCTCGGCGGCGAAGTCGCTGAACTAGACGGCTGCGCCTAGTCACGGTCGAGCTCGTGCGGGTCGCGGGCGCTCAGCGAGATCACCACGGCCGCCGCGGTGGCCACCGCCGCCAGGCTGAGCGCGACGCCGAAGGGGACACCGGAGGGCTCGGCGGCGCCGGCGGCGGCCTCGGCGGCCAGGCCGATCTGGAGCACCGCGCCGATGGCGGCGGTGCCGAGCACCGCGCCGAGCTGGCGGGTGGTGTTGTAGACCCCCGAGCCGGCGCCGAGCAGGTCGGGCGGCAGGTCGCCCATCGTGATGCGCGAGTTGGGCGCCCAGACGAAGGCGTTGCCGACCCCTACGCCGACGAGCGCCACACCGATGAGGACCAGCGAGCCCGACAGCGACATCGCGGCGCAGAGCAGGGCGATGCCGGCCGACAGCGCGGCGAACCCGGCCGCGCACAGCCGGGCCGGGTTGTGGCGGTCGACCAGGCGGCCGACGACGGGGGAGAGGGTGGCCGAGACGCCGGCCTGGCAGATCATCATCAGCCCGGAGGTCAGCGGGGAGAGGTGGTGGACCTGCTGGAAGTAGAGCATCAGCGGCAGCGGGATGCCTGCGACGGTCATGCCCATCATGAAGATGCTCGCGTTGCCGCCGGAGAAGTTGCGGTTGCCGAACACCCGCAGCGGCACCAGGGGCTCGAGACCGCGGCGCTCGGCGCGGCGTTGCTGGGCGAAAAAGGCCGTGCCGACGATCAGTCCCGCGGCGACGGTGGCGAAGATCCAGGGCGCCCAGCCGGCGTCCTGGCCCTCCTGCAGGCCGAAGACGAGCAGGAAGACCGCCACCAGGGACAGCAGCACGGAGGTCGCGTCGAGGCGGCGCTCCAGGCGCGGGAACTCGGGCACCACCCGCCAGGCGAAGGCCACGACGGCCACGCCGATGGGCACGTTGAGGAAGAAGACCCACTGCCAGCCCCACAGCTGGGTGATGATCCCGCCGAAGATGGGCCCGGCCATGCCCGCCAGCCCGGCCGTGGCGCCCCAGATGCCGAGGGCCGCACCCAGGTGGGAGCTCGGGAAGATGCGGTTGATCACGCTCATCGTCTGGGGGCTGAGCATCGCCGCGGACAGGCCCTGCACCCCGCGCGCGACGATCAGCGCGGTCATGCCCGGGGCCAGCCCGCAGGCCAGGGAGCTGACGGTGAACAGGCACATGCCCGCGCAGTACATCGTGCGCGGGCCGAAGCGGTCGCCGAGGCGGCCGGTGAACAGCAGCGGCACGGCGAAGCAGAGCAGGTAGACGGAGGTGACCCAGATGACCTGGTTGTAGCTGGCGGACATCTCCGCCTGGATGTGCGGGGTGGCCACCGCGACGATGGTCTGGTCCAGCAGCATCATGAAGAAGCCGACGCAGAGGACCACCAGCGCCGGCCAGCAGCGCTCGAGCGGCAGGGGCAGGTCCTCGTCACGGACGACGTCGCGGTGGGTGGGGCTCACCCGGCACATTGTGCCAGGCGCGGGGGCGACGGGAGGCGAACGGTCGCGCGGGGTTTCCCTGAGGGGCGGCGGTCTGGGCGGGGTTCTCAGGGGTGAACAGGGGAGGCGACGACCCAGGATCAGTGTGAGCAGAACGGTCACGCGGCGAGTCGAACGTGACGGGCGGCCGCGGCGGAATCGGTCGTAGGAACGGCGGTGTCCAGGGCCCTGAAGCCTCACTTTGGCTGGGAGAAACCGCGCCGAAACTTAAGAAAGCTAGGACCTATTGAGAGCTACCTGAGTCATAAGTTGAGAAAAAAGAGGAAAAACCTGCGACTTAGATAAGAGAAACGCCGCAAAAACGTGAAAAACGTGGAATGTGCAGGGAAAAGCGCCGATTTTCGGCCTTCGCTCTAGCGGTTGCAGGCCAAGAAGGCCGTTGTTACCTTGCCACGCGTCACCCCAGGGTGAAAGGGCGATCCCCGCCACTTCGTACGGTTCAAGCAACACCTGTCACACACAAGCATCCAGCCATCTTCTCAAGCACAGCAAGGAGAATTCATGTCCACCCTCGAAAACCAGATCAACGCAAACGCCGCCTTTGAGGGGCCCATCCAGGCCGAGCGAAACGCCACGCTCGCCCCGATCACCGCGACGCCCGCCATCGTCCTGACCGCTGCGAAGGTCGCGGGCTACGTCGCTGGTGCAGGTGCCGTCACGGGCGCGGCGTACGCGGCCTACCGCCACGTCGCCAACTAACCGACTTCACGCAAAGACTGTCCAGGAGCAAAAGAAGCTCCAGTATCACAAAGCTTCTCCAGAATATTCCGTTTCAAAAGTTTCGTGGAGAATCTTAACTGTTCATCGAGACGGAGGAAGTAGAAAACATGTCCAAGCAGTTCAACACCAACATGACCCGCCTCGAAGAGCTGGTCAACGATAGTCTGATCGATCGCAACGAGCTCCACACGCCGATTCTCGCGACCCCCGCCGCCTTCGCCGCTGCTGCTGTCGCGGGCGCCAAGGGTGCCGGCGCCCTCGTGGCGGCCGCCGGTGTCGGTGCCGCGGTCGCTAAGGCGGCCGGGAACTAACAGCAACTAAGGGGAATAAGCGCTCGAGCGGAATTGCGACGATAATGGTAAACATCCTTTCTAAAGCTTCAAACGTGTACGACCGATACCTAAACGCCGACCCGCTAGTTTCGGTGGAGCGTGCGTGCGCGATCACTGAAACTGTGGCATCGGTCGAGTATCTGAGCACCACCGCCAGCAGGAAACACGGAGGCCTAAACGATTGGAAATACCTCAAGTCGCAATTCCCGCCTGGGGTGGCCACCATCTGGAATAAACTTTCAGAAGAACAGGCCGAAACGATCTTCAAGACAATTCAATGCCTGAGGATCGGTCATAACTTGATTCTAGCATCGCCGATCAAGAACAATAAGATCAGAGCTTGGTGCAATGTCTTTGAAGCAGGTACACACCTGTTCCTTCAGCCCAAACTTCTATATGGAACTGACGGCTCGGACCAGCTGTCGTTCCTAGGCAACGCGGCAGCCGCACTAGGACGAGTCGGAGGAAGTGAGACCACCCGAAAAGCCGCGAGCGACTTCTTGGCTCTACAGGTGATCCTGAGCTACATCGTCGCAGGACTCGCAAAGATGCCTGGAAGCAGATGGGCGAACGGCGATGCGCTCGAAAAAATCATGGGTACCCAGACGTACGGCGACAACAAGCTGTACGGCCTGCTCAGGAAATATCCCAAGCTAGGAAAATCCATCACCAGATCAACGGTGATCATCGAAAGCGCAATGCCTCTGGGGCTGGCGACGAAGGGGAGCACGAAGTTGACGTTGCTTCTATTCGGAATGTTCCACTTGGCTAACGCGAAGTTCATGGGATTGGGCCGCTTCGTGCTGCCGTTCATCTCGACGTATCCTGCAATCTGGTCTCTGCGGACACGACGATGAATTCGCGTAAAACATTGGCCATTGAAGAAAAATACGAAGGCGGACGTTTATGAGAAGTGTCACGGAACCAAAGGTCCTTAAAGCTGCAACAACACTCCTTCTTGGGTGCACGGCATTGGGCACGGGATACGCGGCATTCCAAAACAGCCGCCATGCTCGACCGTATAACGGTTACGAGGTCATCGAAACCAGATCGTCGACCGGAAATATCATCCACGACGCGTACCATCCCGCCAAGAGCGCCGGAAGTCCGCTATTTGTCATCATTCCCGGCCTTTCTTCGTCCGTATCGTCGGTAGCTGGCCTGGGAGACGCCTTGGCGAGTCTAGGCGGCGCGGTGCTGCTGCATAACCGGGCGGGCTACGGAGGATCTCAGGTCTTCAACGAAAAGCCGTTCCACATGGGAGAATGTGTCGAGGACCTCAACGCAGTCATCCGTGACATTCGCGAAAGCCACGATACTTCCTGGAGCGGAATTTGTCTCGTGGGGCATTCATACGGAGGCTTCGTCGCCCATGAATTCGCGAGGCAGAACGAGAGCCTAGTCCACAGCGTCGGCTACATCGATCCTCTGCATCCGAAGGAACTCGTGGACTCTGAAGCGCAAAAGCAGGGCAGTGACGCGGTAGCCCTTGCGCTACGCACTATCCCCCCGTTCATCCGGTTCGGTGTAGCTGCTCTCTACCGTAAGCAGGCAATTGAGTATGCCAGGGAATACAAATATTTCTCCCGGATCAGGGCTGATCTGTTCAGCTCCGACGTGTGGACCGCTTCAAAGCGTGAATGGTCCAGCATCCACCCGTTCCTTCTCGAAGGTCATGCCTTGGAGCCCCTACGCGACGGAATCCGTACCAAGCTGTTTGCCGCGCAGGAAACGGTGGACGCCGAATCGTCGCAGGACAATCTCTACCATGAATACAGCAACGATGTCGTCGTGGTGAAAGAAAGTAACCATCAAACGATCCTCACCGGCCGTAAGGCCGCAAAAGAAATCTCTGAAGGACTTTGGGAGCTGGCAACACGATGAAATCCTATTGGAGACGAGCTTTCGATCATCTCGTCGTAGGGACGTTCGGTGCGTGGCTGGTTGCGACGGTACTGAGCCAGCACCCGGATTCGGCGCTCGATCGCGTCCGTCGATGGGACGACGGCGTGGGGAATACGGTCATCCCGAACTGGAGATTCTTCGCGCCGAATCCGGCTGTCGAGGACGTACGCATTATGTATCGATTCGCTAACAAGGAGCGAACAGAGCATAGTGCTTGGAAAGAATTGCAAACGATATCTCCGCGTTCGATTGCGCAAGTACTTTGGTTTCCGGGGCGCCGTGAAGAAAAGGCCGTGTTCGACGCTCACCAGACGATCATGGTCGGTATGGGTACACTAGCGAGCGGAAAAGATGTCGGTGGCCGACTCGAAAAAGCGGTGAACGATTCGATCACTCTTCTCAACGAGTTCGTCTTGCGGAAAGCCGAAGTCCCGACGACGGCTGACTGCCTTCAGGTTATGCTTGTTCGTTTCGCAGGCAACGACCCTGAGGCAAGGCCAATCTGCGATGCCGTGCTCGATTACTTCGAGATTGAAGATGAGGCCGAATACATTTTAAAGGTTAAGGCGTGAGTAGATTGAACAAGCTAAACCAGGATCCATTTTACTGTAATACGACGATGGTCAAGTTGTATGACGAACTAATGGAGACCGTCGACCCCGATGTGGATCATGTGGGATGGCTGCGCGGAGCCGTCGGCTCCGACTGGCCGCGAGAGATATTGGATTACGGTGCTGGCTCCGGCCGGGTTTTGAAGAAGCTGAGGCGGTCCGGCTGTACATCCACTTTCCACGCGGTCGAGCCTGATGAGAGCTTTGCGAAGCTATTATCCGACGACTCTGAAATCGCCCCGGTCCACGTGGAAAACAATCTTTCGGCGATTGACGCTACAAACATCGGCCTCGTGTTTTGTACCTATGGGTCGCTGCAATACGTATCGGGAATCGAGGCGATTGTCGAAGAGTTGACTGATATACACCGAATCGTCGAGTCCGGTAGCGGCGTTTGCGCGCTCGAGTTGTTTTCGAGCGAGGCTTACGACGAAATCGAAGAGCCCATGACCGTGCCGATCTATCTGGCTGACAAGATGTGGCAAATGACGCTAAACGTCGAACACTTCGACGATGGCCTCATGACTTCAACGACGGAACTGCGGGACGGCGAGGAATTCGCGGTGATGAGGGAGACGGTTCTTCCGGTCTCTGTTGAAACGACTCGCGATTTGTTCGCCGAGGCGAATTTCCAAAATATCTCAGTCAAGCGTCATGGTGCATACAATCGGTGCGTTGCATCATAAGCGATCAGGCTTTCTAGGCCCGTCCACGGCTAGCCGTCGCGTCGGGCGGTGGATACGTGATCCACGCTTTGACAGTCAGGTTAAGGTAAAAGGGGTAATATTTTGAAACAAGTTTGGAATTTGGGCATCGAGGGCCGAAGGGGCCTTTTCGCAATACTGCTGCTGTTCGCTGCCGTCGCTGGCGTAGTCACTGCAACGCAGCCGTTCCTCACCGGCAAGGTGCTGGATGTAGTCGCGAGCAACGACCCCTCTCGAACGCGGACGGTGATCGTTCTACTTGTATGCGTCTTTTTGGCTGACGTGTTTCTTCAAGTCGTTTGTACCTTCCTGAAGGCGCAGCTGGGGGGATCGTTCGCGCAGAATCTGAGGCGCGAAAGTTTGAAAAAATTCGGTTCGAGCCAGATTCTGGGCAAAGGTGCGCTGGAGGGTGCGGACGTTCAGAACCGTACGCTCGCGGATACGGCCTTGGTTGCGGCGCCTTCCATCAACATCCTGCCTGACGCTATTCGGAGCCTGGTGCTGGTCCTCGGTTGTGTGGTCGGTATGGTGGTGCTCTTGCCGGGTACCTTCTTCATTTTGCTTGGAGCCATCGCCGTTTGCGCGGCGTGCGCGTTCCTCGTGGGCAAATGGATCAAGGCTACGACCTACGATGTGCGCAAGACGTCGTCAGCCTACGCAGAGACGATCCTCAACTTCATCACCGGCATCAAGGTCCTGAAATCCCGGAACCTGGTGGGCTGGGCGCTCGGTCGGTGTGAATCCGATTCGGAGAAATTGCGCAAGTCGGGCATTAAGGCGGATATCGCCAACGGGATGCTGATGCCAACCTTGAACATCGGTACTCAGTTGGCTTTGGTGCTGTCGATTGCCCTCGTGACTACCGCGATGTTTACCGGTAAGGCTAGTGCCGGTGAAGGCACTGCATTTCTGATGTTCCTGCTCTACGCCATTTCTCCCTTGGTGGAACTGGGGCTGGCCATCGCTAGTTGGAACGCTGCCCAGGCCTCGAGCGGGCGCCTGCAGGAGCTGTGGTCTGTGCAGCAGGAAACTTCCGGGAACGTAGTTCTTGAAGCCGAGGGAGAAGCAAGCCTGGAACTCCGTGATCTGAATTATCGGTTCCCTGAGGCGGAGGGCTACCTTTTTGAAGACTTCAACCTGAAACTTGATCACCCCGGCCTGTATCTGCTGCGCGGCCCGAATGGATCGGGTAAATCGACCCTTCTGGAGATCGCCAACGGTCTGCTTCCCTCCTCGGAGATGGTCTTCGTCGACGGAACGGACAGCGAGGAAATCGACAAGAGCTCCTTGCGCACGAACGTCCTCCTTGTCGACCAATACCGCGAACCTATTAAGGGCACCCTGCGGGACAACATCGGGGCCGGACTTCGAATCTCGGATGAGGAGCGCCTGGAGGCTTTGCGCAAGTCCGGCTTCGCGAATCACTTTTCCGACCTCGATATGCGTGTCGGCGGGGCCGGCGTCCAACTGTCCGGTGGACAGAGATCGCTGTTGGCCTTGGCCGACGCGTTCGCACGGAATCCGAAAATCCTTTTACTCGACGAGGTGATGGCGGGCGTCGACCGGTCTACCGCTGAGGACGTGCGAGACGCGATCGAGGATTTTGCCGCGGACCACATCGTCGTGGCCGTCGCGCACGACGATTCGTTGGATAGGGTGGCTGCGCGATCGATCAGCATGGAAGAATGCAGCCGATAACCGCATGAATCTAAAGGTGTAGGAGGAATCGAAGTGATCGAATTCCAGTCTGTTTGCAAGAATTTCGGCGAGCGCAGGGTGCTGAACGACCTGAGTTTCCGGGTCGATGCCGGTGAAATCGTCTGCCTACTGGCAGCTAACGGCGGCGGGAAAACTACTGCGATGCGGATAGCTATGGGTTTGATAAGTTCAGTCAACGGGAGAGTGATCCTCGGGGAGAAGACCTCTACTCTCGGTCGAGTGCGTGGCATCGGCTACATGCCCGAGGAGCGTGGTCTCTTCGACGAGGAGAAGGTGCGCCCTCAACTCGAGTATTTGGCGGAATTGCACAAGGTTCCGCGCGGGGATATCAGCGAAAGAGTCTCGGCTACGCTGGAGCTTTTAGGCGCCACCGAGTACGCGGAGACGAAAGTCAAAAACCTGTCGCTCGGGAACAAGCAGCGCGTCCAGCTGGCCGCAGCAATCGTCCACGACCCCGACATCCTGATTCTGGACGAGCCGTTTTCCGGTCTCGACCCGATAGGCGTCGACGGGCTGTTGAAGATTTTTGCCATGTTCGCGCAGCGAAAGAAGACGGTGCTCTTTAGCTCACATCAGCTTGACGTGGTTGATCGCGTAGCGGACAAAATCGTTCTGATGCAGCTAGGCGCGATAACTTTCGAGGGCAACGCGGATGAACTTCGAGGCCTTTCTAATTCCAATCGGATTAAGTTGATCGTTGAATTTGAGAACGGTCGAAGCTTTTCGGATGTTGATTTCTCTCGCTGTGCCGGCGTAACCGACGTCGAGATCGTCGGAAACCAGGTGGAGATGAAAACGTCGGTTGCGAGCCTTCCTCTGAAGACCATCCTGGAGTCCGGGCTTCTCGCGTCTGAGATTGTTGATATCGCCAGGGAGAAGGGCTCCCTGTCGAGTTCAGTGGCCGAGATATTCAGCTCGTCCGACAGACGGACAGGCGATTAGATCCTGGAGAAGCATGCAGCGGCTCCGCCCAGAATATTAGATTGAGTTTCGCTGTCGAGAAGGAGTAGTTGACGGTGGGTTTAAATATAGATGGTCAGTCGATCCGTACGGTCGCGTTACGAGAAGCTCGTCTCGCGTTGGCCAGTCCCGCGGTACTGTCGGTACTGGCGTTGATCATTGTCGGCATGATCGGGTTGGTAATTTTCACTGAACGGAAGGTGGGATCGGTCGATAGTGGTGACGCTGCTGATTTGTTTTTGAGTTGTTTTATTTTGGTCGCGACTTCGATCGTGATCATGATGAACACGACCCTCGTCGGTGCCTCGATTTGTGACGAGAAGGATAAGCGGGTAACCGAGATTCTTCTCTCGGCCGTGAATCCGGCAGAACTGTTCCTGGGTAAAGTTCTTGGTGCGGGCTTTGTCGGTATTATTCAAGTCGCCGTCGCGTGGTTGGCGGTGGTGGTTTCACTGGGCGCTTCAGGCCTGGTTGATTTTGCGGACATGAACTGGTCGATAGCGGCTATCCTTCTGCTGTCGATGGGCGTCGCATATTTCGCTTTCACGGGACTTTTCGCCTTCGTAGGCGCGATGGTGTCTAAGAACGACCAGTACACCGCGGCCCAGCTTCCTGTGTTGATTGTCCTCTTCGGGGCTATGGCGGTTCCGTTTGCTCCGATGCTGGGATGGGGATCCTTTGGCGAAGGGTGGGTTCAGAATATTTCCTGGATTCCTCCCCTTTCGATGGCTGGCGGGCCTATGGAGTACTTTTTCGGTGATGGCCGGGTCTGGCTGTTGGTGGTGTCACTCTTGGGGCTGTTCGCGTTCGCCTGTGTGACGCTTAAGGTGGCCGAGGTTCAATATCGGCGGCGGGTGTTGACCTAGTAGCGTCTTTTTGGGGGATTTTTCGCCGGAAACGGGCTTGGTCTCCGAGGGGTACGCCGCCGTCGTCCTCGCAACGGGCCGGGGTCGGATGACTGTGTTCCCCCCCGTGCCGTTCCCCTGAAGAGGCACGATCGCTGCAGGGCAAGCTTTTGTGTCGGCGATTTGTGTACCCCCGTGTGGGGGTGTTCTCTAAATTGCCGTGAAGGTCGGTAAGCCCGATGTTATTCTTCAGTGGCCCTCAATCATCACTTCTGCCGTAGCGATCGGTTTCATCTTTTAGAAAGGATCTTTATCTTGTCTCCTTACTTCAACGCGTGTCTTACTTTCATGGTGGTCCTCATGATCGCCGGTGTGGGTCTCGATGCATTCGATTCGACGAAGGGTATCGTTGGCGTCGTGATCGGCTCTCTCGGTGCCGCGGTTCTGGTTTATTTTCTTTCGAAGAAGGCTTAGGCGAGCACCGCTGGCTTCTCGCGGAGTGCTTTAATTTCTATCCGTAGGCGCGCTCCTCGTTTTGGCGCACGCCGATGGGGCTTTACTTATCGGCGGCCTAGGGCTACCTCGTTCCCGCGTATTTGGGCGGTTCCGGTTAGCTCCTTTGTCTTGTGGAGGGGTAACGGTGTTCGACTCCGGCGGGCCCGCATGATTTTGAGACGCGTCGTGCGGACGGGAAACAGGCCCTCGAGGTTTTGTCAGGTTTGTCGAGAGGTGAGGGTCGTCGAGCCGCGTCACAATTGATTGGTCGGTCTATATCTGCGAGTGGGTGTGTTTTAAGTGACGAGCTCTGCGGTCGTGGTCGGTTCGGGTCCCAACGGGCTCGCTGCCGCGGTGGCCCTCGCCGATGCGGGTGTGCGGGTAACCCTGTTGGAGTCTGCCGAGTCGGTCGGTGGCGGTCTCCGGAGCGGGGACTTCCTCGTCGACGGGGTGACTCACGATATCTGCTCCGCCGCTCATCCGATGTTGCAGGCGAGCCCTTTTTTCCACCGTTATCGCGACCGGCTATCGGGCCTGGGGCTCAGCTTCGCTTCTCCCGACTACGACATGGTCCATGTTCTCGACGACGCAAGATCGGCGACGCTCTTTTCGGATCTCGATCAGATGCACCGGGGGATTCCTGACAGGGGAGACGCAGAGAGATGGCGTAGCGGCTGCGAGCGACTTGCGGCGAACGCGGACGCTGTCGCCGGGGATTTTCTGCGGCCCGTTTTCGGCGTGCCGTCTTCTCCCCGTTCATTCGCGGAATTCGGCCTAAAGGCGGCCCTGCCAGCGTCGTGGACCTGGCGTAGGTACAGCTCCGACGAAGCTCGCGCGTTGTTCGCCGGCATTGCGGCCCACGCGTTCACGCCGCTGTCCTGGCCCGGTTCCTCGGCTCCGGGCTTTCTGATCGCGGTGGTCGGACATCGGTACGGTTGGCCCGTTGCGGTCGGCGGCTCACAATCGATCGCCGATGCCATGCTGCGGTTGTTCTTGAGTTTGGGCGGGGAGTTTGTCCCAGGAACTCTCGTTGAGTCTTACGAGGAGATCCAGGACGCGGACGTCGTCATGCTGGACACCTCGGTGGAAGCCGCGAGGAAGATTCTGGGCCCGCGCCTCCCTTCGCGCGTCGAGCGGGCGTGGTCGCGTTTCAGGCGAGGTCCTGGTGTCGCGAAGGTCGACTACGTGATCGACGGTGATGTGCCGTGGATCAGTGAACCTGCGCGATCCGCCGGTACCGTTCACCTGGGGGGTAGAGCTGAAGAGGTTGCGGCAGCTGAATCGGAGTGTTGGAAGGGGAGGCTGCCGGACAGCCCCTTCACCCTCGTGGGCCAGCAGTATTTGGCGGACCCGTCTCGGTCGTACGTGGGGGGCGGACGGCGTCTGAACCCGTTGTGGTCGTATTCCCATGTGCCGGCAGGCTGGGGCGGCGATGAGAAGGCTTGTTTTGAGCTGGTGACAAGCCAAATCGAGCGGTATGCCCCGGGTTTCAGGGATACCATCGTGGAGTTTAAAGCGAGCCCTCCTTCGAGGGTCGAGGAGTACAACCCGAATAATATCGGCGGGGACATATCCGGCGGTGCCAACGACCTGGTTCAGTTGATAAAGCGCCCCAGGGTTTCCTCGGATCCCTATTTCACCGGGGTACCGGGCGTGTTCTTGTGCTCTTCTTCTACGGCCCCGGGGGCCGGCGTGCACTTCATGTGTGGCGCAAATGCCGCCCGCGGTGCGTTGAAGCATCTGCATCTGGCCTGACAGGAGCGTTCCGTTCGTGATCCGGGCGGTCTAGGGCAGCGACGTCTCTTGGTCGTGTCGCCGACGCGCGGGTGTGAGGTCGTGTCGCAGCGTCGAGGTGCGGTGTCGCGGAGGTGGGTTTGCGCCTCGAGCTCCGAACGCGTCGGTATTTCAGGCCCGCTCGGCGGTGTAGCCGGCCTCCTCGACGGCGGCGAGTACGTCGGCGTCGGCGACCTCGGTGTCGGCGGTAACGGTCAGGTGGCCGTCGGTGCGCGAGACGTCCACGGCGGTCACGCCGGTGAGCTCGCCGACCTCCTCGCGCACGGCGTTCTCGCAGTGCTCGCAGGTCATGCCGGTGACGGTGTAGTTCTGGGTGGCCATGGGGGTCCTTTCCGGGTGAGGGGCCGATTACTTTCTCCACCTGTGGACTATACCCCCTGGGGGTATGTCTCGCCACGGGGAGGGGCGCACCGAGGGGCGCGGCGCGACGTCGGCAATTGAAAGGGCGTCAGCCCTGCATGGGCCAGGAGGTGGTCACCCCGGAGGCGTCGCGCCCGCGGGACTCGAGGTAGGTGCGGAACTCGGTCTGGATCTCGTGGTAGCCCACGGCCTGGAACTCCATGAGCTCCTCGGCGTCCATCTCGACCAGGTCGGGCCAGATACGCACCTGCTTCCAGGCGATGCGCGCGGCGGCCAGCGCGTCCGAGGTCGCCTCGTGGGCGTTGTCGATGCGCACCCCGTAGTGCTCGCACAGGTCGGAGAGCCGACGGCGGCCCTTGCGGTAGCGGTCCTTGATCTTGTCGATGACGAACGGGTCAAAGACCGTGCCGGTGACCGTGAAGTCCCCGGTCAGGTGGCGCAGCACCGTCAGGTCGTAGGTGGCGTTGTAGACGATGAGGTTCAGCCCGTCGCGCCAGCCGTCCTGGATCGTCTCGACGGTCTCGGCGAGCACCTCGTCGTGGGGACGGCCGTGCTCGCGGGCGTACTCGGTGGTGATGCCGTGGACCTTCTGCGCGCCCTCGGGGATCTCGACGCCGGGGTCGGCGAGGATCTCGCTGGGGTGGGCGCCGGAGGAGTCGATGCGCACCATGGCGGAGGTGACGATGCGCGCCTCGTGGGGGTTCGCCGAGGTGGTCTCCAGGTCGAAGGAGAGCATGGCCGCCGGGTCGAAGTTCGTCATGTCGCCCACCCTAGCGGGCGGGTGCGACAGAGCCCGCGGCGCGGCGCAGGGCACGCGTCGGGCGGCGCGGCCCGGTGTGCCCGCGCGGCTAGACTCGGTGCCCGTGACTGAGACAGACACCGACATCCGCGCGACCTGGCAGCGGCTCGCCGACGAGGTGCGCCGGCACCGCGAGCTCTACTACAACGAGCAACCGGAGATCCCGGACGCCGACTTCGACGCGCTGTTCCGCCGCCTGCAGGAGCTCGAGGCCGACCACCCCGAGCTCGCCGTGCCGGACAGTCCGACCATGCAGGTCGGCGCGCCGACGCCCACCGACGGCACCTTCGCCGACGTCGAGCACCCCGAGCAGATGTACTCGCTGGACAACGTCTTCTCCGCCGAGGAGCTCGACGACTGGCTCACCCGCACCCCGGCGGAGACCTACCTGACCGAGTTGAAGATCGACGGGCTGTCGATCGACGTGATCTACCGCGACGGCGTGCTCGAGCGCGCCGCCACCCGCGGCGACGGCCGCGTCGGCGAGGAGATCACCGCCAACGCCCGCGTGATCGAGGACATCCCGCACGAGCTGGCCGCCACCGGGGAGTTCCCGGTGCCGGCGATGGTGGAGATCCGCGGCGAGGTCTTCATCGCCGTCGAGGACTTCGCCGAGATCAACGCCGAGCGTGTCGCCCGGGAGAAGAAGCCCTTCGCCAACCCGCGTAACGCGGCGGCCGGCTCGCTGCGCCAGAAGAACCCGGAGGAGGTGCGCAAGCGCCGCTTGCGCATGATCTGCCACGGCATCGGCGCGCGCGAGGGCTTCGCGCCTGAGTCCCAGCACGAGGCCTACCGGGCGCTCGAGGCCTGGGGGCTGCCCGTCTCGCCGTACACGCGCCCCGTGCACTCGCACGAGGAGGTCCAGGAGCGGGTGGCCTACTGGGCCGACCACCGCCACGACGCCCTGCACGAGATGGACGGCCTGGTGGTCAAGGTCGACTCCTTGGCTGAGCAGCGCTCCTACGGGGCGACCAGCCGCGCGCCGCGATGGGCGATCGCCTACAAGTACCCGCCCGAGGAGGTCACCACCGAGCTGCTCGACGTCCGCGTCGGCGTGGGCCGCACCGGGCGGGTGACCCCCTTCGCCGTGATGAAACCGGTCAAGGTCGCCGGCTCCACGGTCGCGATGGCCACCCTGCACAACCAGACCGAGGTGCGCCGCAAGGGCGTGCTCATCGGCGACACCGTGGTCATCCGCAAGGCCGGCGAGGTCATCCCCGAGGTCCTCGGGCCCGTCGCCGACCGCCGCGACGGCACCGAGCGCGCCTTCGTCTTCCCCACGCTGTGCCCGGCCTGCGGCACGCGCCTGGCCCCGCAGAAGGAGGACGACGCCGACTGGCGCTGCCCGAACACCAGGCACTGCCCGGCGCAGCTCTCCGCGCGCCTGGAGTACCTGGCTGGACGCGGCGCCTTCGACATCGAGGCGCTCGGCGAGCGCGGCGCCCAGGACCTGATCCGCAACGCCGTGATCGCCGACGAGTCCGAGCTCTTCGACCTCGACGAGGAGGCCCTGAAGCGCTCGCAGGTCTACACGAAGAACGACGGCTCGGTGAACGCGCAGGGCGAGAAGCTGCTGAGGAACCTCGCGACCGCGCGCGGGACCGACCTGTGGCGCGTCATCGTCGCGCTGTCCATCCGCCACGTCGGCCCCACCGCCGCGCGCGCCCTGGCTTCGCGCCTGCACTCGCTGACGGCGATTGACGACGCCGCGGTGGAGGCGTTGGCGCAGATCGACGGCGTGGGCGGGGTGATCGCCCAGAGCGTGAAGGACTGGTTCGCCGTCGACTGGCACCGCCGCATCGTCGAGGCGTGGGCCGCGGCCGGGGTCACCGTCGAGGAGGAGCCAGCCGAGACCGCCGAGCAGACCCTCGAGGGCCTGACCGTGGTGGTCACCGGCACCCTGGAGAACTACTCCCGCGACTCCGCCAAGGAGGCCATCATCTCCCGCGGCGGCAAGGCGGCGGGCTCGGTGTCGAAGAAGACCGACTTCGTCGTCGCCGGGCCCGGTGCGGGCTCGAAGGAGACCAAGGCGCGCGAACTGGGCGTGCCGGTCCTCGACGAGGCCGGCTTCGAGAGGCTGCTCGCCGGCGGCGCCGAGGCCGTGGCCGGGGCCGGGGAGGCCGTGGCGGAGGACGCCGAGGCCGGGAGCGAGTAGCCGGGCCGCCTAGTCGGCGGCCGAGAGGATCGCGCCGCAGACCTTGGCCAGGTGGCCGAGCTGGCTGACCTCGCCGGCCAGGTAGTCGGGGCCTGCGGTGCGCGCGACCACGACCACGAAGTCGGTGCCCGGCAGGGGAGCTGCCGCCAGCACGGAGTCGAGCAGTGACCAGGTCTCCGGGATCCAGTCCTCGGTGTCGGGGTTGAGGATGCGCGGCGCGCTGACCGGGATCGACTCGTGTGCCCGCCCGTCGTCGGCGGGCGCCGCCTGCGAGGCGGCCACCCGGGTCACCGGCGCGCTCGCGCGCAGCACCAGCGCCCAGGTCGAGCTCATCGAGCGCGGCAGCACGCCCACGAGCACCTCGAGGGCGCGCCGCGGATTGTCGGCGTGCTCGGCGACCTCGGAAAGCATCACGATCTGCCCGCGGCGGTCCACCCGGCCCGCGAACGGACGGATCGAGTCGACCAGCACCCCCTCGGCGTCCTGCGCGGCGGAGACGATGACGTCGGCCATCACGTCCTTGGGGACCGTCACCACGATGTCGTCCATGACGGTGCCGTCGGGAAGCGTCTCGACGACGTCCACCGAGTTGATGTTGGCGCCGGAGCGGCCGAGCGAGCGGGCGAGCTCGCCGAGGCTGCCGGGCTCGTCGGGGAGGAGCACGCGGATCAGGTAGGACATGGGGTCGACCTTTCGGTCTGTCCCGGGCGCGGGCGCGCCGGGACGCACAGATAAGAGGAATCGTTCGGCCCCCGATCATAACGGAGCGCCCGGCGCCCCGGCGGGATTTGTCCACGGCCTGTCCCGGCACCGGCGGCGGGGTGCATTAGGATGGCCAGGGTCAGAAAGGGACCGGCGCGGCCGGTCAGTCGAGCGAAGGATGGGATTGCACGTGCCTGACATTTCCCGCGAGGAGGTCGCCCACCTGGCGAAGCTCTCGCAGCTGGCGCTGAGTGACGAGGAGATCGAGCACTTCGCCACCCAGATCGACCAGATCGTCGAGACCGTCTCCAAGGTGCGCCAGGTCGACACCGAGGGCGTGGAGCCGATGAGCCACCCCCAGTCGATCACCACCGCGATGCGCCCCGACGAGGTCAAGCCCTCGTTGACGGCCGAGCAGGCCGTCGACCAGGCGCCCAACGCCGAGGACGAGCAGTTCGTCGTCCCGCAGATCCTGGGGGAGGAGTAGTCAGATGAGCGAAGCGACCAACCTGACCGCCATGACCGCCGCCGAGCTGGCGGAGAAGATCCACAACCGCGAGGTCTCCTCGCGTGAGGTCACCCAGGCCCACCTCGACCGCATCGCCGAGGTCGACGGGGACATCCACGCCTTCCTGCACGTCGGCTCCGAGGCCGCCCTGGCCGCCGCCGACGCGGTGGACAAGGCCCTGGACGCCGGCCAGAAGCCGGCCTCCCCGCTGGCCGGTGTGCCGCTGGCCCTCAAGGACAACCTGGTGACCACGGACGCGCCGACCACGGCCGGCTCGAAGATGCTCGACGGCTACCTGAGCCCCTACGACGCCACCGTGACCGCGCGCCTGCGCGCCGCGGGCATCCCGATCCTGGGCAAGACCAACATGGACGAGTTCGCCATGGGCTCGTCGACGGAGAACTCGGCCTACGGCCCGACGAAGAACCCGCAGGACACCACCCGTACCCCGGGCGGCTCCGGCGGCGGCACCGCGGCGGCCCTGGCCGCCAACGAGGCTCCGATCGGCATCGGCTCGGACACCGGCGGCTCGGTGCGCCAGCCGGCGGCCCTGACCGAGACCGTGGGCGTCAAGCCCACCTACGGCCAGGTCTCCCGCTACGGCCTGATCGCCTGCGCCTCCTCGCTGGACCAGGTCGGCCCGGCCGCGCGCTCGGTGCTCGACGCCGCGCTGCTGCACGAGGTCATCGCCGGCCACGACCCGATGGACGCCACCAGCGTCGACCGTGCGGTCCCGGACGTCGTCGCCGCGGCCCACCAGGGCGCGAACGGCGACCTGAAGGGCGTCAAGGTCGGTGTGGTCGCCCAGCTCAACGGCGGCGAGGGCTTCCAGCCCGGCGTGGTGGAGAGCTACCGCGCCGCGCTCAAGCAGCTCGAGGGCCAGGGCGCCGAGCTCATCGAGGTCGACTGCCCGCGCTTCGCGGACGCGCTCAACGCCTACTACCTGATCATGCCGTGCGAGGTCTCCTCGAACCTGGCGCGCTTCGACGGCATGCGCTACGGCCACCGCGGCGGCGACGACGGGCGCCACTCGGCGGCCGAGGTCATGGCCATCTCGCGTGCCGAGGGCTTCGGCCCCGAGGTCAAGCGCCGCATCATGCTGGGCACCTACGCGCTGTCGGTGGGCTACTACGACGCCTACTACCTGCAGGCCCAGCGCGTGCGCACCCTGGTCGCCCGGGACTTCGCCCGCGCCTACGGGCAGGTCGACGTCCTGGCCACCCCGACCACCCCGACCACCGCCTTCAAGCTGGGCGAGAAGGTCGAGGACCCGCTGGAGATGTACGCCTTCGACCTGTGCACCCTGCCGCTGAACCTCGCCGGCCAGGCGGGCATGTCGCTGCCGGGCGACCGTGCCTCCGACACCGGCCTGCCGGTCGGCCTGCAGCTGATGACCCCGGCCTTCGCCGACGACCGCCTCTACCGCGTCGGCGCCGCCTTCGAGGCCGGCCGCAAGTAAGAGATTGCCGACGTCGCGCGTGACCCCGGGGAGCACACCCCGGGGTCGTCGCGTACCCGGCGTGTGTGCGGCGCGTCCGGCGGCCGGCCGGGCCCCACGGGCGCTTTCTAATTTGTGAGGGTAGGGTGGCCTTCCAATCGAAAGGAGGCTCCCGTGAGCGAGACCCAGTCCCAGGCGAGGGCCCAGGCGCCGCGGCCGGGCGGTGCCGGCCGGAGAAGGAAGAGCAGGCGCGCGACACCGGCGACGGTGACCGGGCGCGAGCGCCTCTCGCCGGAGATGATCCGGCTGAGCTGCGCACCTACACGCTGCGCAAGATCGACACCGACAACGGTGCCTTCGACATCGACTTCGTCGTCCACGGCGCGGACGGGGTGGCCGGGCCCTGGGCCGAGCGCGCCGAGATCGGTGAGGTCATCCCCTTCGCAGGCCCCGGAGGGACCTGGGCGCCGCGCCCCGGCGCGGCGCGTCATGTCTTCGTCGGGGACGAATCCGCACTGCCGGCGGTGGCGGCGGGCGTCGGAAATCTCTCCGACGAAGACGTGGCGGATGTCTTCCTGGAGGTCTCCGGTGAAGACACCCACGTTGCCCTGCCGGTGAGAGAATCTGTGCGCGTGCACTGGGTGCACCGCGGCGACGCCACGCCCGGCACCCGCCTGGTCGAGGCCGTGCGCGCCGCCGGCGCCGACGCGGGCGAGGACTGCGAGTGGTTCGTGCACGGGGTCGCCGAAATGGTGCGTGAAATGCGCAGATTCCTCTTCGTCGACGCCGGCGTGCCGCGCGGGCGGGTGAGCATTTCCGGCTACTGGCGCCTCGGCATGGTCGAGGACGAGTGGCAGGCCTCCAAGCGCGAGTTCACCGCCGCGGCCGAGGCCGCCGAGGCGGCGGGCGTGCCGGGCAACCGTTAGACTGTGAGCCATGCGTATTGCCACTCTCACCTCCGGCGGTGACTGCCCCGGACTCAACGCCGTCATCCGCGGAATCGTGCGTACGGCCAACTCCGAGTTCGGGTCCACGGTCGTCGGCTACGAGGACGGCTGGGTCGGCCTGCTCGAGGACCGGCGCGTCCAGCTCTACGACGACGAGTTCATCGACCGCCTCCTGCTGCGTGGGGGCACCATCCTGGGCACCGGCCGTCTGCACCCGGACAAGTTCAAGGCCGGCATCGACCAGATCAAGGCGAACCTCGCGGACGCCGGCATCGACGCGCTGATCCCGATCGGCGGCGAGGGCACGCTCAAGGGCGCGCAGTGGCTCGCCCAGAACGGTATCCCCGTCGTCGGCGTGCCGAAGACGATCGACAACGACGTCAACGGCACCGACTTCACCTTCGGCTTCGACACCGCCGTGGCCGTGGCCACCGACGCCGTCGACCGCCTGCACACCACGGCCGAGTCGCACAACCGCGTGATGATCGTCGAGGTCATGGGCCGTCACGTCGGCTGGATCGCGCTGCACGCCGGCATGGCCGGCGGCGCGCACTACACGATCATCCCCGAGGTGCCCTTCGACATCGCGGACGTGTGCAAGGCCATGGAGCGTCGCTTCCAGCTCGGCGAGAAGTACGGCATCATCGTCGTGGCCGAGGGCGCGCTGCCCGCCGAGGGCACCATGGAGCTGCGCGAGGGCGAGATCGACCAGTTCGGCCACAAGACCTTCACAGGCATCGGCCAGCAGGTCGCCGACGAGATCCACAAGCGCCTCGGCCACGACGTGCGCACCACCGTGCTGGGCCACATCCAGCGCGGCGGCACCCCGACCGCCTTCGACCGCGTGCTGGCGACCCGCTACGGCGTCGGCGCGGTTCGTGCGGTCGAGGCCGGGCAGTTCGGCAAAACCGTCGCTCTGCACGGCGAGAACATCGAGCTGGTCGACCTCGAGGAGGCCGTCGGCCACCTGAAGAAGGTGCCCGAGGAGCGCTACCGCACCGCCCAGGCGATGTTCGGCTGAGTGGCTGAGCTGATTGGCTGATCCGGATCAGCGGCCGGCGGAGCAGGACCCGAAGACGCCGGAAGAAGGGGCCTCGGGTAGAGGTGACTCAGGGCGTGCCCGCTCGCGCAGGCGTGGCCGCGGCCGCCGGGGGAGACGCGGTCGTGGGCGCGGCCGGGCTTCGGTGACTCCGGAGAACGGGGGTCGCGGGTGGCCCGGGGCGCGGAAGTCGGATTCGCGCACGTCTGATCCGCAGCGCTCCGGGCGTCGGAAGCCCGAGCGGGCCCGGGGATCCGGGGATAAGCCCCAGGCCGGCGAGCTGCACGGCGGCTCGCGCGGGCGCGGGGGAGTCAAGAGACGCACCCCCGTGCCGGAGGCCACCAGCGGCGTGCCCGAGGAGGCCCTGCCCGTCGCGCTCACCGGAGGGCCCGCCGAGGGCCCGGAGGGCACCGTCTACTCCGTCTCCGCCGGCTTTGCGGTGGGCCGTAACCGCCGCGGCAAGGTCGAGATGCGCTTTAGCGCCGTCACGCTGATCGACGGCGACGAGTGGTGGTGGTCCACCCGGCGCGTGTGCGACCCCTCGCCCTACCGCTTCCGGCGCGGGCGCCGGCTCAACGTGCTGCGCATCGACGAGTGGCGCAGTTCGCGCAAGCGCCGCCGCGACGGCGAGCCGATCTGGGCGAGCCTGACGTCGATCCTGGCCGAGTGGACCCGGGCGTGCCACCAGCTGCGCGCCATGGGGCTGCGCGTCCACCAGATCGTGGGCAACCTGCTCTACGGCTACACCATCGCCACCCCGGGCGCACTCGAGCGCGGCCGGGCCGCCGCACCGGCCCTCGCGCTGGCGGTTGCCCGCATGCCCGAGCAGGACCGGAGCCTGAGCGCCCTGAGCGGAGGGCGACGCCCGCGCGGGGCGGCCGGCAAGGTCACCTACGACGAGTGGGGCTACCCCGTGGGCGTGACCGGCCTGGAGGAGCGCTACGAGGGCCGCGTGGTCGCCGCCGTGGACGCATCGCTGCTCGACGAGGGCAGCCCGCAGGCCATCTTCGGCGCGGTGGTCAACTCCGAGGGCTGGTGCCGGGTCAAGCAGTTCCCGCACGCGCGCACCAGCAACCGCGCCGAGAAGGAGGCGCTCAGCTGGGCGCTGACCGTCATGCGGCGCCGCTCCGGCACACCCGCCCCGCTGCTGCTGGCCGACAGCGCGGACACGGTGGCCACCACCGCCCCGCCCAAGGGCACCCGCGGCAAGGCCGTCGTTCGCTGGGTGCCCGGGCACCTGGGCCACCCGCTCAACGAGGGCGCCCACCACCTCGCCTTCGGGGCCAACCGGGCGTTCCTGCTCGGCCGCCTCGACGAGTTCCACCGCGAGATCCGCCCCCTGATCGCCGCCGAGGCCAAGCGCCAGTGGCGCCGCTACCGTCAGGGCCAGCCGGTCTCGGTGACGCCCTACCGGAAAATCCTGGAGCGCGCGGGCCTGGTCGAGAAGAACTGAGACCCGCGGGCGCCGGACAGCGGCCTGCCCGACCGGGCATCGCCCGCACCGCAGCGGGGGCGGCCCACCCCCGCTGTACCTTGGGCCGGCAAAATTGTTTTAGACCAGGGGAAACGGCCGCGTGTTGAACAATGACCGCCCAGGTCACCGGGGTCGAAAATTCCGGAAACGCACAGCGCGGAATTAACATCGGCACATGGCTACTCGGAACAGACCAAGCGAGGATCGCGCGGCCTACGTCGCCGCGCTCGGCTTTCCCGTCCTCGTCATTATCGGGGGTCTGGTCGGCTTCGCCTTCCCCGAGGCCGCCCGCACCCTGGCTCCGGCGACGAACTACCTGCTCGGCATGATCATGTTCGGCATGGGGCTGACCATGCGCGGCGTGGACTTCATCCTCGTCGCCCGCCGCCCCCTCCCGGTGCTCATCGGCGTGGTGGCGCAGTTCGTCATCATGCCCGCCGTCGCCGTGATCGTCGTCCACCTGCTTGGTCTGCCCGCTGAGATCGCCGCCGGCGTCATCCTCGTCGGATGCGCCCCCGGCGGCACCTCCTCCAACGTCGTCAGCTACCTCTCCCGCGGCGACGTCGCCCTCTCGGTGACCATGACCAGTGTGTCTACGCTGCTCGCCCCGGTCTTCACCCCGCTTCTGACCCTGTGGCTGGCCGGTCAGTACATGCCGGTCGACGCCGGCAAGATGGCCTGGTCCATCGTCCAGGTCGTCCTCGTGCCCGTCGTGCTCGGCCTGGTCGTGCGCAAGCTCGCCGGCGGACTCGTCGAGCGCGTCCTGCCCGCGATGCCGTGGGTCTCCGTCGCCGCGATCTCGACCATCGTCGCCATCGTGGTGGCCGGTTCGCGCGACGCGATCACCACCGCCGGGCTGACCGTGCTCCTCGCCGTCGTGCTGCACAACGGCCTGGGCTACCTGCTCGGCTGGGCCACCGGCCGTCTCACCGGCCAGCCCGAGCGCGCCCGGAGAACCATGGCCATCGAGGTCGGCATGCAGAACTCCGGTCTGGCCGCCGGCCTGGCCGCGCAGTACATGAGCCCGCTCTCCGCACTGCCCGCCGCCGTCTTCTCCGTCTGGCACAACCTGTCCGGCGCGCTCGTGGCCGCACTGTGCCGCCGCGTCGACCACGACCACGCCGCGCACACCCCGGCGGAGACCGAGGCGCAGCCCGCGCCCGTC
Source organism: Corynebacterium sp. MSK006 (assembly GCF_030232385.1). Classification (NCBI taxonomy): domain Bacteria; kingdom Bacillati; phylum Actinomycetota; class Actinomycetes; order Mycobacteriales; family Corynebacteriaceae; genus Corynebacterium; species Corynebacterium sp. MSK006. The sequence continues at coordinate 188,592 of NZ_JASPJZ010000001.1, forward strand.
GTCGCCGACTGACCCGTTGAATTTCCGACGCCGCGCCTGCCTCGGGCGCGGCGTTTTCCTTGCGCGCCTGCCCTGCCTGCGGCGGGCGCGGGGTGCGGGGGCGGGGTACCGCCTCAGCCCAGGTTACGCAGGGCCCGGCCGGTGGCCCCGGCCGCGAAGAGCCAGTTGGCCGCCAGCAGCACCAGGGCGATCACGGAGTAGATCTCCCAGCCGGCCGCGCCGGTGACCTGGGTCAGTTGGTGGCTGCCCATCACGCAGGTGCCCACCGGGAAGGTCAGCCCCCACCAGTTGGGGTGGAAGCCGATCCTGTGGCGCAGCCCCCGGGCCACGGTCACGTACGCGTAAGTCCCCAGGACGACGGCGAGGGTGAGCATCACGGTGCCCCAGACCAGCGCCGGGCCGTGCCAGGCGTCGTGGACGGCCGAGATGTGCTGGGCGGCGAAGGTGGACTGCCCGCAGACACCCAGGGGTATGAACGCGGTGCACGAGGCGCCCACCGGCGGAAAGCCCGGCAGCGTGCGCGCGTAGACCACCGCGAACAGCGGTAGGGCCACGCCCGCGGCCACGATGAAGCAGATCACCGCGACCACGCCCATGAAGGCGGGGAAGACGGTGTGCTCGGCCAGCCCCGCCGCCGCGGCCGCGGAGACCATCGGGGTCACCGGCACCAGGCCGTGGGCGAAGACCGGCGGCTGCATTCTCCGGAAGTTGATCGCGATGAGCGCCAGGAAGCCGAAGCCGACCGCCGTGCCCCCGACCCAGCAGGCGAAGTCGACCCACCAAGCCCAGCGGTGGTCGATGATCAGCCCGGTGGCCTGGCCGAGCGCCATGACGCCCATGCCGAGCATCCCCCAGGAGGACAGCGCGGCCGGGGCGAGGTCCTCGGCCAGCTCGTGCGGGCGGCGGGCCAGCCGCCAGCCGAACCCGCCGAGGAGCACCACGGCCACGACCCAGGCGAGCACGAGCACCGGCCAGGCCACGGCCGGAAGCCCGTGGGCGTAGGTGGCGGAGGCGAGGATCGAGGTGCCCATGAGCATGCCGAACCATGCGGGGCCTACGGCGGGAAGGTGCATGCCGACCAGTATCTGCACGTGGCGCAGGAATTGGAACGAATGAAATTTTGGGCACCCACAAGCACCCCTTGTGGCTAGACTGCCTGGCATGCTTGACGCCATCCCGGACCTGCGCTCGCTGGCCGTGCTCGTCGCCGTGGCCGACGAGGGTTCCTTCGGCGCCGCCGCGCGCCGGCTGGACACCAGCCAGCAGGCCGTCTCCGAGCGGGTGCGCCGCGCCGAGGCGGCCTGCCGGCTCACCCTCTTCCACCGCACGCCCACCGGCGCGTACCCCACCCCGGCGGGCGCGGACATCATCCGCCAGGCCCGCCGGGTCCTCGAGTCCGCCCGTGAGCTCGCCGAGGTCACCGAGGCCCAGCGCGACCCCGACCACGCCATCGCGCACGTCGCCGCCTCGCAGACCGTGCTCGACCACTACATCCCACGCTGGCTCGCCGCCGCGGGGTCCGGCCACCCCGGGCTGCGCTTCCGGGTCGACGGCGGTAACTCGCGCGCGGTGGCCGAGGCCGTCGCCCGCGGCGAGACCACGCTCGGCTTCATCGAGTCGCTCAGCGTGCCGGCCTCGGCCGCCGGCGAGCTGACCGTCGCCGTGGTCACCGTCGACGAGCTGGTGCTCGCCGTGCCCGCCGGGCACCCCTGGGCCGGGGGAGAGGTGGACCGCGAGACGGTGCGGGCCACCCCGCTGATCGTGCGCGAGACCGGCTCCGGCAGCCGCGAGGTCGCCGAGACCCGCCTGGGGCCCCTGGTGCCGCCGCGCGCGGAGCTGGCCGAGCAGGCCGCGCTGCCCGCGGCCGTGCGCGCGTTGGGTAGCCCGGGCATCGTGCCGGCCGCCGCGCTGTCCGGGGCGGCTGACCTGCGGGCCGTGCGCGTCGACGGGGTGGCCATGACCCGTCCGATCCGTGCGGTGTGGCGCCGGGGCGGGCGCCCGCGCGGCGCGGTGGCGCTGCTTCTCGACGCCGCGCGCACCGTGCGGTGAGCGGGCGCTAGACTGTGTGACCATGACTGCCGCGATGTATGACCTGATGGACTTCGACGAGGTCCTGGAGACCTTCGATCCCGTGATGGGCCTGGAGGTCCACGTCGAGCTGGCCACCGAGACCAAGATGTTCTCGGCCTCGTCCGCCCACTTCGGCGCCGCGCCGAACACCCACGTCGACCCGACCTCCCTGGGCCTGCCCGGCGCCCTGCCGGTGGTCAACGCCACGGGCGTGGAATGGGCCATCAAGATCGGTCTCGCGCTCAACTGCGAGATCGCCGAGTCCTCGCGCTTCGCCCGGAAGAACTACTACTACCCGGACCAGCCGAAGAACTACCAGATCTCCCAGTACGACGAGCCGATCGCCCACGACGGCTACCTCGACGTCGTCCTCGACGACGGCACCGAGTGGCGCGTGGAGATCGAGCGCGCCCACATGGAGGAGGACACCGGCAAGCTGACCCACATCGGCGGCGAGGGCGGCCGTATCCGCGGCGCCACGAAGTCGCTGGTGGACTGCAACCGTGCCGGCGTGCCGCTCATCGAGATCGTCACCAAGCCCATCGAGGGCGCCGGCGAGCGCGCCCCCGAGGTCGCCCGCTGCTACGTCGCCGCCCTGCGCGACCTGGTCAAGGCCCTCGGCGTCTCCGACGCCCGCATGGACCAGGGCTCGATGCGCTGCGACGCCAACCTCTCCCTGCGCCCGATCGGCCAGGAGGAGTTCGGCACCCGCACCGAGACCAAGAACATCAACTCGCTGAAGTCCGTCGAGCAGGCCATCCGCTTCGAGATGCAGCGCCAGGCCGCCGCTATCCAGAACGGCGAGGAGATCGTCCAGGAGACCCGCCACTACCAGGAGGCCGACGGCTCGACCGCCAAGGGCCGCCCGAAGGAGACCAGCGAGGACTACCGCTACTTCAACGACCCGGACCTGCCGCCGGTCATCGCCCCGCGCGAGTGGGTCGAGGAGATCCGCGCCGGCCTGCCGGAGCTGCCCTGGGTGCGCCGCGCGCGCATCCAGGAGGAGTGGAAGCTCTCCGACGAGGAGATGCGCGACCTGGTCAACACCGGCGCGCTCGACCTCGTCGTCGAGACCGTCGAGGCCGGCGCCAGCGCCGATGAGGCCCGCTCCTGGTGGGGCTCCTACCTGACCGGCAAGGCCAACGAGGCCGGCGTCGAGCTGGCCGCCGTCGGCATGGAGCCGAAGCAGGTCGCGCGCGTGGCCGAGCTGGTCCGCGAGGGCAAGCTGACCACCAAGCTGGCCCGCCAGGCCGTCGACGGCGTCATCGCCGGCGAGGGTGACGTCGACGAGGTCGTCGCCGCCCGCGGCCTCGAGGTCGTCCGCGACGACGGCGCGATCGAGAAGGCCGTCGACGACGCCCTTGCCGCCAACCCGGACATCGTGGAGAAGTACCGCGCCGGCAACAAGAAGGTCACCGGCGCCATCGTCGGCGCCGTCATGAAGGCCACCCGCGGCAAGGCCGACCCGAAGCATGTCAACCAGCTCATCGCCAAGAAGCTGAGCTAGGCCCGAATAGCCGCCCGCCCGGCGGCCCCGGCACCGCGCGGGGGCGCCGGATTCCCGCGTATCAGGGCGCTTTTATATGGTCTCCGCGCGCCCGCCCGGGAGCGGCGCGTTATCAAATTGTTACAAAATTCAATATGAGTGTCGGTGTCACTGGTCACAACGGTGGATAGGCCTACCAAACCTACTCAAATCCGTGGTGTTAACTGGGTGTTTCATGGGGGCCTCGCTATGGTTAGCCAGGTTGCGCGGGAGCCCGCCGCGCCGACGACGCCTGTTTCTGTTCCCTATAGCGACCCGCGGGCGGGGTCGTACGAGGACTCTTCACCCCAGTGAACGTCAGACGCACAATCTCCATCGCACTCGCCTTCGTCGGCCTGCTGGTCGGCGCCGGCTTCGCCACCGGGGCGGAGGTGATCCAGTACTTCCTCTCGCACGGCTCCGCCGGGCTCTGGGGCGCGCTGATGGCCGGTGTTATCATGTCCGTCGCCGGTGCCGTCATCCTGCAGCTGGGCAGCTACTTCCTGGCCGACCAGCACAACCGCGTCTTCCGTAACGTCGCCCACCCGGTCGTGTCGAAGTTCCTCGACATCTCCGTGATGGTCACCCTCTTCGCCTTCGGCTTCGTCATGCTCGCCGGCGCCGGCTCCAACGTGGAGCAGCAGTTCGGCATCCCGGCCTGGCTCGGCTCGGGCATCATGACCGCCCTGGTGATCTTCGTCGGCATGTTCGACGTCGACAAGGTCAGCGAGGTCATCTCCGCGATCACCCCGGCGATCATCGTCGCCGTGGTCGTCGTCTTCGTCTACACCATGTTCAACCTGCCCGGTGACTTCTCCCTCCTCAACGAGGTCGCCCTGCAGCAGGACTCGCCGATCTCGCCCTGGTGGCTCTCGGCCCTGAACTACTGCGGCCTCGCCCTGATCCTGGGCGTGTCGATGTGCCTGGTCATCGGCGGCAACTACGCCTCCCCGAAGGAGGCCGGCGTCGGCGGGCTGTCCGGCGGCATCCTCTACATGGTCCTGATGCTCATGGCCGCGTCCTCGCTGTACCTGAACATGGCCGCCGTCGGCGACTCCGACGTGCCCATGCTCGCGATGTTCGAGAACATGCACCCGATCGCCGGCTTCCTGATGTCGCTGGTCATCTTCGCGATGATCTTCAACACCTGCATCGGCATGTTCTACGCGCTGGGCAAGCGCATCACCGTCGGCCAGGAGAACCGCTACCGGCCGTACTACATCGTGCTCTGCCTGATCGGCTACGTGGTCAGCTTCGTCGGCTTCGACTCTCTGATGAGCTCCGTCTACCCGATCATCGGCTGGCTGGGCATGGCGCTCGTCGTCGTCCTGGTCGCCTGGTGGATCAAGAACCGCAAGCGCATCTACGAGGAGATCACCCGCCGCGAGCGCATCTACGAGCTCGCCTACAACCGCGAGCACCCCGACGAGGAGTTCAGCCGCGCCGACGCCAGGGAGCTCGACGAGGCACTGGACGATTCCTCGGTCACGTCCGACTCCCTGCGCGAGACCATCGTCGTCGAGGTCGCGGACGACCTGCTCAACGACGACGAGGTCGACTACGAGCCGGAGGGCAAGGTCGCCCAACTGCTCGACGAGTCCGAGAAGTCCGACTTCTCGCTCGAGGACTCCGGGAAGGCCGACGCTGAGGCAGACGCTGACACCACGGCAGAGACCACCACCGACGGCGCGGGGACCGGCGATGCCGGCTCGCACGCCGTCGGCAATAAGTAGCGCAACCTCGCGCCGGGCAGTCACCGGCACGCAGACGGTGACGCCGCGGGCGTCGGGAATCGATCGGATTTCCGGCGCCCGTTTCCGCTTTCCGACGCCGCGCGTGGAGACGTCGACAGGAAGTGCGCAGACGGGGACAATGGGTCCCATGACCTATCAACCGAGAAGTGACCGCTACGACGACATGCCCTACCGCCGGGTGGGCCGCTCCGGGCTGAAGCTGCCCGCGGTCTCGCTGGGCTTCTGGCACAACTTCGGCGACGACAAGCCGCTGTACCGCCAGGCCGCCATCATGCACCGCGCCTTCGACCGCGGGGTGACCCACTTCGACCTGGCCAACAACTACGGCCCGCCCAACGGCTCGGCCGAGGAGAACGTCGGGCGCATCCTCGCCCGCGACTTCGCCGGGCACCGCGACGAGCTGATCATCTCCTCGAAGGCCGGCTGGGTGATGAATGACAGCCCCTACGGCTTCGGTGGCTCGCGCAAGTACCTGGTCAGCTCGCTGGACGCCTCGCTCAAGCGCCTCGGGCTCGACTACGTCGACATCTTCTACCACCACCGCCCGGACCCGGAGACCCCGCTGGAGGAGACCATGCGCGCGCTGCGCGACATCGTCGCCCAGGGCAAGGCGCTCTACGTGGGCATCTCCTCCTACGGGCCCGAGCTGACCCGCGAGGCCGTGGAGATCATGGAGCGCGAGGGCTGCCCGCTGACCATCCACCAGCCCAGCTACTCGATCCTGAACCGCTGGGTCGAGCAGCCCGGCGAGGCCGGCGAGAACCTGCTCGACGCGGCGGCCGGCTCCGGGCTCGGGGTCATCGCCTTCTCGCCGCTGGCACAGGGCCTGCTCACCGACCGCTACCTCGACGGGGTGCCCGCCGACTCGCGCGCGGCGGCCGGCAAGTCGCTCAGCTCCGAGATGCTCAGCGAGGACAATCTGGCGATGGTGCGCCGCCTCAACGGGATCGCGGAGAAGCGCGGGCAGACGCTGGCCCAGATGGCGATCGCCTGGATCCTGCGCGACCAGGGCGAGGCCACGGTGACCTCCGCGCTGGTGGGCGCGTCCTCGGTGAAACAGCTCGACGCGAACATCGACGCGCTGGGCAACCTCGAGTTCAGCGAGGAGGAGCTCGCCGAGATCGACGCCGCCGCCCACGACGCCGGCATCAACATCTGGGCCGGTGCGACGGCCTCGCGCACCCACCGCTGAGTCAGCGGCGGGGCCGTCACATGGTGACCAGGCGCCAGACCAGGAAGACGAGGATGACGCCGAAGGCACCGTTGAGCACCCGCCACACCCGCGGGCTGGACAGCGGCCCGGACAGCAGGCCCGCACCGTAGCCGACGCCGACGAACCACACCGCCGAGGCCCCCAGGCAGCCGGTGATGAACCACCACGCGCCCGGGTCGCCGTACTGGTGGGCGATGCCGCCGATCATGACCAGGCTGTCCAGGTAGGCCCCCGGGTTGAGCCAGGTCAGCGCGATCGCGGCGAGCATCGGCTTGAGCCAGACCGGCCGGTGGCCGGCCCCGTGCCCGGCGTCGTCGCCCGCGTCGCGCGGCCCCTGCGGGGCGGGGCCCCGCTCGCGGGTGCCCACCGCGGTCGAGCCGGTGCAGTTGCCGTCGACCGTGTCGCCGCTTTCCGACGCCGCGCCGCTCACCGTCGTGCGTGAACTCACGGTGGTGCCTGTGGTCGCCGCGTACCCCTCGGCGGCGACCGCCTCCGGCTCGGCCTCCTCGACCACGGAGAGCGGCTGCTCGCGCTCCTTCTTCGGGCGCAGGCAGTCGCGGAAGGAGGTGAAGGCGAACCAGGAGAGGTAGGCCGCGCCCACCCAGCGCAGCACGTCGAGCGCGGCGGGGAAGGCCTCGGTGAGCTTGCCCACCCCCAGCACGCCGGCGACGAAGAGGATCGCGTCCGAGAAGAAGCAGACGAGGACGACGGCCGTGATGCCCTCGCGTCGGATGCCCTGCTTGATCAGCAGGATGTTCTGCGGGCCCATCGCGACGATCAGCGAGATGCCCAGCAGGAAACCGGCGAGGACGATGGAGGTCGCGGACGTGGTCATGGGCCTGAGTGTGCCGCCGGGGCACATTGAAGTCCAGGTAAGCATCTTGAACCTGGTGAAGAACTGCTTAACTGCGCAGTCCGGGCGCACCCTTTCGCGCTGGCCGGGCGGTCGCGGCGCCGCCGCCTCGGCGCCGATCTATGTCAGAGATCACATCCGCGGATGCACTACGCTGGCTCGGGTGAACCCGACGCACCTGGAGACCCTCCTCGCACTGGTCGAGGAGGGCAGCTTCGAGGCCGCCGCCGCGGCCCTCGGCGTGACACCGTCCGCGGTCAGCCAGCGGATCAAGGCCATGGAGCGCGACGCGGGCCGCGTGCTCGTGCGCCGCACCAGCCCGGTCGGGGTGACCGACGCCGGTGAGGTCCTCGTGCAGGCCGCCCGCCGCATGGCCCTGCTGCAGGCGGAGGCCGAGTCGCAGCTCAGCGGTCGGCTCGCGCGCGTGCCGCTGTCGATGGCCGTCAACGCCGACTCGCTGGCCACCTGGTTCCGCCCCGTCTTCGCCGCCGCGGCCGCCTGGGGCGACGTCGCGCTGCGCCTTCGCGTCGAGGACGAGGCGCACACGCTCGCGCTGCTGCGCCGCGGCGACGTCATCGGGGCCGTCACCCGCGAGCCGCGGGCCGTGTCCGGCTGCGAGGTCGTCGCCCTCGGGGTGATGCGCTACCGGGCGGTGGCCACCCCGGAGCTGCGGGCGCGCTATTCCACGCACGAGGGAATGGACTGGGCGCACATGCCGGCGCTGCGCTTCGGGCCGACCGACGCGCTCCAGGACGACGACCTGACCGGTAGGCTCGGCCGGCGCGTGCCGCGGCGGCGCCGGATCAGTCACGTACCCAGCTCCGAGGCCTTCGTCGAGGCAGCCCGGGCCGGGCTCGGCTGGGCGCTTCTGCCCGAGCCGCAGGCCCGCCCGCTGCTGCTCGAGCGCGAGCTGGTCGCCCTCGACGAGCAGGTGCTCGAGGTGCCGCTGTACTGGCAGTGCTGGCGCCTCGAGTCCCGGGTGCTCGGTCAGCTGACCGACGCGGTCGTCGCCGCGGCCGCCGAGATGGACTGAGCTTGCCCTAGGCGGACAAGTCCGGGTTCTTGACTTCCTCGCCCGCGGGTACCGGCCCGGGCAGGGTCACGCCCTCGTCGAAGGGGGTGCCGGGCAGCTCCTCGCGCCCGTGCGGGGTGTTTAGCCCGGTCATGTCCGGGCCCAGCGGCACGACGCCAGTGGGGTTGACGTCGGTGTGCACCGCGTAATAGTGCTGCTTGATCTCGAGGATGTCGGTGGTGTCGCCGAAACCGGGGGTCTGCCACAGGTCGCGCAAGTAGCCCCACAGTGCGGGCATCTCGGTGATCTTGTTGCGCGAGGCCTTGAAGTGGCCGTGGTAGACGGGGTCGAAGCGCACCAGGGTGGGGTAGAGGTAGATGTCCGCGAGCGTGATGTGCTCGCCGACCAGGTAACGGCGCCCGCTCAGTCGCTCCTCGAGCCAGTCCAGTGCCGTCCACAGCCGGTGGTAGGCGGACTTGTAGGCCTCCTGGGAGCCGGCGAAGCCGCAGCGGTAGACGCCGTTGTTGACCTCGGTGTAGACCCGCTTGGCCACCGCGTCGATCTCTTCGCGCAGCTCGGCGGGGTAGAGGTCCGGCGCGCCCTCGCGCGCCAGCCCGCGCCACTGGTCGTTGAAGTCGACGGGGATGGTGGGGAAGTCGTTGGTGACCACCTTGCCGCTGGCGACCTCGACGAGCGCCGGCACGGTGATCCCGCGCGGGTACTCGGGGAAGCGGGCGAGGTAGGCGTCCTGCAGGCGCGGGACGCCGAGCGCCGGGTCCACGCCCTCGGGGTCCAGGTCGAAGCGCCACGAGCGCTTGTCGTGGGTGGGTCCGGCCAGCCCCAGCGAGATCGCGTCCTCGAGTCCGAGCAGGCGCCGGGCGATGATGGTGCGGTGCGCCCACGGGCAGGCCCTGGCGCCGATCAGGCGGTAGCGGCCGGCCTCGACCGGCCAGTCGAAGGCGCCGTCCTCGCGGGCGCGCGGCGCGGAGCCCGGCGCCAGGTCGGCGGTCAGGCGGTCGGTGATGTAGGTCGTGTCGCGGACGAACTCGCCGTCCGGGGAGGCGTTCTTCGCGTCGCCGGCCCAGTCCTCGTCGTGTGCCATGGTGCAGACTCTCTTCTAGGTGATATGTCAACAAAGATAGCTTGACGACGTCGCGCCTGCAAGGGATGTGCGCGTGATCGGACGGTCGTGCGGGCGGTGGTGCCGCGCGTCGCGCGGCGTTGTTAACGTTCTATTCATCATGAAGAAGTTCCTCACCGCGCTCTCCGCGGTCTTCGTCCTCTCCCTGGTCATCGCGGCCAAGGACGCCCCGCCCCCGGGCGCCGAGCGCGAGGTGCAGACCACCGCCGCGCAGGCGACGGCCACGCAGCCCACGGTGACGGTGACGGAGACGCCGGCCGACGCGACGTCGGAAAGCGGGCCCGCGCCGAGCGTGACGGCGACCCCGAGGCCGTCGACGTCGGAAAGCGAGGAGGCGGACGGTGTCTCTGCGCTGCTCGCGGGCCTGGAGGTCAAGGGCAAGGCGCCGCGCACGGGCTACGAGCGCGAGGAGTTCGGGCAGCGGTGGAGCGACGACGTCACCGTCGAGTTCGGGCACAACGGCTGCGACACGCGCAACGACATCCTGCGCCGCGACCTGCGCGAGCTCGAGGTGCGCCCGGGCACGCACGGGTGCGTGGCGCAGTCAGGGCTGCTCGACGAGCCCTACACCGGCGAGGTGCGCCGCTTCGACCGCGGCACCGACGAGGCCTCGCGCATCCACATCGACCACGTGGTCGCCCTGGCCAACGCGTGGGAGACCGGCGCCCAGTTCTGGGACGCCGAGACCCGGCGCAACTTCGCCAACGACCCGCGCAACCTCCTGGCCGTCGACGGCTCGGCAAACCAGTCCAAGGGCGCGGGGGACGCGGCGACTTGGCAGCCACCGAACAAGGCCTTCCGCTGCGACTACGCCACCCGCCAGGTCGAGGTGAAGGCGGCCTACGGGCTGTGGGTGACCCCGGCGGAGAAGGACGCGCTCGAGCGTGAACTCGGGCGCTGCCCCTCCCGCGCGGCAGCCCCGTGAGAAGGTGTTCACCGCCTAATCTGTGGGACATGAGCGAGAAAAACGACCGGGCCGGATCCCAGCCGCTCGACGACGACTTCGACGACCTGGACCTGCCCACCTACGACCCCGACAAAGACGCCAAGACCTCCCGCCCCGCCCGCGGCTCGGGCGCCGGCTCGACGCGGCTCTCCCGGCGCGACGCCGACAAGGCCGACAAGGCGGACAAGGATGGCAAGGACGGCGAGGCCGACAAGGAGGAGGCCGCGCACCCGCGGCGCCGTCCGCGCCGGACGGACCCTTACGCACGCACCGGCCGGGCCGCGCCCCAGTCGATCCCGCCGCGCTCGCCGGAGCCGGAGAAGCGCCCGGCCGCCGGCACTGACGCCGACTCCGCCGAGACGGAGTTCCTCGACCGGCCGGCCGCCGGTGCCACGGCGCGCCCGGACCGCTCCGAACCGCTGGCCTCCGACGCCCCGACGAGCACCCGCGACGAGGGCCGCGGCCTGCGCAGCCTGCGTAGGCGCCGCGGTGAGGAGGAGGCCCCGGAGACGACGGTCATGCCGGCCGGCGACTCCACCGAGACCCTCGACATCGGACCGACCGCCGTCGGCGCCGCGGGTGCCGGGGCCGGTGCCGGCGGCGCCGCGACCGTCGCTGATGAGCGCGCCCTGGACGACGAGGAGGTCATCGCCCCCGGTGACCTCGGCAGGCTCGAGGAGGAGCCGTTGGACGCCACGCGCCGCGGCACCACCGACTTCGGCCTGTTCCTGCTGCGCCTGTTCGTCTCGGCGTTCCTCATCCTGCACTCGCTGACGGTCTTCTTCCGCCTCGACGGCGGCGAGGGTCTGGCGGGCCTGGAGGCCGACTACGCCAACTACGCCTGGTCGGGCATTCTGTCGGTGGCCGTGCCGGCCGCCGAGCTCGCCGCCGGCGTCTTCCTGCTGCTCGGCCTGATCACTCCGCTGTTCGCCGCCGTGGGCATCGTGGCCGTCGGCTTCTCCGCGCTGCACGCGATCTTCAACGCCGGTGCCGGCCTCGACGTGTTCAACTGGCCGGCCGACGTCTGGCTGCCGCTGGTGCTCGGCGGGGCGCTGATCGCCCTGCAGTTCACCGGTCCGGGCACCTGGGCGGTCGACTACCCGCGCGGCTGGGCCCGCCGCCCGCTGGCCAGTTCGTGGATCTTCATCGTCGTCGCAGTCGTGGCGCTCGGCGCCCTGTGGTGGTTCGGCGCGGGGGTCAACCCGTTCTGATCCGGCGCCTCGTCTGATCCGGTACGTCGAGACGTTCCCGCCGCCGGGCCCCGCGCCCGGGGCAGCGTGAGAAACGCCGGCCCGTTGCGGGCCGGCGTTTTCGTGTGTCCGGGGCGGCCTTCAGCGGCCGCCGGGGAGGGGCAAGGCGGGTCAGCGGGCGGCCGTGGCGCCCGCGGCCTCTGTGGTCTCCGGGGTGCCGGTCGCGGTGTCCGGGCTGCGGACCAGGTGGACGGTGAGCACGGCCAGGAAGGCGAGGGCCAGCCAGACCGAGTCGCTGACGAGGACGCGGGCGAGAAAGCTCAGCTCGGTGAAGTCGATGCCGTCGCCGTAGGCCCACTTCAGCGGCCTGGTCAGAAGCAGCAGTGCCCACAGGCCCACCACGGCGGCCACGCCGCGGGCGGGCCGGGTCGACGAGAGCACCCGGTAGGCGGCCACGGGGAAGAACAGGCCCAGCCAGACCCAGTGGTGCGACCAGCTGATCGGGGAGATCAGCAGCATCACCAGCGCGTTAACCAGCCAGGCGTCGGTGTCCCAGCCGCGTGTGATCAGTCGGTGCATCAGCCAGGCGCCCCAGGCGATCACGGCCAGCGAGAGCACCAGCCAGAGGACGTTGACCAGCGTGTCATTGGCGGTGAGCCACTCGTGCGTCGGCGCGAAGCGCATGATCATCGCCTTGATCGAGCTGTTGGAGGTGTAGGTCGGGTCCACCCCGATCTCGCCGCCGCCGCCCATGCCGAGCAGGATGTCGCCGAAGAACTCCTTGGTCTGGTCCCAGCGGATCACCGCACCGAGCGCGGTGGCGGCAAGCGCGGAGACCGCGGCGGAGAGGATCGGCCGGATCTGACGCTTGACCAGGAAGTACAGCAGCATCGCCGCCGGCGAGAGCTTGATGGCCACCGCCAGGCCGATCAGCCAACCCTGCGGCAGGTACCGCTTGCGCGGCACCAGGTCGAGCACGACGAGCGCCATGATCACGACGTTGATCTGGGCGAACTCGCCGTTGAGCACCAGCGGCTCGAGCGCCATGGACGCGGGCCAGGAGACGGCCGTCAGCGGCAGCACCCAGTCGCGCTCGCGCACCACGGCGCGCAGCACGAGGTGGAGGCACAGCAGGACCAGCAGTCCGGAGAGGACGACCATCAGGTCGCCGGCGGCGCGGTGGCTGAGCCACGTCGGGGCGAAGGGGGAGAGGGCCAGCGCCCCGAAGGGCGGGTAGATGAACGGCAGCTTGATGCCGTCGACGTCCATCATCTGCGAGTAGAGCTCGCCGCCGGAGAGGAACGCGCGCACGCCCTCCCGGTAGACGGCCATGTCCAGCGCGTAGTCGAGGACACGGGTGTCCTCCGGGTAGCCGAAGGCCCGGACGCGTTGGGCGGTGACCGCCAGCCCGGTCGCCATCCCGATGAGGATGATGAGGCGGCGCAGGGCGGCCAGGGGTGCCGTGCGGGAATCCGTGGTGTTCGAGTGAACCGGCATGGGTAGACAGATTACCGCCCGCGGGCGCGTGTCCGCCCACCGGCGCGCGCCCGGGGCAGCGCCCGGGTGGCGGCCGTCGTCGGCCGTCACCCGGCCGTCGCCGGGCGACTAGCGCTCGTCGGGCAGCTGGCGCACGGCGCCCTTGTCGGCCGAGGTGGCCATCGCGGCGTAGGCGCGCAGTGCGCGGGAGACCTTTCGCGGGCGGTCGACCGGGGTCCACGGCTTCTCGCGGGCCTCCATGGCGGCGCGGCGCCTGGCGATCTCGGTCTCGTCGAGGTCCAGGTTGATCTCGCGGCCGTGGACGTCGATGGAGATCGGGTCGCCGTTCTCGATCAGGCCGATCAGGCCGCCGTGGGCGGCCTCCGGGGACATGTGGCCGACCGACAGGCCCGAGGAGCCGCCGGAGAAGCGGCCGTCGGTGATCAGCGCGCACTTCTTGGCCAGGCCCGAGCCCTTCAGGAAGGACGTCGGGTGCAGCATCTCCTGCATGCCCGGTCCGCCCGAGGGGCCCTCGTAGCGGATGGCCAGGACCTCGCCGGGGACGATGTCGCGGTTGAGGATGGCGGAGACCGCCTCCTCCTGGGACTCGAAGACGTGGGCGGGGCCGGTGAACTTCCACAGCGACTGGTCGACACCGGCGGACTTGATCACCGCGCCGTCGGGGGCGAGGTTGCCGCGCAGGATGACCAGGCCGCCGTCGGCGGTGTAGGCGTGCTCGACGTCGTGGATGCAGCCGTCGACTGGGTCCAGGTCCAGCTCGTCCCAGCGGTTGTCCTGGGAGAACGGCTCGGTGGTGCGCACCCCGCCCGGGGCGGCGTGGTAGAGCTCGAAGGCCTCGTCGGTGGCCTTGCCGCCGCGGATGTCCCAGTCGTCCAGCCACTCGTCCAGGCTCGGGTAGGCCACGGTGTGGACGTCCTCGTGGAGCTTGCCGGCGCGGCGCAGCTCGCCGAGGAGGGCGGGGATGCCGCCGGCGCGGTGGACGTCCTCCATGTGGTAGTTCGAGTTCGGCGCGACCTTGGACAGGCACGGGATGTCGTAGGACAGCGCGTCGATGTCGGCCAGGTCGAAGTCGACCCCGCCCTCCTGGGCGGCGGCCAGGATGTGCAGGACCGTGTTGGTCGAGCCGCCCATGGCCATGTCCAGCGACATGGCGTTCTGGAAGGCGTGCTTGGTGGCGATCGAGCGCGGCAGGACGGACTCGTCCTCCTGGCCGTAGTAGCGGTCGCACAGCTCGACCACACGGCGGCCGGCCTCCTCGAAGAGGCGGCGGCGCGCGGCGTGGGTGGCCAGCGTGGAGCCGTTGCCCGGCAGCGACAGGCCCAGGGCCTCGGTCAGGCAGTTCATGGAGTTGGCGGTGAACATCCCGGAGCAGGACCCGCAGGTCGGGCAGGCGAAGTTCTCCACCTGGGCCAGGCCCTCGTCGGAGACCTGGTCGCTGGCGGAGGCGGACATCGCGGTGATCAGGTCGGTCGGGGCGTGGGCCACGCCGTCGACGACGACGGCCTTGCCGGCCTCCATCGGGCCGCCGGAGACGAAGACGGCGGGGATGTTCAGCCGCATGGCGGCGTTGAGCATGCCCGGGGTGATCTTGTCGCAGTTGGAGATGCACACCATCGCGTCGGCGGTGTGGGCGTTGACCATGTACTCGACGGAGTCGGCGATGATCTCGCGGCTGGGCAGCGAGTAGAGCATGCCGCCGTGGCCCATGGCGATGCCGTCGTCGACGGCGATCGTGTTGAACTCCTTGGGCACGCCGCCGGCGGCGCGCACGGCGTCGGCGACGATCTCGCCGACGTTCTTCAGGTGGACGTGGCCGGGCACGAACTGGGTGTAGGAGTTGACGATCGCGACGATCGGCTTGCCGAACTCGTGCTCGCCGGTGCCGGTGGCGCGCCACAGGGCGCGGGCGCCGGCCGCGGAACGGCCGACCGTGGTGACTTTGGAACGCAGGGGAAACACTTCAGGGCTCCTGACTGGGGCGGGAGAGGATACGGGTGGGTGTCGGGCGGGCGTGGCGTGCGTCACGCGCGGGGTGCGCGGGCGACGTGTCGCGTCGGGAGGGGGTGCGCGGTGTGCGGGCACACCGCCCGTCCGGGGTCGGTGACGGGCCGTCGGGGGCTAGTCGCGGGGCTCGGGCCGGTCGGCCTCGGCGGGGGTGCGGCGGCCCTCACCGGAGCAGCCGGCCCGGCCTAGGTCCCCGGCCGCCCGGGAGGACCCGGCTACTCGGGTGCTCCCGGAGCCGCGGGATACCTCGGTGCCCTCGGACTCCTGGGCGTCGCCGGCGGCGGCCGAAGCCATGGGGCGTACCCGGCCGGCGTCGACGAGCTCGGCGAACTCCTCGCGGGTGACCAGGCGCTGGGTGCCGTCGGCGCGGGTGATGGTGACCATGTCGTCCACGGCCTCGCGCGCGGCGCTCAGCGCGTCGGTAATTCGTCCGCCCGACGCCTCGGCGAGGGCGGGGATCGAGTTGAAGGTGACCGCGGGCAGGACGAACTCGGAGCCGTCCCCGAGGCGGGCCACGGCACGCGGGCCGGTGAAGCCGACGCCGGCCAGCTCGTCCCAGGAAACCGAGCGGGCGGCGCGGAAGGCGTAGCGGGCGGTGATCCCGCCGACGCCGACGCGGGTGCGGGCGCGCAGGATCCACCACAGGTACGCGGCGGGGAAGATGAGGGTCCAGCCGAGCGCCAGCGGCGCCGACCCGATCGGGATAAGCATGATCACGGTCATGATCGCTCCGACGAGCAGGTGCGTGCGCTCGGGACGGAAGTCGACGGGGCGCTCGGCTGCGGAAGTCATGACGGCAATACTAGTCAGCCGTCGCGCCGCCTCCGACTCCGGACCCCGACCGCGCGTCGGAGTCCGCCTGGTCGCCGGTCGGCTCGGTCGGCGCGACGCTGGTCCGGTTGTTCTGGTTCGGGGAGCGGTCCTGCTGGTCGGGCCGCTGCGGCTCGGTCTGCCCGGCGCCCTCGCCCTGGGTGGGGGTGGCCTGGTCCTGCGGGGTCTCCTCGGCGGTGCCGGCGGTGGTGGTCGGCTGCGTGGTCTCCGGGTAGGACTCCTCGACGGTCCGCTCCTGCGTGGTCTCCGGGGTGGAGCTGACCGTCTCGTCGGTGCGGGGGGCCAGCCAGCCGTCGGAGCCCTCCCAGCCCTCGCCGGTCTGCACGGTCGAGGCCCACAGGAAGAGCAGCACCGCCATCGCCACGCCGAGCAGCGTGGTCGAGGGCCGCACCCGCCCGCCGAGGCTGAGCAGCCCGGTGTGGCGCTCGGCGTCGGCCTCCTCGTCGAGGGCGTCCTCGCCGGCCTGCTTCTGCGCGGCCGGGTCGTCCTCGGCGGAGACCGGTGAGACGGGCTTGGCCGGGCCCGAGTGGGCGGGCATGGAGCGCGTCTGCGCGTCGATTTCCGACGTCGCGTCCGCGCCGCCGGAGGCGGCGACGGCACCGTCGGCAACCACCGCACCGTCTCCGGCCACGGTGCCGGGCGCGGCGTCGTCAATAACGGGGGAGCCGCCGGCGGCGTTGTGGCGCTCGGCGGCGGTGAACAGCGCGGTCGGGGGAGCGGCGTCGCGGTTGTGGGCCAGGTCGTGGTCGATCGGGGCGCCGGTGACACTCGGGGCGGCGCCGTACTCGTCCCAGAACTCGTCGAGGATGGCGGTGCGCATCGCGCGCTCGACGGCCCACTGCGCGCCGGCCGAGGAGGTGACCATCAGGCGGACCGACATCGTCCACGGGGTGCCCACGGTGCTCGGCGGGGTGACGTCGACGGCGGGCTGGACGACGAGCTCGTCGAGGACGTCGTCGCGGATCTCCTCGCGGTGCAGCGCGCGGGTGGCGGCGGCCTCGGCTCGGTCGATCGCCTCCTCGGTCGAGTGGGAGCTGCGCAGCGGGATCGGCATGGTCACCACAGCGCGCGACCAGTACTGCGAGGAGTTCACGCAGACCTTCGGCGTCGAGTTCGGGATGGTGATCGTCTCCTGGGCCAGCGTGCGGATCCTGGTGGCGCGCAGGGTGATGGAGATGACCGTGCCCTCGACCTCCACGCCGGAGCCCTCGAAGCGCACCCAGTCGTTGATGCCATACTGCTTCTCGGTGAGGATGAAGAACCCGGCGAGGAAGTCGGCGATGATGCTCTGGGCGCCGAGGCCGAGGGCTGCGGAAACGACGGTGGCGGGGATGGCCGCGCCGGCCAGCGAGAAGCCGAGGGTGTTGAGGAAGAACACCATCAGCAGGAAGTAG
Source organism: Corynebacterium sp. MSK006 (assembly GCF_030232385.1). NCBI lineage: Bacteria > Bacillati > Actinomycetota > Actinomycetes > Mycobacteriales > Corynebacteriaceae > Corynebacterium > Corynebacterium sp. MSK006. The sequence continues at coordinate 206,022 of NZ_JASPJZ010000001.1, forward strand.
GCGACCAGCTGGCCGATGTAGACCGCCGCGGTGGTCAGCGCCAGCGAGGTCTTGCCCTCCTGCTGCTCCTGGGAGCTCTCGATGCGCGTGTTGATCTCGCGGATGAGGAAGCGCCCCAGGCGGGGCACCATCAGGGCGGCGACGGTGATCAGGGCGAGCGTGATGCCCTTCTCGGCGATCCACGCCCACATCACCGTCAGGATGTATCCGATCGGCATGTCGCCCACCCTAGCCGCGGGATCCCGGTCCGAGGCCCCGTCCAGGCGACTCCCCGGAAACCGGCACGCGGCTCCCGGCGGGCGGGGTGCGGGGGTGCCCCCGTTCCCGAGGGGTGACCGGATCGTCTCACCCCGCGGACCTGCGGTTCCATTCGTCGGGAGTGATTGCTGTCATGTCGCCCGGGGGTGGGTGAGGTGTCTGATTTTGGGCGGCTCACCGCAATGTGTAGGATGCCTCACATGGACATTATTTGGCTTGTACTCGGAACCGCACGGCGCGTGCCGTAACGGACGTACAAGTCGACCTCGGCTAGCGCCCCCGGAACGCACCGCCACACGGCGGAGACGATCCGGCCGGGCGCTTTTTCGTTTTTTGTCCTGTCCCACCCGCGGCCCGCGGGGCGGGAAGAAGAGATGTGAAGTGGTGAGGAGCCAACAAGACGTGAACGTGGAAGCAGACACCAGGCCCACGGCACCCGCCCCCGGGGCGGGAGGGGCCATCACGGGCGCCCAGGCGATCGTGCGCTCCCTCGAGGAGCTCGGCGTGGACGTCGTCTTCGGCATTCCCGGCGGCGCCGTGCTGCCGCTCTACGACCCCCTGTACTCCTCCGAGAAGGTCCGTCACGTGCTCGTGCGTCACGAGCAGGGGGCCGGGCACGCGGCGGAGGGGTACGCGGTGGCCAGCGGAAAGGTCGGCGTGTGCATCGCGACCTCCGGCCCGGGCGCGACCAACCTGGTCACCGCCCTGGCCGACGCGATGCTCGACTCGGTGCCGATCGTCGCGATCACCGGCCAGGTCGGCCGCGGCATGCTCGGCACCGACGCCTTCCAGGAGGCCGATATCCGCGGCGTGACCATGCCCGTGACCAAGCACAACCTCATGGTCACCGACGTCCGCGACGTCCCCAAGGCGCTGGCCGAGGCCTTCCACCTCGCCGCCACCGGTCGGCCGGGACCCGTCCTCGTCGACGTGCCCAAGGACGTCCAGATCACCACGGCCGAGTTCGTCTGGCCGCCCGAGCTGGACCTGCCCGGCTACAAGCCGGTCACCTCCCCGCACTCGCGGCAGGTGCGCCAGGCTGTGGAGATGATCGAGCAGGCGAAGAAGCCCGTGCTCTACGTCGGCGGCGGCGTGATCAAGGCCGACGCCGCGGCCGAGCTGCGCGAGTTCGCCGAGCTGACCGACATCCCCGTGGTGACCACCCTGATGGCGCTGGGTGCGATGCCCACCGACCACGAGCTCTACATGGGCATGCCCGGCATGCACGGCTCGGTGCCGGCGGTCGCGGCCCTGCAGCGCTCCGACCTCCTGATCGCCATCGGCGCCCGTTTCGACGACCGCGTCACCGGCGACGTGGACACTTTCGCGCCCGAGGCCAAGGTCATCCACGCCGACGTCGACCCGGCCGAGATCGGCAAGATCCGCGCCGTCGACGTGCCCATCGTCGGCGACGCGCGCAAGACCCTGGTCAAGCTCGCCGAGACCTTCCGTCACCGCGAGGCGACCACGGACACCGAGGAGTGGCGCGACTACCTCGACGGGCTGCGCGAGCGCTTCCCCCGCGGCTACGACGAGCCGGCCGACGGCTCGCTCTCGCCGCAGTACGTCATCGAGACCCTGGCCAAGACCGTCGGCCCGGAGGCCGTCTACGTCTCCGGCGTGGGCCAGCACCAGATGTGGGCGGCGCAGTTCCTCGACTTCGCCCACCCGCGCACCTGGCTGAACTCCGGCGGTCTGGGCACCATGGGCTACGCCGTGCCGGCGGCCCTCGGCGCGAAGGCCGGCCGGCCCGACGCCGAGGTCTGGGCCATCGACGGCGACGGCTGCTTCCAGATGACCAACCAGGAGCTGACCACCGCCGCGGTGGAGGGCATGCCCGTCAAGGTCGCCCTGATCAACAACGGCAACCTGGGCATGGTCCGCCAGTGGCAGACCCTCTTCTACGAGGGCCGCTACTCCAATACCCGCCTGCGCAACCAGGGCGAGTACGTGCCCGACTTCGTCGGCCTGGCCGAGGCGCTCGGCTGCGTGGCGATCCGGGTCACGGACAAGGACGAGGTCGCCCCGGCCATCGAGAAGGCCCGGCAGATCAGCGACCGCCCCGTCGTCATCGACTTCATCGTCGGCGAGGACGCGCAGGTCTGGCCGATGATCTCGGCGGGCGCCTCGAACTCCGAGATCCAGTACGCCAAGGGCCTGCGCCCGCTCTTCGACGAGGAGCACTCGGCGGCGGAGGCCCCGGAGACCATCGACGAGACGATCGGCGAGCACCTCGACACCCGCGCGGAGGAGTCGGCCCAGGCCGGCGCCGCCGGCGCGGCGGGTGCGGCCGGCAAGAAGAAGGAGGACTGAGCCCCGTGGCATCCACCGCCAACGTCGCGCCGCAGAAGAAGCGCAACATCCTGAGCGTCCTGGTCCAGGACGTCGACGGCATCATCACCCGGGTCTCCGCGATGTTCACCCGGCGCTCCTACAACCTGGTCTCGCTCGTCTCGGCGAAGACCGCGACCGAGGGCATCAACCGCCTGACGATCGTCGTCGACGCCGACGAGAAGAGCATCGAGCAGATCACCAAGCAGCTCAACAAGATCATCCAGGTGCTCAAGGTCCGCCTCCTGGAGGAGGACTCGACGATCGCCCGTGCGATCCTGATGGTCAAGGTCGACGCCAACAACGAGAACCGGCCCAAGGTCGTCGACGCGGCGAACATCTTCCGCGCCCGCGTCGTCGACGTGGCCCCCGAGTCGGTGGTCATCGAGGCGACCGGCACGCCGGGCAAGCTGCGTGCGCTCCTCGACGTCCTCGAGCCCTTCGGGGTCCGCGAGATGATCCAGTCCGGGCAGATCGCGCTCAACCGTGGCCGCAAGGTGTTGGCGCCCGCGGAATCAAGTGGAAAAAAGTAATCCCACCTGGCGATACATCTCAACTGGTGTTTTGTCGCATTATCCCAACCAATGAAATCTCTGGTAGGGTGTATTGTAATTCACGTGGTGTCCGATCGGAACCTCGAAAAAGTCCGATCGGGCGGCACTGAATGCAGACGATCCCTGCCACACACCGTCATCAGAAAGGTGAGTAACTCCAATGGCCATTGACGTTCTCTACGACGCGGACGCTGACCTGTCCATCATCCAGGGCCGCAAGGTCGCCGTCATCGGCTACGGCTCCCAGGGCCACGCCCACGCGCTGAACCTGCGCGACTCCGGCGTCGAGGTCTGCATCGGTCTCCGCGAGGGCTCCAAGTCCGCCGAGAAGGCCCGTGAGGCCGGCCTCGAGGTCAAGTCCAACGCCGAGGCCGCTAAGTGGGCCGACGTCATCATGATCCTGGCGCCCGACACGGCCCAGGCGAAGCTGTTCACCGACGACATCGAGCCGAACCTGGAGCCGGGCAACGCCCTGTTCTTCAGCCACGGCCTGAACATCCACTTCGACCTGATCAAGCCCGCCGACTCCATCACCGTCGGCATGGTCGCCCCGAAAGGCCCGGGCCACCTGGTCCGCCGCACCTTCGTCGACGGCAAGGGTGTCCCGATGCTCATCGCCGTCGAGCAGGACCCGGACGGCAACGGCCGCGACCTGGCCCTGTCCTACGCCGCCGCCATCGGCGGTGGCCGCGCCGGCGTCATCCCGACCACCTTTAAGGCCGAGACCGAGACCGACCTCTTCGGTGAGCAGGCCGTCCTGTGCGGTGGCCTGGAGTACCTGATCATGACGGGCTTCGAGGTGCTGACCGAGGCCGGCTACGAGCCGGAGATGGCCTACTTCGAGTGCTGCCACGAGATGAAGCTGATCGTCGACCTGATCTACGAGGGCGGCATCGGCAACATGAACTACTCCTGCTCGGACACCGCCGAGTACGGCGGCTACCTCTCCGGCCCGCGCATCGTCGACGAGGGCGCGAAGGACCGCATGAAGGAGGTCCTCAAGGAGATCCAGGACGGCACCTTTGTCAAGCAGCTGCTCAAGAACATCGAGGGCGGCAACAAGGACCTCGAGGCCCGCCGCGCCGAGGTCGCCGCGCACCCGATCGAGAAGACCGGCGCCAAGCTGCGCGACCTGATGAGCTGGGTCAAGAACCCGCTCGACGCGACCGCCTAAGGTCCACCGGACCGGCCGCGCCGGCGCCTGTGGCACCGGCGGACGCGCACGTGCCGCACCGCAGGGGCACGCGCGACGTCGTCAATCTCCGACGCCGCGGGGAGTTCACGCTCCCCGCGGCGTCGCCGTATGTGCGGGGTTTGGCGCACGGCGGCGGGGGAGCAACACGCGTTTTCAATACATTTCCAATAAGGCGAAAACTGGGCTATCCTCAGGGGTATGGACGCCACCGCACACGGCCACGGGGCAGACCACCGCCACGGGCGCGCACACGACCACTCGCACGACCACTCGCACGGCCACTCGCACGCCCCGAAGTCGCTGCGGGCCCTGCTCGGCGTGATCACGCTGACCACCGTGATCTTCCTGGCCGAGCTGATCGCCGGCTTCGTCTCCGGCTCGCTGGCGCTGCTCTCCGACGCGATGCACATGCTCTCGGACTCCACCGGGTTGATCCTGGCGCTGGTGGCGATGCTCATCGGCCGGCGCGCCCCCTCGAAGCGCGCGACCTACGGCCACCGCCGCGTGGAGGTGCTCGCCGCGCTGGTCAACGCGCTGGCCGTCTCCGGGATCTCCGTCTACATCGTCTGGGAGGCCGTGCGCCGCCTGGGCTCGGCCGAGGAGATCGACGTGCCCGTTATGCTGGCCGTGGCCACCATCGGCCTGGTGGCCAACGGCGTCTCCGCGACGATCCTGGTGCGCCGCCAGCACGACAGCCTCAACATGCGCGGTGCCTACCTGCACGTCCTCTCGGACCTGCTGGGCTCGGTGGCCGTCATCGTCGCGGGCCTGGTCATCTGGGTGACCGGATTCACCCCGGCGGACACGATCGCCTCGTTCATCATCGCCGCGCTGGTGCTGCCGCGCTCCCTGCGGCTGCTGGCCGCCTCCGTCAGCGTGCTGCTCGAGCGCGCGCCGGCCGACGTCAACGTCGAGGAGATCGCCGGGGCGCTCGAGGCCGTCGACGGCGTGGTCGCCGTCCATGACCTGCACCTGTGGTCCACCGACGGCACCGACGTGCTGGCGACCTGCCACCTCGTCGTCGACGACGAGGACATGTACGGCTGCGGCGTGCTCGACGAGGCGCAGGATCTGCTCGCCGGGCTCGGGGTGACGCACTCGACCATCCAGCTGGAGCGGCCGGGCCACCAGCGCCACGAACACGTCTGTTGACCGATGTCCGGGCCGGGCTACGATTGGCGCCATGGGATTTTCGACCCCGAGCTACGGACTCTCCGACCTCTTCGCCCGCATCGACCGCGGCGACCTCCAGCTGCCCGACTTCCAGCGTGACTACTCCTGGGACGTCGACATGATCCGCTCGCTGCTGGTCACCGTCCTGCGCGGATTCCCCGTGGGCTGCTTCATGGCCCTCGACACGCGCAACATGCCGCTGCGCTTCCGCCCGCGCCCCATCGAGGGCGCCCCGGACACCGGCAACGCGCCGGGTATGCTGCTGCTGGACGGCCAGCAGCGCCTGACCACCCTGTACCACTGCCTCGGCGGCGACGGCTTCGTCGACACCACCGACTTCCGCGGCCGCCCGGTGCGCCGCAAGTTCTACGTGGACGTGCGCCGCGCCGTCGAAGGCGACCTGGTGCCCGACTCCGCGGTCTTCGCCGTGGGTGAGGACGGCCAGGTCCGCTCGCATTTCGCCCCTGAGATCCCCGGCGGCCTGCCGGACCAGGAGACCGCCCTGCAGCAGGGCTGCATCCCGGTCTCCGCGCTGCTCGGCGACGACGCGATGAACCTGCTCTTCGACCTGGTCGGCCAGGTCAGCGACGACAACCGCGGCCCGGCCAAGGAGTTCTTCAACTCCGTGGTCTACCCGCTGGCGCGCTACTCCATCCCGATGATTCGCCTCGAGCGCGGCACCGAGTCCACCGGCATCGGCTCGATCTTCGCCCAGGCGAACTCGGCCGGCCTGCAGATGGACGTCTTCGAGCTGCTCACCGCGGTCTTCTCCGCCGAGGACCCGGACTTCTCCTTCGCCGAGGACTGGGCGAAGACCGAGAAGACCCTGCGCGAGTACCCGGCCCTCGACGGCATCGGCCGCAACGAGTTCCTCACCGCCGTGGCGCTGCTGGTCAGCGCCCGCAAGGGCCGGGCCGGCGGCCACCGCGAGGACGTGCTGGCCATGTCGCTGGCCGAGTACCGCGAGGCCGCCAAGGTGGTGCGCGTGACCCTGCGCGAGAGCGCCGAGTTCCTGCTGCAGCGCTGCATCCTCTCGCTGTCCCAGGTGCCCTACACCGAGCAGATCATCCCGCTGGCCGTCATCCTGGCGCTGCTGGCCGACCGCGAGGGTCGCGCGCTGTCCAACACCAAGGCCTGGGACCGCATCAACCGCTGGTTCTGGTCCGGTGTCTTCGGCGAGCTCTACGGCTCGGCGGCCGTGCGCAACCGCATGGCGCGCGACGTCAACGAGGTCACCGCGTGGGTCGCCGGCGAGACCGACGAGGAGCCCAAGACCGTGCGCGACGCGACCTTCCACGAGGACCGCCTGCTCTCGGCCCAGCCGGGCAGCCCGCTGCACCACGGCATCTACGCGCTGTTCATGGGCCGCGGCGCCCGCGACTGGCGCACCGGCGCGACCTTCGACCGCTGGTCGTATGACCAGATGCGCCCGCACTTCACCCGCATCTTCCCGGAGGGGGAGGGCGTCGACGAGCTGCGCGGCGAGAGCGTGGTCAACCGCACCCCGATGTCGCGGCGCACCCAGGTCGTCATCGAGAACCAGACCCCGCCGCGCTACCTGCCGCGCGTGCAGTCGAAGTCCCTGATGGACGACGACGAGTTCGACGAGGTCCTGGCCACCCACGAGATCACCCCGATCTACGTGCTGCGCGGCGACTTCGACGCCTTCTTCGAGGACCGCCGCGAGCGCATCATCGGCATCATCGAGTACGCCATGGGCAAGGAGATCATCCGCGACGGCGAGCTGCTCGGCCGCCACGCCGCCGCCGAGGGTGCGGCCCGGCGCGGGGGCGCCCACGCCAAGGCCGAGGGCGACCTCGACGACGCCGAGGACTCCGCGGTGGCCGACGCCGAGGCCGAGGACGGGTCCGCCGGGGCGGAGGACACCGAGGCCGGCTCCTCCGAGGAGTAACCGGGAGATCGGGGGAGAGGCGCGCCGCCGGGGTCGGGCGGCGCGCCATGGGGATGATGCGCCGCACGGGGCGGGCGGCGGGGGCCGGGTGCTTGCCGTTAGACTCACGAGACATGTCGACGAACAAGCGCCGCCTTCTCTTCCGCGCCACCTCCGCCACGGCCGCCGCCGCCATCGCGGCGACGATGATGACCGCCTGCTCGGACAGTGGGGAGGGCAACGGGTCGGACTCTTCGGCCGCGACCTCGGCCGCCTCCGTCGAGGAGGCCGCGGAGCAGAACCGCGACCGCCAGGTCGACGAGCGCTTCGGCGACCGCCCGCAGGTCCTCGCCGACGCCTCCGGCACCGGCGTGGAGTCCAGCGCCCTCTTCTTCGACTCCGCCGAGTCCGTCGTGCTCGCCGGGCCGGGCGTGGCCGACCAGCTGCGCGCGGCCTCCGCCGCGGTCGCCGCCCACGCCCCGCTGCTCCAGGTCACCCCCGAGACCGCCGGCGAGGTCGCCGCCGAGATCGACCGCCTGGGCGCGAGCATCGCCGTGACCTTCGGCGACGTCAAGGCCCCCGATGTCGAGGGTCTGACCGTCGTGCGCGCCCCGGCCGGCGAGGACGGCCTGGAGCAGCTGACCAGCCTGAGCTTCGAGCGCACCGAGGTGCCCGCCGACAAGGGCGCGGTGCGCGCGCTGGCCGAGTTCGACCCGGAGAACCCGCAGGAGCTCCAGCCCGGCGCGGGGATGGAGAACCCCGCGCGGGCCGAGGGTGCCCCGGAGGGCGCCCCCGAGGGTGGGGCCCCGGCCGAGGGTGCCCCCGAGGGTGAGGCTCTCGCCGCGGACGGCGCGCAGGACGCACAGCCGGAAGAGGATAAGGAGAGGGCCGACGAGGCGAAGGCCTCCGAGGAGCCGGGCGACGCCGAGGGCTCGCTCCCGGTGTCCACCCCGCGCGAGAACCCGCCGGTGGTGCTCGCCACCCCGGAGTCCCCGGTCGTCGACGTCGCCAACGCCCGCGCCTACGGCGCTGACGTCACCGTCCTGGACTACCCGGACCCGCGCGTGAGCGAGGACGCCTCGAAGGCGGTCGCCGGCCTGGCCGACCGCCCGCTGGTCGCCCTCGGCGCCCAGTTCGGCTCCGCCGAGCGCCTCACCGGTGCGATCGAGGCCTCCGCGCGCGAGACCGCGGAGCTGCCCGGCGGCGGCCACCTGGTCTTCCCCGGCCGGCGCATGGTCGCCCTCTACGGCCACCCGTCCGGCGGCGCCCTCGGCGTGATGGGCGAGCGCCCGCCGCAGGAGTCGGTCGACTACGTGCGCGGCATCGCCGAGCAGTACCAGGCCATCGACGGCGACGAGCCGGTCATCCCGACCTTCGAGATCATCGCCACCGTCGCTAGCGAGTTCCCCGGCGAGGACGGCGACTACTCCAACGAGGCCACCCTCGAGGAGCTGACCCCCTGGGTCGACGCGATCACGGACGCCGGCGGCTACGCCGTGCTTGACCTGCAGCCGGGTCGCGGCAACTTCCTGGACCAGGCCAAGCGCTACGAGGAGCTGCTCAAGCGGCCCAACGTCGGCCTGGCCCTCGACCCCGAGTGGCACATGGGCCCGGACGAGCTGCCCGCCCAGCGCGTCGGCTCGGTGGAGGCCCACGAGGTCGACGAGGTCTCCGAGTGGCTCGCCCAGCTGGTCCGCGACAACAACCTGCCGCAGAAGGCCTTCGTGGTCCACCAGTTCCAGGTGCAGATGCTGCGCGACCGCGAGCAGATCAACACCGACCACGCCGAGCTGTCCTACGTGCTCCACGCCGACGGCCACGGTGTCCCGGAGCAGAAGTTCGACACCTGGAACGTGCTGCGCCAGGGCCTCGACCCGGTCTGGAACATGGCCTGGAAGAACTTCTTCGACGAGGACCAGCCGATGTTCAACCCGGAGCAGACCTTCGCCGTCGACCCGCGGCCCTGGTTCATCTCCTACCAGTAGGCGCACGGGCCGGAAGGCCGACCGGACGCAGGGGCGCTGCCCGCGCGCCGCGGGGGTGGGGCGCCCGGTCGCGCCCCGACGCACGGGGGTGCGCCCAACCAGTGGGACGGCGTGTCCCACTTTCTTTCGCAAAGCCGTGCGTGACTTGAGGGGGAACGTACGGCTGACCCCGGGGGTGGTGGGGGGTGAGGTTAACAAGGGGTGGTGCCTGTGATCTGCGATACCGCGCGTAGAGTGAGCGGCGGTCCGTATCGCAGAAACACACCATAGGAGACGAGAAGACGTGAGCCGTCCAGTCGTTCTGATCGCCGACAAGCTGGCCCCTTCCACCGTGGAGGCGCTGGGGGATTCCGTTGAGGTGCGCTGGGTGGACGGTCCGAACCGTCCGGAGCTCCTGGCCGCCGTTCCCGAGGCCGACGCGCTGCTGGTGCGCTCGGCGACGACCGTGGACCGCGAGGTCCTCGAGGCCGCCGAGAACCTGAAGATCGTCGGCCGCGCCGGCGTGGGCCTCGACAACGTCGACATCGACGCCGCCACCGAGCGTGGCGTGATGGTCGCCAACGCCCCGACCTCCAACATCCACTCCGCCTGCGAGCACGCCATCGCGCTGCTGCTGTCGACCGCCCGCCAGATCCCGGCCGCGGACAAGACCCTGCGCGAGGCCGAGTGGAAGCGCTCCTCCTTCAAGGGCGTCGAGATCTTCGGCAAGACGGTCGGCATCGTCGGCTTCGGCCACATCGGCCAGCTCTTCGCGCAGCGCCTGCGCGCCTTCGACGTCGACGAGATCGTCGCCTACGACCCCTACGCCAACCCGGCGCGTGCCGCCCAGCTCGGCGTCGACCTCGTCGAGCTCGACGAGCTGATGCAGCGCAGCGACTTCGTCACCATCCACCTGCCCAAGACCTCCGAGACCGCCGGCATGTTCGACGCCGAGCTGCTGGGCAAGGCCAAGGAGGGCCAGATCATCATCAACGCCGCCCGCGGCGGCCTGGTCGACGAGCAGGCCCTGGCCGAAGCCATCAAGGCCGGCAAGATCCGCGGCGCCGGCTTCGACGTCTACTCCACCGAGCCGTGCACCGACTCCCCGCTGTTCGCCCTCGACGAGGTCGTCGTCACCCCGCACCTGGGTGCCTCCACCGTCGAGGCCCAGGACCGCGCCGGCACCGACGTCGCCGCCTCCGTGCTCAAGTGCCTGGCCGGCGAGTTCGTCCCGGACGCCGTCAACGTCTCCGGCGGCGCCGTCGGCGAGGAGGTCGCCGCCTGGATGGACCTGGCCCGCAAGCTCGGCCGGCTGGCCGGCCGCCTGCTCGGCGAGGCCCCCGACAGCGTGGCCGTCCAGGCCCGCGGGGAGCTGTCCACCGAGAAGGTCGACGGCCTGGGGCTGTCCGCCCTGCGTGGCCTCTTCTCCGCGATCACCCAGGTGCCGGTGACCTTCGTCAACGCCCCGCGCATCGCCGAGGAGCGCGGCGTGGACCTGAAGGTCTCCACCGCCACCGAGTCGGCCACCCACCGCTCCGTGCTCGAGGTCACTGTCATCGGTGCCGACGGCGCGCGCGCCACCGTCATCGGTGCGCTGACCGGCCTGGAGCGCGTCGAGAAGATCGTGCGCATCAACGGCCGCGGCGTCGACATGCGCGCCGAGGGTCACAACCTCTTCCTGCGCTACACCGACGTGCCCGGCGCCCTGGGCAAGGCCGGCGCCCGCCTCGGCGAGGCCGACATCAACATCGAGGCCGCGGCGCTCACCCAGGCCGCCAAGGGCGACGGCGCCACCCTGATCCTGCGCGTCGAGCGCGAGGTGCCCGAGGAGATCGTCGAGGACATCTGCTCGGCCCTAGGTGCCACCGCCGTCCAGCTCAACCTGGGCTAGCACCCGGCCACCCACGGCCACCCGCGCGGCCCCCGCGGCGTCCGCTCCCGGACACCCCGGGGGCCGTGGCGTATCCGCTGACGCCACCCCCGAAAATGAGGGTGTGCACGTGCGGCGGCGGCGCACGTTGTAGGGTGAACGAAAGTCCACTAGGTGAGAAAGGAATATCGCAAAATGAAACTGGCAGTGATCGGCGGAGACGGCATCGGCCCGGAGGTCACCGCGGAGGCCCTCAAGGTCCTCCAGGCGGTCCGCGACGACGTCGAGGTCACCGAGTTCGACCTCGGCGCCCGGCGCTACCTGCGCACCGGCGAGCTGCTGCCGGAAGAGGACCTGACCCGCCTGCGCGAGCACGACGCGATCCTGTTGGGCGCCATCGGCTCGCCCGGCGAGGTGCCCCCGGGTGTGCTGGAGCGCGGCCTGCTGCTGGCCATGCGCTTCAAGCTGGACCACCATGTCAACCTGCGCCCCGCCAAGCTCTACCGTCCCGAGGCCTCCCCGCTGGCCGAGCCCGGCGAGATCGACTTCGTCGTCGTGCGCGAGGGCACCGAGGGCCTCTACTGCGGCAACGGCGGCACCCTGCGCGAGGGCACGCCCCACGAGGTCGCCAGCGAGGTCTCCCAGAACACCCGCTACGGCGTCGAGCGCGTCGTGCGCGACGCCTTCGAGCGCGCGAACAACCGCCGCCGCCACCTGACCCTGGTGCACAAGACCAACGTCCTGGTCAACGCCGGCGACCTGTGGGAGCGCACCGTCGCCGAGGTCGGCGAGGAGTACTCGGACGTCACCGTGGACTACTGCCACATCGACGCCGCGACGATCTACATGGTCACCGACCCCACCCGCTTCGACGTGATCGTCACCGACAACCTCTTCGGCGACATCCTGACCGACCTGGCGGGCGCGGTCACCGGCGGCATCGGCCTGGCCGCCTCCGGCAACATCGACTCCACGCGCACCAACCCCTCGATGTTCGAGCCCGTCCACGGCTCCGCCCCGGACATCGCCGGCACCGGCGTGGCCGACCCCTCGGCCGCGATCCTCTCGGCCGCCCTGCTGCTGCGCCACCTCGGCGACGAGACCAACGCCCGCCGCATCGAGGAGGCCGTCGCCGCCGACGCGCTGTCCCGCGAGCCCGGCGCCCCGGTGCGCACCACCGAGGTCGGCGACCGCATCGCCGCCGTCGTGCGGGCCTGAGGCACCCCCGAAATTGCCGACGTCGCGCCCCGCGACGTCGGCTTTTTTGTGCCACGTGGCGTGGCACGCGGCGTCGTCAATCGTGGGTGCGGCGTCAGTGCACGGGCACGCGCACGCGGTCGTCGATGGCGGCGGCCGCCTCGGTGCCCTGGCGGATCGCGCGCTTGGCGTCGAGCTCGGCGGCCACGTCCGCGCCCCCGATGACGGTGACGGCGACCCCGAGGCGCTCGAGGGGCTCGACGAGTCCGCGCTCGGAGACCTGGCCCGTGCACAGCACGACGGTGTCGGCGGCGACGGTGTGCGCGCTGCCGTCGGGAAGGGTGACGTGCACGCCGGCGTCGTCGATGAAGCGGTAGGTCACCCCGGAGATCTGCGCGACGCCCTTGGCGCGCACGGCCGCGCGGTGCACCCAGCCGGTGGTCTTGCCCAGTTTCTTGCCCATCTTGCCCTCGGTGCGCTGCAGCATGGTCACCCGGCGCGCGGGCGCCTCGGGCGCGGGCTCTGTGACGGAGCCGGGGTTGTCCGGGTCGCGGCTGACGCCCCACTCGCGCTCCCAGGCGGCCAGGTCGAGCGTCGGGGAGGCCGTGGTGGTCAGCCACTCGGTGACGTCGAAGCCGATGCCGCCGGCGCCCAGCACGGCGACGGTGCCGCCCGGCTCGACGCGCCCGGAGAGCACGTCGGCGTAGGTGCACACGCTGGGGTGGTCCACGCCCTCGATGTCCGGCACGCGCGGGCGCACGCCGGTGCCCAGCAGGACGTGGTCGAAGTCGTGGAGGTCTTCGGCCTCGACGCGGCGGTTGAGGTTGACGTTCACACCGGTCTCTTCCAGGCGCACGGTGAAATAGCGCAGGGTCTCGGCGAACTCCTCCTTGCCGGGGATCTCGGCGGCCAGCGCGAACTGCCCGCCCAGGTGGTCGGAAGCCTCGAAGAGGTCGACGCGGTGGCCGCACTCGGCGGCCGAGACCGCGGCTGCCATGCCGGCCGGGCCGGCGCCGACCACGGCGACGCGCACGGGGCGGCGGGCCCGGGTGAGCCGCAGCGTGGTCTCGCGCCCGGCCTGCGGGTTGACCAGGCAGGAGACGGGCTTGGCGGCAAAGGCGTGGTCGAGGCAGGCCTGGTTGCAGCCGATGCAGGTGTTGATCCGCTCCGGGGTGCCGGCGGCGGCCTTGGCCACGAAGTGGGGGTCGGCGAGCAGCGGGCGGGCCAGGGCGACGGCGTCGACGCGGCCGCGGGCGAGGATCTCCTCGGCGACCTCGGGGGTGTTGATGCGGTTGGCGGCGATCAGCGGCAGGTCGACGACGTCGCGCAGGTTCTCGGTGAAGTCGACGAACGCGGCGCGCGGCACCGAGGTGACGATGGTGGGCACCCGCGACTCGTGCCAGCCGATGTCGGTGTTGATCGCGTCGACGCCCAGGTCCGCGCAGGCCCGGGCGGTCTCGGCGATCTCCTCGAAGGTCTGCCCGTCCTCGACGAGGTCGGCGACGGACTGGCGCAGGATGACCGGGAAGTCGGCCGGCACGCGCTCGCGGACGGCGGAGACGACCTCGAGCAGGAAGCGGCGCCGGTTGGCGGAGCTGCCGCCCCAGTCGTCGGTGCGGTCGTTGGTGCGCGGGCAGAGGAACTGGTTGATCAGGTAGCCCTCGCCGCCCATGATCTCCACCGCGTCGTAGCCGGCGGCCACCGCGCGGGCGGCGGCCCGGCCGAAGGCGGCGATCTCGTGGCGGATCAGAGGCGCGTTGAGCCGGATGTGGCGGAAGGGGTGGATCGGGGAGGGCTCCGTGCCCGGCGCGGTCTTCAGCGGGGTGACCCCGTAGCGCCCGGAGTGTAAGAGCTGGACGGCGATGAGGCCGCCGGCGGCGTGCACGGCGTCGCTGACCCGGCGGTGCGCGGCGACGTCCCCGCGCGAGGTCAGCGTGCCGGCCAGCGGCTGCAGCTTGCCGGTGGCCGAGGGTGCGATGCCGCCGGTGACGATGAGTCCGACCCCGCCGCGGGCACGCTCGGCGTAGAAGGCGCCGAGCCTGCCGGCGTCGCGGTGGCGGTCCTCCAGCCCGGTGTGCATGGAGCCCATCACGGTGCGGTTGGGCAGCTCGATCCCGCCGATGCGCAGCGGGCGCATCAGGTGCGGGATGGGGGTGACGGTCTCGTCCCGGGAATCAGACATGTGACACAGGTTACTTGCTAGGGTTGTCGCATGTCCGCCGAATTGCGCGAGGTCCGCGACTTCCTCGCCGCCCACGAGCCGTTTTCCCGGCTGCCCGCCGAGGAGCTCGACCGCCTGCCGGGGCAACTGACCATGCGCTACGTGCGCCGCGGGACGCAGCTGCTCACCGAGGGCGAGGTGGGCGACGCGATGTACATCCTGCGCTCCGGGGCCGTGGACGTGCTGGCCGGGGAGGTGCTGCTCGACCGCCGCGGCGAGGGCGACTACTTCGGCTACTCCACACTCGTCGGCGAGCCCGAGTCGCTCTACCAGATGGTCACCGTCGAGGACAGCCTGGTGCTGGTCATGGACCGTGAGGTCTTCGCCCGGCTGCACGCCGCACACCCGGTGCTGCGCCGCTACTTCGACTCGGCGACCCGGCGCATGCGCGCCGCCGTCGACGAGCTCAACGACACCCGCTTCCAGGCGCTGTCCACCCCCGTGGCTGAGCTGATGCACCACGGGGCGCACACCGTGGGACCGGGGGAGTCCATCGCGGCGGCCGCCCGGGCGATGGAGGCGGCGCGCTCCTCGAGCCTGATGGTCACCGACTCCGGCAGGCTCGCCGGTATCCTGACCGACCGCGACCTGCGCGGCCGCGTGCTCGCCGTCGGGGTGGACCCCGGCAGCCCCGTGGCCGAGGTGATGACCCCGGAACCGGTGACCGTCACCCCCGACGAGCCTGCGCTGGCGGCCCTGCTGACCCTGGCGCGCCTGGGCGTCAACCACCTGCCCGTCGTCGACGGCGCGGAACTGGTCGGCGTGATCACCACCGGCGACGTCATGGCCCTCATGCGCCAGGACCCCGTCTACCTCGCCGCCGACCTGGCGCGTGCCGCCGGTCCCGGGGACCTCACCGGCGCCTTCAACCACGCCGCCGAGGTCACCGCCCGCTTCGTAGAGCGCGGCACCGGGGGAGCCGAGGCCGGCACAATCATGACCGCCCTGGCCGACGCCGTGGCCGTGCGCCTGTGCGAGCTCGCCGAGGCCGAACTCGGCACCCCGCCGGTCGACTACGCTTTCGTCGTGCTCGGCTCCCAGGGCCGCGGCGAGATGATGCTCGCCAGCGACCAGGACAACGCGCTGATACTGGCCGACGACTTCGACGAGGCCGCCCACAGCGCCTACTTCGCCCGCCTGGCCGAGTACGTCTGCCACGGCCTGCACGCCGCCGGCCAGGTGCTCTGCCCCGGCGAGGTGATGGCGCTCAACCCCGAGTGGCGGATGACCGCACGCGCCTGGGAGGAGACCTTCACCGCCTGGGCCACCGCCCCGGGCCCGGACGCCCTGCTGCACGCCCAGGCCTTCTTCGACCTGCGCGCCGTCCACGGCGACGAGCGCCTGTCCGCCCGGGTACGCGCGAGCGCGGTGAGCGCGGCGAAGGGCTCGCGGCGCCTGCACGTCCACCTGGCCACCCTGGCCGCCCGGCGCCAGCCGCCGCTGAGCTTCTTTCGCGGGCTGGTCGTCGAGCGCGGCGGCGACTACGCCAGCACCCTGGACGTCAAGAAGGGCGGGCTGCACGCGGTGGTGCAGATCGCCCGGCTCAGCGCGCTGGCAGCCGGCTCCACGGCCACCGCCACGCGCAGGCGGCTTTCCGAGGGCGACCTCTCCGAGGCCGGTGCCCGCGATCTCACGGCCGCCTTCGACTGCCTGCAGGCCATCGCCCTGCGCCACCAGGCCGACCAGCTGCGCGCCGGGGAAAAGCCCGACTACCACATCGACCCCGCCCGGCTGGCGCGCACCGACCGCGACGTGCTGCGCGACTCCTTCCAGGTCATCCGCTCCGCGCAGAACGGGCTGGCCACCCGTTACCCGGTGCACGCAGCATGACGGGGCGGGACACCGGGAGCGGGGCGTGGGCGCGCCTCGGCGAGCTCTTCTCCCCGGCGCGCGCCCGCCTGCCGCGCTGCCGCATCGGAGAGCTGCGCTTGCTCGCCGTCGACGTGGAGACCACCGGCCTCGACGCCCGCCGCGACCGCCTCGTCGAGGTCGCCTGGGTGCCCGTCGAGGACCGCGAGATCCGCCTCGGGGAGGCCGGCCGCCTCATCGTGCGCGGCGGCGAGGTGGGCCAGTCCGCCACCGTGCACGGGATTGGCGACGACGCGGTGGCCAGCGGGGTCGAGCCCGCCGCGGCGCGCCGGGCGGTCACCGAGGCACTGCGCGGCCGCGTGCTGCTGGCGCACTTCGCGGCTATGGAGCTGCGTTTCCTGCGCCTGCGCGGGGTGGCCGTGGTCGACACGATGGACCTCGAGCGCACGGGAATGGAGCGGCGCGGCACCTACCCGAGAGGCGAGGACCTGCGCCTGCCGAAGGCCCGGGCGCGCCACGGGCTGCCGGCCTACCGCAACCACGGGGCGCTGACCGACGCCCTGGCCTGCGCCGAGCTCTTCCTCGCCCAGACCGCAGGACGGGAGGACCGCCCGGCGCGCACGCTGGTGCGGTGAGCGGGAAAGCGGCGGGGTCAGCCGCGGGCGGCCAGGATCATCCGGTCGATCTCCTGGAGCACCTCGTCGACCGCCCCCGGGTCCACCCCACGCTCGCGGCGGGCGGACAGCAGCTCCTGCTGGGCGGCACGCAGCGAGGCCAGCCGCATCTTGTGGGCCGCCCCACGCCAGCGCTCGATCTCCTCGTGGTCGGGACCGTGGTCGGACTCGTGCTCGTCGAAGCGCACCCGCACCCAGCGCCCGACCGCCTCGACGGCCTCCACGGGAAGGTCGGCCGTGTGCTCGGCCAGGTAGTCGCGCGCGGCGCGCCGGGCCCGGTCGTGCAGGTGGTCGACCTGCTCGGGGCTTTCCACCAGGTCGAGTGTGCGCATCAGCGCCGGCAGCGTCAGGCCGGGCAGCACCATGGTGAGAAGGAGCACGACGAGGGCGATGACGGCGGCCTCGTGGTGCAGGGTGTCCGAGGCGGTCGCCGGGATGGACAACACGAGTGCCAGGGTGACCAGCCCGCGCATGCCGGACCACGTCATCAGCAGCACCTCCTGGAGGCGCAGCGGGGCGGTGGCGCGCCGGCCGCGGCGGATGTTGATCCGGTAGAGCAGCCACAGCCAGACCGCGCGGATCGCGACGGCGACCACGGCGAGCACCGCTCCGACCCACACGGCGTGCCACAGCTCGGCGCCGACCTCGTCGACGGCGTCGCGCACCGAGAGCCCGATCAGGCCGAAGGCGACACCGGTGAAGAGCATCTCGACGGTGCCCCAGAACGCGCCGCCGGACAGGCGGTCCTCCGCGCCGAGGGAGGCGCGGCTGGTCAGCTCGACGGCGGCGATGACCACGGCGATGACCCCGCTGGCGTGGACCTCCTCGGCGAGCAGGTAGACGGCGAAGGGCACGACCCAGCTCAGGGCGTTTCTCGCGGTGGTGTCGCCGACGTGGTCGGTGAACCAGGCGGTGGCACGGCCGGCGACGAGGCCGATGACCACCGAGGCGATGACGGCCCAGATGAAGTCGAGGGCGCCGGCGGTAAAGGAGACGTCCTCGCCGGCGAGCAGGGCGGCCAGGCCCAGGTGGAAGGTTACGATGGAGGCGGCGTCGTTGAACAGGCCCTCCGAGGCCAGCGCGGAGGTGATGCGCCGGGGGATGCCCACCGGCTCGGCGACGGCGTCGACGGCGACGGGGTCCGGCGGGGCGAGCGCCGCGGCCAGCACGATGGCCCCGGCGAGCCCCAGGCCGGGCATCAGCCACATCGCGGTGCCGGCGAGTGCTGCGACGGTGACGAAGACGAGCAGGACGGACAGCGAGACGATGGTGGACAGCTGGGCGCGGATCGAGCCCCAGGAGGTGCGCCGGGCCAGGGCCCACAACAGGGGCGGCAGGAAGATCGGCAGGATCATCTCGGCGGGCACCTCGAGATCCGGCAGGCCGGGCAGGAAGAGGGCGCCGGCGGTGAGCAGCACCAGCAGCACGGGCCAGGGAAGGCCCGCGCGGTCGCCGACGGCGACGACGATGACAGTGGCCAGCATGAGGCCGACCAGGGCGGCGAGGACAGTCAAGCGGGGGCCTTCTTTCGGCGCGGGGGTGGTCAAAGAGAACACCACTTTTCTACCCCGGCGCCGCCTGCTGTCCCGGACGAGGGCGGCGGGTAGGCTGCCCTGCATGCGTTTCGCCAGAATTGCCACCCCGGAGGGTATGACCTTCGCCGTCATGGACGGTGAAGGCGAGGACCTGACCGCCAAGGCCATTGCGGCCACCCCGTTCACCGCCCCGCAGTACACGGGCAAGGAGTACCGGGAGGGGGAGTACCGGCTGCTCGCGCCGATGCTGCCCGGCAAGGTGGTGGCCATCGGCCGCAACTACGCCGACCACGTCGCCGAGGTGTTCAAGCAGTCCGCCGAGCAGCTGCCGCCGACGCTGTTCATCAAGCCGCCGACGGCCGTCGTCGGCCCGGGCGCGCCGATCCGCATCCCGGACTTCGCCACCCGCGTCGAGTTCGAGGGCGAGCTGGCGCTGATCATCGGCAAGCCGTGCAAGAACGTCAAGGCCGAGAACTGGCGTGACGTCGTCCTCGGCTACACCGTGGTCAACGACGTCTCCTCGCGCGACCTGCAGTTCTCCGACGGCCAGTGGGCCCGGGCCAAGGGCATCGACACCTTCTGCCCGCTGGGCCCGTGGATCCAGACCGACCTGGACGCCATCGAGACCGACAACCTGCCGATTAAGGCCCGCCTGACCCACGGCGGGGTCACCGAGGTCAAGCAGGACTCGAACTCGAACCAGATGATCATGAACCTCGGCGAGATCCTCGAGTACATCACCGCCTCGATGACGCTGCTGCCCGGCGACGTGATCTGCACCGGCTCGCCGGCCGGCACCGCGCCGATGGAGCCCGGCGACTACATCGAGATCGAGGTGCCCGGCGTCGGCGTGCTGGGCAACCCGGTCGAGCGCGCCTGACGCGCTCAACGGGGCACCCGGGCCGGGCGGGCCTGAGCCGCGTCCGGCCCGTCAGGCCTGGACCGGCACCGCCCAAAAGTCGGGGGCGGCGGTGGCGGACTCGTCGACGCGTGAGGTGTCGGCGTCCTCCGCGAAGGTGAAGGGGATGACCAGCAGCTCGAAGTCACCGGTGATGGTGCTCAGGCCCTCGCCGCAGTAGGTGATCTCGCGGGCCTCGCCCACGCCGAGCGACAGGCCGTCCTCCACCGGGGAGAGGAAAGACGTCTCGCCGTTCGGGGTGACGGCCACCAGGGTCGGCACGCGCACGGTGGTCGAGCCGGAAGCGTCCTCGCCGAGCACGAAGGTGTTCTCCGCGCAGACCTCGTGGGCGTCCGCCCGCGCCGAGTCGAGCCGGATGGTCGAACCGGGGAAGTCGGCGTTGCCGGCGTCGAGGGTCTCGCCTTCCGCGGAGGCCGAGCCGAGGCGCTCGTCGTAGCGGGCCCAGGCGAGCTCGCCCTCGGGCTCGCCGACGTCGAGGTAGTCCGGCCCGGAGACGGTCAGCAGCCCGTGGGGGGAGTGCTCCTGGTCGACCTGGACGCCGAAGTTCTGCAGCTGGCGTGCCAGCGGGGCGGCCAGCGAACAGGGCCCGTTGACGGAGACGGCCACGCTGGCAAGTGCGCCCGGCCCGGTCATCCGGCAGTTGGGGCGCCCGGCCAGGCTGCCCTCGAAGGCGTCGCCGCCCGGATCCCCCGACGTTGTCCACTCGGCCAGCCCGGACAGGTCCGAGGAGATCTTCTCGCGCTTCTGCTCGCCAGCCGGGTCCACGATCACCGAGGCGCGCACCCGCGCGTCGCCGACGGGGATCCAGCCGGAGCACTCGGTCTGGCCGTCCTCGCGCTCGCCCTCGGCGACGGTGACGTCCTCGACGCCGGCGCGCGAGTAGAAGGCCTCGCCGAAGTCGCAGGAGCGGAACAGCTCGCCGTCGGTGAAGCTCTCGATCTCCGAGGTCGTCCAGCCCATGGGGCCGATCGGGGTCTCGTAGCGCGAGCCGCCGACCAGCAGCAGGCCGGCGGAAAGCACCATCATCGCCAGCACGCCGGCCGCCACGGTCAGCGGCATCTTCCCCCGCGGTCGGGTGGCACCGTGCCGGTCCGGGCGCACGGTGGCCCGGTGGCTGCCGGGGCGCCCGGCGGCGCGCCCGTCCCGTGCGTGTGCGTGTGCCGGTGCCGCCGCAGGCTCGCCTGCGGGGCGCACTCGGGCGGCCTCGTGCCTGCTCCGCGGCTCACGGTCCACGCCTCGGCCACCCTTTCCTCGGTTCGGCTGCACAGGTACCCCGTCACATTAGCCAATGCGCCCGAGCGCCGGCGGGCACACGCCGCACGGAACCGCGGTGGGGAAGCGGCGCGGCGTCGGCAATCTCTCTAGCGCAGGCGGGTGCCGTCGGCGAGTTCGAAGAGGCGGGCGAGCACCGCGCCGTCAGAGGCGCGCAGCCCGTTGTGCTCGTGTTCGCTGGTCACCCAGGTGCGCACGCCGGGCAGGAAACCGGCGGTCTCGCGGGAGTACTCCAGCGGCACGTAGGCGTCGTTGACGTAGACGGCCGCCGCCCCGCGCGCGCCGGACTCCTCGAGGGCGACGGGGTCGTAGAGGCGGTTCCAGGGCTGGCCGGCGAGCTCCCTGGCAACAGGCGCCCAGGGGCGCAGGCCCGGGACGGTCTCGAGCCACTCGCGCGAGACGTGCTCGCCGGTCAGGAGGGTGGGGTCCTCGGCGAAGTCGGTGGGCATGGCGCGCTCGGCGGCCCAGTCGGTCACCACGCCGTCGGCCATCGAGGACTCGTGGAGCACGTAGTAGAGCGGGTTGCGCGCGCCGAAGGGCAGCAGCGCGGCCAGGTCGTGGCGGAAGGCCGTGGTGCGCGGGTCCTGCTCGAGCAGGTTGAACAGACTGAGCCAGCCGTCGTTGGAGCCGAGGAGCATGCCCAGGCTGCGCACGCGCGAGACCGAGACGACCTCGCCGTCCGGCAGCACCAGTTCGCCGTCGGCGGCCAGTTCCACGAGCTTGGCGACGGCGTCGCGGTGGTGCGGGAAGCGCGTGTAGTAGGCCAGCGACTTGCGACGCAGCTCGGCGAAGGTGGTCGCGTAGATGTCCTCGGCGCGGTGGCCGACCGGGGCCAGTCCGCCGGTGAAGTAGGCGTTGTCGACGCTCTCCGGGTGCACGGTCAGGTAGTGCAGGAGGGTGAAGCCGCCGAAGGACTGGCCCAGCACGCTCCAGGTCTTCGCCCCGAGGTGCTCGCGCATGGCCTCGCAGTCGCGCACGATCGCGTCGGCGCGCAGGTGGGTCAGGTACTCGGCGGTGGCACTCTCCGGGGCGACCGGGGTGGAGCGGCCGGTGCCGCGCTGGTCGAGCAGGACGACGCGGTGGCGGGCCAGCGCGGTGGTCATCCAGGACGGGAAGAGCGCCGGCGACTCGTTGCCCGGCCCGCCCTGCAGGAAGACCAGGAAGGGCAGGTCCCCGCCGCCGCGCGGGGTGATCACGCGGGCGAAGACGTCGATGGTGCGCCCGTCGGCCGGGTCCTCGGTCAGCGGGCAGGTGATGGTGTGGTCCTCGAGGAGGCGGGTGCCGATCTGGATGCTCATGTCCGCCATGCTAGACCCGGGCGCGCCGGGGTCGGGGCTGTGACCGGGAGCTTAGAGGCCGAGCGCACCGAGGATGGTGCCGAGCTTCGCAGTGGTCTCGGCCAGCTCCGCGTCCGGGTCGGAGTCGGCGACGATGCCGCCGCCGGCCCAGGCGCGGGCCGAGGCGCCGTCGGCGGCGACCTCGGCGCAGCGGATGGCGACCATGTACTCGCCGTCGCCGTTGCTGTCCGCCCAGCCGACCGTGCCGGCGTAGAAGCCGCGCGGCGACTCGACACGCGCGATGTAGTCGCGGGCCGCGGGCGTCGGTGTGCCGCAGATGGCGGGGGTGGGGTGCACCAGGGCGGCGAGCTCCAGGGCGGTCATGTGCGCGTGGTCGGCGTCGAGCTCGCCGGTGATCGGGGTGGCCAGGTGCCAGACCTCGTTGGTGGCGGTCAGCTCGGGCTCGTCGGGGATGGCGAGGCGCGAGCAGACCGGGTCGAGGGCGGCGCGCAGGTGCTCGACGACGAAGGCGTGCTCGGCGCGGTCCTTGCCGGAGGCCGCCAGCCCCCGGGCCACGGCGGCGTCCTCGTCCGGGTCGCTCGCCCGGGCGGCGGAGCCGGCCAGCGGGTAGGCGCTCACCGTGGTGCCGGACTTGCGCACCAGCACCTCGGGGGAGGAGCCGACGAGCATGCGCCCGGCGAAGTGGCCCCCGGCCGGCGAGAGGTCGCAGATGAAGCCGTCGTGGCGCGCGGAGGTGTCGATCAGGCGCGCGGCGACCAGGCGCGGGTCGACCGGCGGGGCGAAGGCGATGTCGACGGCGCGGGCGAGGACGACCTTCTCCATGGCACCGTCTCGGATCGCCTCGACGGCGGCGGCGACGCGGGCGCGGTGCTCGTCGGCCTCGGGGTCGGAGCGCACGAGGCTTGCGTAAAGTTCAGAGCCTTTACCTTCGAGGTAGTACGGGTGCGGGTGGAGCACGCCGGGCTCGCGGATGATGCTCTCCGGGACGGTGAGCGCGGCAGGGGCGTCGGGCAGGAAGGGCAGGGCGCCGACGACCATCTCCGCCTCGCCGGAGCGCAGGGCCGCCGCTGCGGCGGGGACCTCGGTGAAGGTGCGCGCGGCACCCTGGGTGCGCACGGAGCCGTGGCCGCGGGAGAGCAGGAAGTCCGGGGCGGTGGACGGACGGGAAGTGGACATGGCCCCCGAGTCTAAGACAGCGCGGTCGGGGTGCGGTCCTGAGGCGGCGGGCGCCGCGGTGGACGTGTGGTGCCCGGCGGGGGCCGGGCGGGGGTGTCGATGCACGAAACGCGTGGTGAATATGTTGCACGTGTGGTTTAAGTGACATAATCTCAACTGCGTGAAAATTCTCCGTGACCTCCGTGCCCTCGCCGTCGCCGCGCTGGCCGCCGGCGCCATCATCGCCGCACCCGGACAGGCCGCCGCCCAGGAGGCGCCCGCTCCCGCACCCGCGCCGGCTCCCGAGTCGCCCGCGCCGGCTCCCGCCCCGGAGGGGGAGCCGCCCGAGGCCTCGGCCCCGGAGGCATCCGCTCCTGAGCCGCCGGCCCCCGAGGCTCCGCCCGCGCCGCCGGCACCGGTCGCCCCGCCCGTCGCCCCGGGCGCCGACGGGGAGATCGACCTGGGCGGCCGCTTCTATGTCATCCACGTCCCGGCCGACTACACCCCGGAGAGGGCCTGGCCGGTGCTCGTCGGCTACTCGGCCTACCAGGATTCCACGGAGAACTTCCGCAACTACTCCCGCCTGCGCGAGTCCATCGCCGGGCGCGAGGCGATCATCGTCTACCCGCGCTCCATCGGCGGCTCCTGGGAGGGCTCGCCGACCGCGACGTCACGCCCCGGCGAGGACATCGCCTTCACCCGCGCGATGATCGACGACGTCGCGGGCAAGTACACCGTCGACCGGGCACGGGTCTACGCCACCGGCATGTCCACCGGCGGCGGGATGGCCATGGTCGCCGCCTGTCACATGCCCGACGTCTTCGCCGCCGTCGCCCCGGTCTCCGGCGCCTACTACAACCCGGTCAACATGAACTGCCCCGGCGGCCCGGTCTCCGTGCTCATGGTCCACGGCACCGGCGACACCCTCATGGAGTACGACGGCGGCAACCGCCACGGCGCCGACTACCTCGCCGTGCCCGACCTCTACGAGTCCTACGCCCAGCGCAACGGCTGCGGCCCGGGCCGGGAGACCCGCCCCGAGTGGCAGGGCGCCGAGCGCGTGGTCGCCGGCGGCTGCGCGCGCGAGACCGAGCAGATCCGCGTGCTCGGCTCCAACCACCTGTGGTGGTACGAGAACCCGAACACCACCGAGGAGATCTGGGCCTTCCTCGCGCGCCAGCACAAGTGACGCGGCGACGCCGCGGGGAAACGCCCGCGGCGAGGGGCGGGGCGTCGGCAATTGAGCCGGTTTCGACGCACGGCCGGGGCCGGAGGCGCGGGTTGTACGATGTGGGACATGTCTGAAGCCTCTGACGTCCGCGTACGTTTCTGCCCCTCACCGACCGGCACCCCCCACGTGGGAATGGTGCGCACCGCCCTGTTCAACTGGGCCTACGCCCGGCACATCAACGGCAAGCTCGTCTTCCGCATCGAGGACACCGACGCCGCGCGCGACTCCGAGGAGTCCTACCAGGCGATCATCGACTCGCTGAACTGGCTCGGCCTCGACTGGGACGAGGGCATCAACGTCGGCGGCCCGCACGAGCCCTACCGCCAGTCGCAGCGCGGCGAGATCTACGCCGACGTGCTCAAGAAGCTCATCGACGGCGGTTACGTCTACCCAGCCTACTCGACCAACGAGGAGGTCCAGGCCCGCCACAAGGCCGCCGGCCGCGACCCGCACATGGGCTACGACAACTACGACCGCGACCTGACCGACGAGCAGAAGGCCGCCTTCGAGGCCGAGGGCCGCAAGCCCGTCTGGCGCCTGCGCATGCCCGACCACGACTGGTCCTGGGACGACATGGTGCGCGGCACCGTCGAGTTCAAGGCCGAGACCCAGCCCGACTACGTGGTCGCCCGCTCCAACGGCGACCCGCTCTACACGCTGGTCAACCCCGTCGACGATGCCCTGATGGGCATCACCCACGTGCTGCGCGGCGAGGACCTGCTGCCCTCGACCCCGCGCCAGCTCGCCCTCTACGAGGCGCTCAAGGAGATCGGTGTCGCCGAGCGCACCCCGGTCTTCGGCCACCTGCCGTTCGTCATGGGCGAGGGCAACAAGAAACTGTCCAAGCGCGACCCGAAGTCCAACCTGTTCAACCACGTCGAGGACGGCATCATCCCCGAGGGCATGCTCAACTACCTCGCGCTGCTGGGCTGGTCGCTCTCGGCGGACCGCGACATCTTCTCGCGCGAGGAGCTCGTGGCCAACTTCGACGTCAAGGACGTGCTGGGCAACCCGGCCCGCTTCGACCAGAAGAAGCTCGAGGCCATCAACGCCGACCACATCCGCCTGCTCGAGCCGGACGACTTCCGCGACCGGCTGCGCACCTTCCTGACCGAGCACACCGACTTCCCGGCCGACTACCCGGCCGAGAAGTTCGCCGTGGCCGCCGAGCTGGTGCAGACCCGCATCAAGACCCTCTCCGAGGCCTACAGGCTGGTGAAGTTCCTCGTGACCGCCGACGACGAGCTCGAGCTCAACGAGAAGGCCGCTCGAAAGAACCTCAAGGAGGCCGCCATCGAGCCGCTCGACGCCGCCATCGAGCGCCTCGACGCCGTGCCCGAGGACGCCTGGGAGCGCGGCCGCATCGAGGAGGTCCTCTCGCAGGGCCTCATCGAGGAGCTGGGGCTCAAGCCGCGCAAGGCCTACGGCGCGCTGCGCGTGGCCGTCACCGGCGAGCAGGTCTCCCCGCCGCTGTTCGAGTCCATGGAGCTGCTGGGCAAGGAGTCCACGCTGAAGCGTCTGCGCGCCGGCCGAGCCGCGACGCCCTTCGTGCCTGCCGAGCAGTAGGGGAGCTCCGTAAGGGCTCCGAGGGGGCTTCCGGCTCCCTCCAGACCGTGACCCCGTGGTCGCCTCCCGGTGGAGGTGGCCGCGGGGTCGACGTGTGTCCGGGGGCGGTGCGGGGCGGGCGCGCGGGGGCGGGGCCCGGGCGCCATTGTGTGCCGGATGTGCTCACGAGGCGTCGGATGCGTGCCCGCAACGTACTGACAACGCTGGAATTCATTGATGACCTGCCGGTTTGTGTGTTTCCGCGCCGTCTGGTTATAGTAATCCCCGTTGCGCACGGAGATGCGGCAAGCAAATCCGAGCGAAACGATGGCCTATGGTGTAATTGGCAACACAGCGGTTTCTGGTACCGCCATTCTAGGTTCGAGTCCTGGTAGGCCAGCTGCGATCACAGATCGCGTCCTAAAGCCCCGTTCGTCTAGCGGCCTAGGACGCCGCCCTCTCACGGCGGTAACGCGGGTTCAAATCCCGCACGGGGTACAGATCAGGAAGTCCCGGACATCACTTCAGGTGGTGTCCGGGAATTCTTCGTTGTGTGGGCGGGTCGGCCGGCCACCGCCGCCGGCTCCCTCAGCCCACCGACCCCCGGAACACCCGCGCCACCGACGGCACCACGTTCTCGTCGAAGACGCTCGGGATGATCTTCTCCGGCGAGGTGTCCACCACCGCGGAGGCCAGCGCCTCGGCCGCGCGCATCAGGTGCTCCCGGGTGAAGCGCGTGACGCCGTGGTCGAGCGCCCCGCGGAAGATCCCAGGGAAGGCCACGGCGTTGTTGACCTGGTTGGGGTAGTCGCCGCGCCCGGTGGCGATCACCGCCGCCCCGCCGGCGCGCGCCTCCTCCGGGGTGATCTCGGGGTTCGGGTTAGCCAGCGCGAAGACAATCGCGTCGCGGTTCATGCGCATGATGTCCCCGCGCGCGAGCAGCCCCTTGTGCGAGATCCCGATGACCGCGTCGGCGCCCTCGAGCGCCTCCTGCAGGCTGCGCGCGGATGAGTCTTGGTAGCCGGCCAGGCGCTCCTTGTGCTCGTTGAGGTGGTCGCACCCGCGCGAGATCACCCCGCGGGAGTCCACGGCGATGATCTCCGGGCCGGCGTACTCGTGCAGCAGCGTGGCGATGGCCACCCCGGCCGCGCCCGCGCCGACCATGACGATGCGGGTGTCGGCGAGCCGGCGCCCGGTGACCTTGCAGGCGTTGATCAGCCCGGCGAGCACCACCACCGCGGTGCCGTGCTGGTCGTCGTGGAGCACCGGAATGTCGAGCTCCTCGCGCAGGCGCGCCTCGACCTCGAAGCAGACGGGCGCGGCGATGTCCTCGAGGTTGACCGCCCCGAAGCTCGGCGCGATGGCCTTGACCGCCGCGACGATCTCGTCGGCGGTGTGCACGTCGAGCACCACCGGCACGCAGTCCACGCCCGCGAAGTGCTTGAAGAGCATCGCCTTGCCCTCCGTGACGGGCATGGCGGCCTTCGGCCCGATGTCTCCCAGCCCGAGCACCGCCGAGCCGTCCGAGACGACCGCCACCAGGTTGCCGGTCCACGTCAGCTCGCGCAGGCGTGCCGGCTCGGCGGCGATCTCCTCGCAGGCGGCGGCGACGCCGGGGGAGTAGTAGGCGCTGAGCTTCTCCCGGGTGATCGGGCCTGGGTCGCGCAGCGCCGTGGCGATCTTCCCGTGGTGTTCGCGGTGCAGTTTGAGGGAGAGATCGTTGAGGTCCATGAGGCGCGAGCCTATCAGCGCCGGCCATCATCGGCCGGTTATGCGTCGCCGCAGACGGTGGGGTGTGTCACAGACTGCCGCGCGACGTGCTTTACGACGACCGCGGCGTCGCCTGTGAGGGCACCCCCGTGCGGCCCGGCACGCAGGGGATTTACGACGTCGCGGGGGTGGCCCACGCGCGCAGGCGCGCGCGGGCGTACCGTCTGAGGTATCGGGAAAGCCCCGGTGGGGATGTCCCGACAGACCCCGTCCGCGGTGAGTAAAGGAGATTGTATGCAGGCAAGTTCCTCAGACGAGTCGCATCACTCCTCCCGGCTGCGTGCACAGCCGTAATCCTCGACTTCCCAGCGCAAGAGATGCGTGAAGTAGGAGCAGTCCGGTCGAGTGTGAGGATGCAGATGACGTCGTTTCTCAAGAATGCGGCGTCGGACGAGACCGCCCGGCACACGCCCTGAAGGGTCGACGCGGACGCGGTGACCAACCGCCAGAGACTTCCGCTTGAGAGCCGTGGAGCGTGACCGCCCACCGCCGCACCAGTTCATACCCCGCCCCTCGGAAGAGGGGCGGGGTGCCTCCGTCTTCGGGGTGCGGGAGCGACGTCGGAAATTGACGGCGAAAATGTGCGCCGACGTGCGGATTTGTGCGCTATAGACCGTTCCTTTAAAGTGGTGCAGGTCCGAGAGACAAGCCCTGTTCGTCTAGGGGCCTAGGACGCCGCCCTCTCACGGCGGTAACACGGGTTCAAATCCCGTACAGGGTACAAAGGCCAGGC
This sequence comes from Corynebacterium sp. MSK006, assembly GCF_030232385.1. NCBI lineage: Bacteria > Bacillati > Actinomycetota > Actinomycetes > Mycobacteriales > Corynebacteriaceae > Corynebacterium > Corynebacterium sp. MSK006. The sequence goes on from NZ_JASPJZ010000001.1 coordinate 234,617, forward strand.
GCCGCCCGGAACCACTTCGGTTCCGGGCGGCGCCTTTTTGCTGGGGGTGTGGCGGCCGGGCGCGGCCGTCGGGGGAGGGCCGGCCCGACGCTTTAGCGCATCAGCGCCGCAGGCTGCGGCTGAGCTCCGCGGCGGCCTCGAGGATCTCGTCGGCCCACAGCGCCCCGGGCGAGGGCTTGAGGCGCTCGGCCACGCCGGACAGCGAGATCACGGCCACCGGCTCGCCCTCGGCGTCGAAGACGGGGGAGGAGAGGCTGGCCAGCCCCACCTCGCGCTCGGAGACCGACTCGGCCCAGCCGCGGCGGCGCACCTCCTCGAGGTCCGCCTCGCTGAACTCGGCCTCGGGCAGCACGCGCTCGCGCAGCTCGTCGTCCCCGTAGGCGACGAAGACGCGGGCGGCCGAGCCGGCGGTTAGCGGCATGCGCGTGCCCACGGGTACCGTGTTCTGCAGCCCCGCCTCCGGCTCGCGGGCCGCCACGCAGGTGCGGGTGGTGCCGGTGAGCCGGTAGAGCTGGACGGACTCGTTGGTGGCGTCCTTGAGCTGGTCCATGACGGGTTCGGCGGCGTCGATAAGTTCGTCGCGCCCCGTGGCCAGCTGCTCGAGCATCGGGCCGGGCATCCAGCGCCCGTCGCCGGCGCGGCCGAGGAGGCGGTGCGTCTCCAGCGCGGTGGCCAGGCGGTGGGCCGTGGCCCGCGGCAGTCCGGTGTCGTCGCACAGTTCGGCGAGCGTGCGCGGTTCGCGCGAGACGGACGTCAGGATGGCGACCGCGCGATCGAGGACCTTGATCCCGGATGAGTTGAATTGTCCCATGCCACGATACTAGCATCTCATTTAGCGGAACTTTCCGCTTGTGGCGTAGGTCTCGGATCACCGGAGGCCACCTGCAGTTTCCCGTCTGGTGAGAGAGAAAGCGTGTGAGGACATGAGCGACAAGCTGACGCTGGCCGAGAAGGTCTGGCATGATCACGTCGTCGCCCCCGGGGCGGACGGCGAGCCCGATTTGATCTACATCGATCTCCAGCTCCTCCACGAGGTCACCAGCCCGCAGGCCTTCGAGGGACTGCGCATGAGCGGGCGCACGCTGCGCCGGCCCGACCTGCACCTGGCCACCGAGGACCACAACGTGCCCACCGTCGGTGTGGTCGGCGGCAACCTGCTGGACATCAAGGACCTGACCTCGCGCACCCAGGTGGCCACCCTGCGCAAGAACTGCGAGGAGTTTGGCGTGCGCCTGTACCCGATGGGCGACGTCAAGCAGGGCATCGTGCACACCGTCGGCCCGCAGTCCGGCGCGACCCAGCCCGGCATGACCATCGTGTGCGGCGACTCGCACACCTCGACCCACGGTGCCTTCGGCTCCATCGGCATGGGCATCGGCACCTCCGAGGTCGAGCACGTCATGGCCACCCAGACGCTGAGCCTGAAGCCCTTCAAGACCATGGCCGTCGAGGTCTCCGGCACCCTGCGCGAGGGGGTGACCGCCAAGGACATCATCCTGGCGATCATCGCCAAGATCGGCACCGGCGGCGGCCAGGGCCACATCATCGAGTACCGCGGCGAGGCGATCCGCAAGCTGTCGATGGAGGCGCGGATGACCATCTGCAACATGTCCATCGAGGCCGGCGCGCGTGCCGGCATGATCGCCCCGGACCAGACCACCTTCGACTACCTGGAGGGCCGTGAGTTCGCCCCGAAGGGCGCCGACTGGGACGCCGCCGTGGCCTACTGGAAGACCCTGCCCACCGACGAGGGCGCCGAGTTCGACACCGTCGTGCACATCGACGGCGACGCCCTGACCCCCTACGTCACCTGGGGCACCAACCCCGGCCAGGGCCTGCCGCTGGGCTCGAGGGTCCCGGACCCGGAGGACTTCATCACCGACGCCGCCAAGGCCGCCGCTGCCAAGGCCCTGAAGTACATGGACCTGACACCGGGCACCCCGCTGCGCGACATCGCCATCGACACCGTCTTCCTGGGCAGCTGCACCAACGCCCGCATGGAGGACCTGCGCCTGGCCGCCGGCGTGCTGCGCGGGCGCCACATCAACCCCAACACCCGGATGCTGGTCGTGCCCTCCTCGGCCGAGGTCAAGCGCCAGGCCGAGGAGGAGGGCCTCGACGAGGTCTTCCGCGCCGCGGGTGCGGAGTGGCGCACCGCCGGCTGTTCGATGTGCCTGGGCATGAACCCGGACCAGCTGGCCCCCGGCGAGCGCTCCGCCTCGACGTCCAACCGCAACTTCGAGGGCCGCCAGGGTCCCGGCGGGCGCACCCACCTGGTCAGCCCGCTGGTCGCCGCCGCCACCGCCTTGGCCGGCCACCTGGCCGCCCCCGCAGACCTGTAGACCGCACGCCGAGAACCCAGGGAGAGATAACCATGGAGAAGTTCACCACCCACGCCGGCGTCGGCGTGCCGCTGCACGCCTCGAACGTCGACACCGACCAGATCATCCCCGCCGTCTACCTCAAGCGCGTCGCGCGCACCGGCTTCGAGGACGGGCTCTTCGCCAGCTGGCGCAAGAACGACCCCGACTTCGTGCTCAACCAGGAGACCTACGCCAACGGCTCCGTGCTCGTCGCCGGCCCCGACTTCGGCACCGGCTCCTCGCGCGAGCACGCCGTGTGGGCCCTGAAGGACTACGGCTTCCGCGCCGTGTTCTCCCCGCGTTTCGCCGACATCTTCCGCGGCAACGCCGGCAAGTCCGGCTTGCTCGCCGGGATCATGGAGGAGACCGACGTCGAGCTGCTGTGGAAGCAGATGGAGCAGGAGCCGGGCCTGAAGCTGACGGTCAACTTGGAGGACCGCACCGTCACCGCCGGTGAGCGCGTCTACCCCTTCGACGTCGACGACTACACCCGCTGGCGCCTGATGGAGGGCCTCGACGACATCGGCCTGACTCTGCGCCAGGAGGACAAGATCGCCGCCTTCGAGGCCGCGCGCCCGTCCTTCAAGCCCGCGGTGCTCTGATCGCCCGGTGACCGACAGGCGACTGGACTACCTCGAGCTCGACGTCTTCGCCACCGGGGCCTTCACCGGCAACCCGGTCGGCGTGGTCGCCGGCGCCGTAGCCTTGAGCGACGCCGAGATGGCGCGCATCGCCGCCTGGACCAACTTCTCGGAGACGACGTTCCTGCTCGAGCCCCGCGAGCCGGGTGCGGACTACCGGGTGCGCATCTTCACGCCCACCGAGGAGTTCCCCTTCGCCGGGCACCCCACACTCGGCACCGCGGCCGCCTGGCTGGAGCTCGGCGGCACTCCGGCGCGCCCCGGCACGGTGGTCCAGGAGTGCGGCGCCGGCCTGGTCGAGGTGCGCACCGGCACCGACGAGCTGGCCTTCGCCACCCCGCCGCTGCGGCGCACCAGGCCCCTCGACGACGCCGAGCTGGAGCAGGTCACGGCCGCCTTCGGACTGGCGCGAGACGAGATCGCCGCGCACGCCTGGGGCGACAACGGCCCGGGCTGGCGGCTCATCCAGCTCGCCGACCCGGCCCGCCTCGATTCGCTGGTCCACCCCGGCCCCGGCGGCCCGAAGGTCGGGTTCATCGCCCTGACCGGCGAAGACGCGCCACTCTACCGGGTGCGCGCCTTCACCCCGAACTTCGAGGACCCGGTCACCGGCAGCCTCAACGGGGCCGCGGCCCAGTGGCTGCGCGCCCGCGGCCTCGCACCGTTGCGCTTCACCGCCGCCCAGGGCGCCCACGTCGGCCGCGCCGGCGAGGTGTGCCTCACCGACGACGGCACCGCCATCTGGGTCGGCGGGCGCGTGCGCACCCGCGTGCGCGGCACGCTGCGGGTTTAGAGAAGAGATTTCCGACGCCCCGACCCGGGCGGGTCAGTCCCCGCCGGCGTCGTCGCCGCCCGCTGCGCCACTGCCGTCCCCGCCCGGGGCAGAGCGGCGCTCGGGCAGGAAGGCGGCGATCCCGAGCGCGATCCCGCCGAGGACCATGCCCGCCATGCCCGTGATGTTGATGGTGGTCGGGGCCGCCGTGATGAAGGAGACCGCGGAGGCCGCGACCACCAGGCCCGCGACCAGGGAGACCACGCCCGAGGAGGTACGTCGCCCGGGCTCGCGCAGCGCGGGGATCGAGCTGAGCGCGGTGAGAAGGCCGAGGGGGACCGAGGAAAACATCAGGACTCGCACGACGGCGAGGTTCATGATGAGCACCCAGACCCCGAGGGCGGCGAGCGCGGTCAGCGCGCTGAGGATCTTCCTGGGCATGTCGGGGCCTCCCGGAGGTCGACGGCTTCGGAGGGCTGGCGCCCGAGGCTACTTGGCGGGCAGGGGGCTCGCCAGGTAGTCGGCGCCGACCAGGCGGCCGTCGGCGAAGGAGAGCACCCAGCAGCTGGCCTTCTTCGACTCCGCGTCGGAGTCCAGCGGCAGCGGCCCGTTGGCCGAGAGCCAGGCGATCATGTCCGGGATGATCAGGCCCTGGGCGACGATGACGGGCACCCCGCCCTGCGCCACGACGTCGGTGAACGCCTTCTGCGCGCCGGTCATGTTCTCCAGCCAGCCCTCGTCGCCGAAGGCGCGGTCGACCGTGACGTCCACGCCGAGCTCGTCGGCCAGCGGCGCGGCGGTCTGCCGGCAGCGGTCCGGCTCGGCGGAGTAGACGGCGGTGGGGTGGAAGGGCAGCAGCGCGGGGATGAGCATCTCGGACTGGCGGCGGCCCTTCTTGTCCAGCGGGCGCTTGAAGTCGTCGCCGGCCCAGTTACGGCGCTGGTGGGCGCGGGCGTGGCGCACGTAGAGCACGCGCGTGTCCACCCCGGCGCTGATCCGCTTGAGCGCCTTCTCCAGCACCCTGTGGTCGACGGCGTAGCTGAGCAGCTCGGCGGCCTCGTCGAAGGGCAGCCAGCGCAGCTCGTCGACCTCGTTGTTGGCGGTGAACTCGCCGGAGGCCACCGAGGCGGTCCAGTAGTAGACGACCTTGGTGCGGTCGCCGACCGGGTAGGTCACGGTGCCCACGAGCTTCTCCAGGCGGGTCTCCAGGCCCGTCTCCTCGAGGATCTCGCGGTGTGCGGTGGTCGGCATCGCCTCGCCCGGGTCGACCTTGCCCTTGGGCAGCGACCAGTCGTCGTAGTGGGGGCGGTGCACCACGGCGGTCTCCCAGGCGTCGGCGCCGGTGGCGTCCTCGGCGGCGTCGGCACGCCGGCGGTAGAGCACCGCGCCGGCGGCGAGCGTGGCCCGCTTGAACTGTTTGGCGGGGTCGCGCGGGATGCGCTGGTACCTGCCGTCGACGAGCAGTTCGGCGGCGGAGTCCTTGTCCTCTTCGTGCAGTGCCATGTACCTATTTCTACCCCTTTCTACCCCGCCCGGCCCCGCACGCGCGCGTCGGTGACCGTTATGCTGGGGAAGCGATCCGCACCGCTATTCTTTTTGGCGGTCCTGCGACAGCTGGAGAGCGAACCGACGGAAAGGAGGCGGCCGTGGTCAACGTCGCCGTGATGGGGGCGGGTTCCTGGGGGACCACCCTGGCGAAGGTCTTCGCCGACGCGGGCAACACCGTGCGCCTGTGGGCGCGCCGCGACGAGCTCGCCCGCGCGATCACCGAGACCCGCGAGAACCCCGACTACCTGCCCGGCATCCGCCTGCCCGAGGCCGTCACGGCCGGCAGCGACGACGCCGCCGCGCTCGAGGGCGCGGACATCGTGGTGCTCGGCGTGCCCAGCCAGACGCTGCGCGAGAACCTCTCGCGCTGGCGCGACGCGATCCCCTCCGACGCGACCGTGGTCACCATCTCCAAGGGCGTCGAGTCCGACACCTACCTGCTGATGAGCCAGGTCGTCGAGGAGGCCGGCGCGGTGCCCCGCGAGCGCATCGCCGTGCTCACGGGCCCGAACCTGGCCCGCGAAATCGCCGAGGAGCAGCCCGCGGCCACCGTCATCGCCTGCGCCGACGAGACGCGGGCGAAGTTCGTCCAGGCCGCCGTGGCCACCGGGTACCTGCGGCCCTACACCAACACCGACGTCACCGGCTGCGAGATCGGTGGCGCCTGCAAGAACGTCATCGCCCTGGCCTGCGGCATCGCCGCCGGCCGCGGGCTGGGCCAGAACACCCTGGCCACCGTGATCACCCGCGGCATCGCGGAGATAACCCGCCTGGGCGTGGCCCTCGGCGCCGACGCGCGGACCTTCTCCGGGCTCGCCGGCCTCGGCGACCTGGTGGCCACCTGCACCTCGGACCTGTCGAGGAACCGCAGCTTCGGCGCCCGCCTCGGCGAGGGCGGCACCCTGGCCGAGGCCACCAAGGCCACCCACGGGCAGGTCGCCGAGGGGGTGATCTCGTCGCGCTCGATCTTCGAGCTGGCGGGCACCCGCGGCGTCGAGATGCCCATCACGCAGGCCGTCTTCGCCGTGTGCCACCGCGGCATGGACGTGCGCGACATGATCACCGCCCTGATGGGGCGCTCCAAGAAAGCAGAGTGAACTTGAGCCAGACCACCACCGTCGCCGTGCTCTACGGCGGCCGCTCCACCGAGCACAACATCTCCTGCATCTCCGCCGGGGCGATCATGTCCCACCTCGACCCCGAGCGCTTCGAGGTGGTCTCCGTGGGCATCACCCGCTCCGGCAAGTGGGTCGCCGGCACCCGGGACCCGGAGGCGCTCAAGGCCCACGACGGCGAGCTGCCCGAGGTCACCGACGGCGAGGAGGTCGTCCTCGCCGTCAACCCCGAGCGCGCCGGCCAGCTGACCTTCCTCGACGGGCGCCGCTACGCCGACGTCGACGTCGTCTTCCCCGTGCTGCACGGCGTCTTCGGCGAGGACGGCACCATGCAGGGCCTCTTCGAGCTCTCCGGCGTGCCCTACGTCGGCCCGGGCGTGCTGGCCTCCGCCTGCGGCATGGACAAGGAGTTCACCAAGAAGGTGCTCTCCGCCGCCGGACTGCCGGTCTCCGCGGGCACCGTGCTCGCCGCCGGCCAGACGCTCTCGGATGAGGACCGCGAGGAACTGGGCCTGCCCGTCTTCGTCAAGCCCGCCCGCGGCGGCTCCTCGATCGGGGTGTCGCGGGTGACCGACTGGGCCGACCTGGACGCCGCCCTCGAGGAGGCCTTCGCCGACGACGACAAGGTCCTCGTCGAGGCCGAGACCGTCGGCGCCGAGGTCGAGGTCGGCGTGCTCGAGCGCCCCGACGGCACCGTCGTCGCCTCCGTGCCGGCCAGGCTGACCGGCACCGAGGACTCCGACGAGGGCTTCTACGACTTCGACGCGAAGTACCTCGACGACGTCGTGCACGCCGAGATCCCCGCCCAGATCGGCGAGGAGACCACCGAGCGCCTGCGCGAGATGGCCGTGACGGCCTTCACGGCCCTGGAGTGCTCGGGCCTGGCGCGCGTGGACTTCTTCGTCACCGAGAACGGCCCGGTGCTCAACGAGGTCAACACGATGCCCGGCTTCACGCCGATCTCGATGTACCCGCAGGTCTTCCGCGCCGTCGGCGTCGGGTACGCCGACCTGTTGGCCACGCTGATCGAGACCGCCCGCGCTTGAGGGACACCGCCTCAGCCACCGAGGCAGAGTAAAGGGGCCGCGCCACCGGCGCGGCCCCTTCAAGCGTGTCTGGTCCAGTAGCCCGATCTACCCGGCCGCCTTGAGCGCGTCGCTCAGGGCGACCAGCACGCCGTCGGCGCCGGCCGGGGGAGTGGAGACCGCGACGACCTTGTCCAGGCCCAGCGCGTAGAGCGTGTCGCCCTCGGAGAACCAGTTGACGCCGTTGATCTCGGTGACCTGCCCGCCCGGCGCGTAGGACTCCGGCATGGCCACACCGCAGACGGCCACCACCGGCGGCAGCCCACGCGCGGCCCAGTGGGCCCGCGGGGCCTCGGCCTCGACGCGGCGGTAGTCGCCCATCTCGTCGGGCAGCGCGGCGAGCACCTTCTCGCAGCCCTCGGCCTCCGGGGTAACCACATCGGCCAGCGGCAGGGGGTTCTTCTCCACCGCACCGGCCGGCAGCGCGGCGACGGTCTCGGCGAGGTCCGCCGTCGGGTCGAAGCCCTCGGCGGTGACGGCCACGACCGCGGAGCGGTCCACCGAGTACCAGGTGGTCAGGTCCGTGTCCGGGTCGGTGACCGGTAGCCACTCGACGCCGCCGGTCTCCTCGGTCTCTGCGCCCTCGGTCCACTGCGCGGGGGCGTCGACACCGCAGCGCAGCGTGACGCGCTCGGTGGAGGTCTTCGACCAGGCGGCCGCGCCCGCCGGGGCCGGCTCGGCCAGCTCGGCGCGGTCGTAGTCGCCCAGGGATTCCGGAAGGTCCTCGATCAGCCCCGTGCACTCGGGGGAGTCGGCCTGCTCGGCGGGCAGGTCCGGCAGCGCGACCGGCTGGTCACCTGCGCGTTCGAAGACGACGCGGGCTCCGATGAGCACGCCGACGACGAGAACGACCGCCAGTACCAGGGCCGCGTAGACAGGTGTGCGGCTAAATTGGTTCGTGTCGCCCATGGGCAACCAGTCTAGCGGTTTGCCTCCCGGGTCCAACTTTAGGAGGAATTGAGACCGTGGCCACCACCTTCCCCGCCCGTTTCACGGGACCGACCGTCGCCGAGCTGGGGGAGAAGGCGGTGATCCGGGAGATCGTCGCCCAGGCGCCCTCGGAGTTCAACGGCGACGACGCCGCGGTGCTCTTCAACGCCCCGCCGAACTCGCGCACGGTGGTCACCACGGACATGGCCGTCGAGGGCCGCCACTTCCGCCTCGAGTGGTCCGCCCCGGAGGAGATCGGCGGCAAGGCGATCATCCAGAACTTCGCCGACGTCGAGGCCATGGGTGCGCGCCCCGTCGCCGCCGTCCTCGCCGTGGCCGCCCCGACCAACACCCCGGTCAGCTTCCTGCGCGCACTCGCCCACGGCATCGGCGAGCGCGTCGTCGAGTTCTCCGCGGACCTCGTCGGCGGCGACATCGTCGCCGGCGAACAGCTGACCGTCTCCGTGACGGCCATCGGCTCGCTCGGCGGCAGCCTGCCCGCGCTGACCCTGGACGCCGCCCGCTCCGGCCAGCAGCTCGTCGCCGCCGGCCGCATCGGCCACTCCGCCGCGGGCCTCGCCCTGCTCGAGCGCTACGGCCGCGAGGTGCCGAAAGGCCTCGAGGTGCTCCGCGACGCACACACCAGCCCGCGCATCGACCCGACCCGCGGCATGATCGCGCGTTCCACCGGCGCGACCGCGGCCACCGACAACTCCGACGGCCTGATCGTGGACCTGACCACGCTGGCCGCCGCCTCCGGGGTGGCCATCGACCTTGACAGTGACGCCATCGCTCCGGACGCGGACATGATCCGCGCCGGCGAGCTGACCGGCACCGACCCCTGGGAGTGGGTGCTCACCGGCGGTGAGGACCACACCATCCTGGCCACCACCGCCGGGCCCGCCCCCAGCGGCTTCCGCGTCGTCGGCCGGGTGACCAAGGGCTCCGGTGTCACCGTCGGGGGAGAGCGGCCCGCCCACTCCGGCGGCTGGGTAAGCTTCTAGAGACCATGAGTCTTCCCGTCCACCCCTCCTGGCAGCCCGTCCTCGCCGACGTCGAGGACCGAGTCCACGAGATCGGCAAGTTCCTGCGCGCGGAGAACGCCGCCGGGCGCGGCTACCTGCCGGCCGGGACCGACGTGCTGCGCGCCTTCCAGTACCCGTTCGACGAGGTCAAGGTCCTCATCGTCGGCCAGGACCCCTACCCGACGCCAGGGCACGCCATGGGGCTGTCGTTCTCCACCCAGCCCGGCGTGCGCCCGCTGCCGCGCTCCCTGGCCAACATCTTCACCGAGCTCCACGACGACCTCGGGATCGACCGCCCCGAGGACGGCGACCTGACCGCCTGGTCGCGCCAGGGCGTGGCGCTGTTCAACCGCGTGCTGACCGTGCAGCCGCGCAAGCCCGCCTCGCACCGCGGCAAGGGCTGGGAGGAGGTCACCGAGACCGCCATCCGGGCGCTGGCAGGCCGCGGCCTGCCGCTGGTGGCCATCCTGTGGGGCCGCGACGCGCAGAGCTGCGCGCGCTTCCTCGGCGACACCCCGCGGGTGGAGTCCCCGCACCCCTCGCCGCTGTCCGCTCACCGCGGCTTCTTCGGCTCGCGCCCCTTCAGCCGCGCCAACCAGCTCCTCGTCGACCAGGGCGGCCAACCCGTCGACTGGCGGCTGTAAGGTTGGGATCCATGACCGCCCCCGCACGCCTCGACGGCGAGACGCTGCTGCGCTGGTCCCGTCGCGCGGTGGCGGAACTGGCCAGCAGGCGGCGGGAGATCAACGAGCTCAACGTCTTCCCCGTCCCCGACGCCGACACCGGCTCGAACATGGCGCACACCATGAGCGCCGCCCTCGAGGAGGCCGAGAAGCTCGACGAGCACGCCGCCGCCCCCGCCGTGGCCGCCGCCCTGGCCACCGGGGCCGTCAAGGGCGCGCGCGGCAACTCCGGGCTCGTGCTCTCCCAGGTGCTGCGCGGCATCGCCGAGGCCGCCGGCCGCGGCGAACTCGACGGCACCGCCGTGGCCGAGGCCCTGCGCATCGCCCTCGTGCTCGTCGACCGCGCGATCTCCGAGCCCGTCGAGGGCACCGTGATCACCGTGCTGCGCGCCGCCGGCATCGCCGCCGCGGAGCAGACAGAGCTTGCCGACGTCGTGCGGGCCGCCGTCGCGGCCGCCCGAACGGCCCTTGCGCAGACGCCGTCGCAGTTGAAGGCGCTGCGCGACGCCGGCGTCGTCGACGCCGGCGGGCGCGGCTTCGTCATCCTGCTGGAGTCGCTGGCCGAGGAGCTCGCCGGCGCCGAGGCCCCCGAGGTGCCCGCGCCCGAGTCGCACGGCCGGCCCGCCTACCTGGAGGTCATGTGCCACATCTCCGGCACCGACCTCGACGCGCTCGAGGAGCGCCTGGCCGCGATGGGCGACAGCCTCGTGCTCGCCCGCGACGGCGATCACGCCGCCGGGGTGCACATCCACACCCGTGCCGCGGGCTCCGTCATCGAGGCCCTCTTCGCCGCCGGCACCGTCACCGCGCTGCGCCTGGAGGTGCTGCCCGAGCAGACCCAGGCCCCGCGCCGCGCCGTCATCGCCGTCACCCCGGCAGGCCCCGTGGCCGATCTCTACCGCGAGGCCGGCGCCGCCGTGGTCACCCCGCCGGCGCCCGAGGGCGACGACGACATCGTCTCCGCGATCGCGCGCACCGTGCGCACCAGCGGCGCCGACGAGGTCATCCTGCTGCCCAACGGGCTGCTCAACCACCGCGAGCTCGTCTCCGTCGAGCGCGCCGGCCACGCCTTCGAGCAGGAGATCACCCTGCTGCCCACGGCCCGGCTGCTCTCCGGCATCGCCGCGCTCGCGGTCCACGACTCCGGCCAGCCGGTCGGCGTGGCCGCCTACGTCATGCAGGAGGCCGCCGCCGGCATGCGCACCGCCGTGCTCGTGCGCGCCGAGTCCGCCCGCCTGACCCCGGCCGGGCCCTGCGCCCGCGACGACGTCCTCGTCCTCGAGGGCGAGACCGTCACCGCCGTGGCCGAGGACGTCGCCGAGGCCGTCGAGTCCACCTGCCGCCGCCTGCTCTCCGCCGGCGGCGAGCAGGTCAGCCTGCTGCTGCACGAGTCCGTCGATCTCGACGAGCTGGAGCTCGCCGAGCGCCTCGGCGTCGACGTGATGGCCTTCCCGGCCGGCGACATCGACGAGCTGGTCGAGATCGGCGTGGAGTGACGCCGTGCTCGGGTGGAGGGACCAGCGGCCGCTGAAGGAGATCCTGCCGGCCCGGCTCTCGCGCGGGCTGAAGCGATCCCTCGGCTACGAGACCGCCGACCAGCTGTGGGCGCACCTGCCGCGCGCCTACTCCGTGTCGGGCTCGGCGGTGAACCTCGACGAGGTCGAGGCCGGCGAGATCGTAACCTGCGTCGCCCAGGTCATCACCGTCAAGACCCAGCAGCTGCGCCGCCGCTCCGCCAAGGAGCGCCCCCGGTTCCTGAGCAAGGTGCTCGTCACCGACGGCACCTCGCACATCGAAGTCACCTTCTTCAACAGCCCGTGGGTCGCCGAGCGCCTGCTGCCCGGCACCCGGGCGATGTTCTCCGGCAAGCTCTCCTTCTTCCGCGGCCAGGTCCAGCTGCAGCACCCGAAGTTCATCGAGCTGCCCGGCGCCGCAGGCGCCGGCGACGGTGACGGAACCGTCGCGGCGACGGACGCGACGTCGTCAAGCGGCACGGGCAAGAACAAGGACGAGGACGCCGACGCCGAGATCCGCCGCCTGCTCGCCCAGCAGCGCCACCTGCCCGTCTACCCGGTCAAGCAGGGCATCACCTCGTGGCGCATCCTGCAGGCCGCCGACTGCCTGCTGCGCGCCACCGAGCCGCTGGACGAGCCGCTCGACCGGGTGCCGGAGGGGCTCATCGGCTTCGACGCCGCCGTGCGCGGGGTGCACCTGCCCGGGCCCGAGGGGCCTGAGGCCGCCGTGCGCCGGCTGAAGTACAACGAGGCGTTCACCCTGGCGTGCGTGACCGCGCTGCGCCGCGACGACAACCGCCGCCTCCACGCCGTGCGCTGCGCACCCAGACCCGACGGCCTGGTCGACCGGCTGCTCGCGGGCCTCGGCTTCGAGCTGACCGCAGGCCAGCTCGAGGTGCTCGGCGAGATCTCGGCGGACCTGAACTCCACCGAGCCGATGTCGCGGCTGCTGCAGGGCGAGGTCGGCTCGGGCAAGACGCTCGTCGCGCTCGCCGCGATGCTGCAGGTCATCGACAACGGCCACCAGTGCGCCTTCCTCGCGCCGACCGAGGTGCTCGCCGCCCAGCACGCCCGCTCGCTTGCGTCCACCCTCGAACGCGCCGGCCTGGACGTCACCGTCCGCCTGCTCACCGGCAGCATGTCCGTGGCCGAGAAGCGCGCCGCCCTGCTGGCGGCCGTCACCGGCGAGGCGGATATCGTCGTGGGCACCCACGCGCTCTTGCAGGACACCGTCGAGTTCTTCCGCCTGGGCCTGGCCGTGGTCGACGAGCAGCACCGCTTCGGCGTCGAGCAGCGCGACCGGCTGCGCCTCAAGGGCGGGCACCCGCACCTGCTGGTCATGACGGCCACCCCGATCCCGCGCACCATCGCGATGACCGTCTTCGGCGACCTGGAGGTCTCCACCCTGCGCGAGCTGCCGCACGGGCGCCGCGACGTCAAGAGCTTCCTGGTGCGCCGCGACCAGGCCAGCTGGGTCGCCCGCGTCCCCGGGCGCATCCGCGAAGAGGTCGCCGCCGGCGGGCGCGCCTACGTGGTCTGCCCGCGCATCGAGAAGGAGGGCGGCGTCGAGGACGTCGCCACCAAGCTCAAGCACGGCGCGCTCAGCGGGCTGCGCATCGGTGTCCTGCACGGGCGCATGCGCCCCGAGGAGAAGGAGCGGGTCATGGCGGACTTCGCCGCGGGCCGGGTCCAGGTGCTCGTCTCCACCACGGTCATCGAGGTCGGCGTCGACGTGCCCGAGGCGACCGTGATGCTCATCCGCGGCGCCGAGCACTTCGGCGTCAGCCAGATCCACCAGCTGCGCGGGCGGGTCGGCCGCGGCGCGCGCCCCGGCGTGTGCTTCCTCTACACCGAGTCCGAGCAGCTGCGCGTGCTGCAGCGCCTGGCCGCGGTGGCCGACACCGACGACGGCTTCGCGCTCGCCGAGCTCGACCTCGAGCTGCGCCAGGAGGGCGACATCCTGGGCGCCAGCCAGTCGGGCCGCAACAGCCTGCGCCTGCTGGACATGAAGGCCGACCGCGACCTCATCGAGCTGGCCCGTGCGGAGGCGGACGCCCTGGTGGCGCGCGACCGGGGACTCGCCGAGAGCTTCGCCGCGGAGATCAACCCGGACAGCCAGGACTACATCGAGAAAAGTTAAGCTTGTGCCCATGGAGATTCACGCACCCTTCGCCGGAACCATCCGGTATCACGTCGCCGTCGGCGACACGGTCGAGACGGGCGACCACCTGGCGACCATCGAGGCCGCCAAGCTGGAGGCGAGCGTCAGCGCCCCGGGCCCCGGCGTCGTCACCGACGTCGACCGCGAGGACTTCACCGATGTGGGCGGCGGCGACCGCATCCTGACCCTGGGCGAGCGGAAGTAATGCCGCGCATCGTCGCCGGCGCCGCCCGCGGCCGCAGGCTCGCCGAGGCGCCCGAGGGCACCCGACCCACCGCCGACCGTGCGAAGGAGGGCCTGTTCTCCTCGCTGGAGTCCCGCTTCGGCGTCGAGGGCCGCCACGTGCTCGACCTCTACGCCGGCTCCGGGGCGCTGGGACTCGAGGCGCTCAGCCGCGGTGCCGCCGAGGCCGTCCTCGTCGACTCCTCGGCGGCCGCCTGTTCCGTCGCGCGTACCAACGCGAAGGCCGTCGGTCTTCCCGGGGCGCTCGTCGAGCAGGAGGACGTCTTCGCCTACCTGCGCCGCGCGCCGCGCGGGCGCTTCGACATGGTGCTCGTCGACCCGCCCTACGACGTGCGCGCCTCCACCGTGCGCAAGGTGCTGGCCGCGCTCGAGCCTGTGCTTGCCGACGTCGCGGTGGTCGCCGTGGAGCGCCGCGCCGCCGACGAGGAGACCACCTGGCCCGAGGGGTTCACGCCGACGGGCCAGAAGCTGAAGAAGCGCACCTACGGCATCGCGCGCATGGACGTCGCCGTCTTCGAGCGCGCGGCCGCCCGGCACACCGGGGACTGAGCACCGGGCGCCCGGCCCGCGAGCCGCCGACCTGACCGATCCGAACGAGGAGAGCGAGAACGCCGTGAAAGCCGTCTGCCCCGGGTCCTTCGACCCGATCACACTCGGACACCTGTCCATCTTCGAGCGCGCCGCCAGGCACGTCGACCAGCTGACCGTGCTGGTGACCGCCAACCCGAACAAGAACACCGGGCTGTTCACCGTCGACGAGCGCATGGACCTCATCCGCCGCGCCGTCGGGCACCTGCCCAACGTCGACGTGGACACCTGGGGCGGCCTGTTGGTCGACTACACCACCGCCCACGGCGTCGACGCCCTGGTCAAGGGGTTGCGCTCCTCGCTCGACTACGACTACGAGCTGCCGATGGCCCAGATGAACCGCAGGCTGACGGGCGTGGAGACCTTCTTCCTGCTCACCGACGAGAAATACGGCTACGTCTCCTCGACGCTGTGCAAGGAGGTCGCCCGCTTCGGCGGGGACGTCTCCGGGCTGATGCCCGAGCACGTCGTCGAGGCCGTCCGCGAGAAGTACCGCGGGGAGGCCTGATGGTCGGCACCGGGGCGACGGTGCTGGCGGTCCTGCTGGTCATCGTGGTCTTCGGCTGCACCATGCAGCGGCTCTCCGGCATGGGCCTGGGCCTGGTCGCAGGCCCGGTGGTCAGCCTGCTTTTGGGGCCGGTGGAGGGCATTCTGGTGGTCAACGTGCTCGCGGTGGTCAACGCGGCCCTGATCACGGCGACGACGTGGCGCAACATCGATCTGCGGAAGTTCCTCACGGTCGGCTCCACGATGATCCTGGGCGCGGTGCCGGGGGCGCTTGTGATCCGGGCGATCTCGACGGACCTGCTGCAGGTGCTCGTCGGCGGCACGTTGCTCGTGGCTCTCGCGGTGGTCACCTTCGGCCTGCGCTGGGTGCCCACCCCGCACGGGCGTTTTCCGGCGCTGGTCGCCGGCGCGGTCGGGGGCTTCATGAACACGTTGGCCGGCATCGCAGGCCCGGCGATCACGGTGTACGCGCAGGCCGCCCGCTGGGACCACCGGATCTACGCGGCGACGCTGCAGCCGCTGTTCGTGGTCGGGGGAGCGCTCTCGGTGATCATCAAGCTGGTCACCGGCGCCGGTTCGCTGGGGGGGGTCAACCCGTGGATCTGGCCGGTGGGATTGCTCGGCATGGTCGTCGGCATCGCGTGCGGCGCGCGGCTGTCGCAGGTGGTGCCCAAGGACCGGGCACACACGCTGGCGCTCGCCCTGGCTGCCTTCGGCGGGCTGGTGGTGCTCGTGCGCGGCGGCGTCGGACTGCTCTGACCGGCTGAGAGACACCTGCGGCAACCCATAACGAACGGGTAACGAATAGTTCCAAGCGATTGCGGTGCAGGTAACAATAGCGGACGCTTGTGGTGGCCGCCTCGTTGGGGCGGGGCGGCCACGGAAGACGCTCACCGATTGAGAAAGGAACCGCAATGAGCGCCAAATCTACGATAGCAACCGTCACGGCTGGAGCTGTGCTTTGGGCAGGAGTGGCTGTGTCTGCCGCGGCGGACGAACTGCCTGGCCCGGTGGAGATTGCACCCGGGGTGACGCAGGAGGTCCTCTCCGTTGATGACCACGGGGCTCCGACGTCGGGCAGGGTCACGATCGACACGGAGGTCGCCCCGCAGGGCGATCTTTCAGGGTATGTTGAACGCAATCGTGAAGGTGCCACGCTCTTTGGCATGCCAGGTAGTACTACCGAAAACGTCGGTGGCGGCACCTGGCAGTACGGCTGGAACCTGGTGAACTTCACGGAGAAGCACTGCTTTTCCCACTACATGCACCGCACCAAGAACCATGGCGCCACGGTCACCATGGGTGGTCGCACCTCGGTTGATACTAAACGGGGTGGTTTGTGGGCAAAGGCGACGCTGACTGGTGGCGTGACCTCCGGTACCTGCCACTCTTACTGGAACGCCGGCTGATCGCACGTCCGTAGGGGTCTGCTTCCGCGGGCTCAAGCTTACAAGGAGGATGGAATACTTCGATGTCGAAGGGCGTGATGAAGCCGGCGGAACTCATCCGGCGGCTAGAGGTGATCTTGGAGCGGCACAGGGAAGCTCTGGCGGCGCTCGAGCGGTTTGAGGCGGATCTCTGGGGCATGCTAGACGTTGGTGACTTCGCCAACAGTGAGAATCAATTGCGCTATCCAGAATTCTGGAACTACTCGGTGAATAGTGATAAAACCGAGGCAATCGGCCAGGCGATCAGCGTTATCCGGGACGAGATCCGGGACATCGAGGAAAAGTTCATCTTCGAAGCCAAGGTCGCCGCCCTCCGTGAGTCCCAGTGACCCACGGGTTCGCAGTCGAATCCAGCTGTGTCAGGGTCCCCGTTGTGGGGCCCGACACGGCTCGTTTCGTTGCCCGGTGGGGCCTGGTCTACTTCAGCAGGCTGGAGAGGAAGGCCTGCGCGCGCTCCTCCTGCGGATTGTCGAGCACCTCGGCCGGGGTGCCGCGCTCGACGATGCGGCCGTCGGCCATGAAGACGATCTGGTCGGCGACCTCGTGGGCGAAGCCCATCTCGTGGGTGACCACGAGCATGGTCATGCCGTCGGCGGCGAGCTGCTTCATCACGCGCAGCACCTCGCCGACCAGCTCGGGGTCCAGCGCCGAGGTCGGCTCGTCGAAGAGCATCAGCTTCGGGCGCATGGCCACCGCGCGGGCGATCGCCACGCGCTGCTGCTGGCCACCCGACAGCTGCGCCGGGTAGGCGTCGGCCTTGTGCGCCAGGCCCACCATGTCGAGCAGCTCGCGGGCGTGGCGTTCGGCCTCGGCCGCGTCGATGCCCTTGACGTGCACCGGGGCCTCGGTGATGTTCTCCAGGGCGGTGCGGTGGGGGAAGAGGTTGAAGTTCTGGAAGACCATGCCGATGTCGGCGCGCTGGCGGGCGGCCTCCTTTTCGGAGATCTCGTAGAGCGTGCCGTCCTTCTCCCGGTAGCCGATGAGTTCACCGTCGACGTAGAGGCGCCCGGCGGTGACCTTCTCGAGGTGGTTCACGCAGCGCAGGAACGTCGACTTGCCGGAGCCGGAGGGGCCGATCAGGCAGGTCACGGAACCGATGGGCACGGTCATGTCGATGCCCTTGAGTACCTGCAGCTGGCCGAAGGACTTGCAGACCTGCTGGGCGTCGATCATCGGGTTCGCGGCGCCGGCGCCGGCGGCGTTGTTGTTGGGCTGGGTCACTTCTTGGCCCTCCGTTCCGGTTCGGGGATGACGGTGACGTTTCCGGGCATCGCGCCCTCGGCGTCGGCGAGTGCGGCGAGCTGACGGCCGGTCAGCTCACGGGTCGAGCCGCGCTCGTAGTACTTCTCCAGGTAGTGCTGGCCGATCATGAACAGCGAGGTGATCACCAGGTACCAGGAGGCGGCCACCAGCAGCAGCGGCACCGGCTGGAACAGCGCGTTGGCGATGTCCAGCGAGCGGCCGTAGAGCTCGTGGGTGTAGGGGATGGCCACGACCAGCGAGGTGGTCTTCAGCAGCGAGATGAACTCGTTGCCCGTCGGCGGGATGATGATGCGCATCGCCTGCGGCATCACCGTGCGCCGCATGGTCATCCACCAGCCCATGCCGAGGGCCTTGGACGCCTCCAGCTGGCCCTCGGGCACGGCCTGGATGCCGGAGCGGACGATCTCCGCCATGTAGGCCGCCTCGTTGAGGCCGAGGCCGAGCACGGCGAGCAGGAACATGTTGCTCAGCACGGACTCGACGCTGATCTCCACCGGGCCGACGGCGATGACCTGGTAGATCGACCCCAGAAGGCCCCAGAAGACCAGCTGGACGTAGATCGGGGTGCCGCGCCAGACCCACAAAAAGCCCCAGGAGACCACCCGCAGCACCGGGTTGGGCGACATGCGCATCACGGCCAGCAGCACGCCGCCGACCACGCCGAGGACCATCGCCAGCGTCGTGATCGCGATGGTGTGGCCCGCGGCGGTGATGATGCGGGTGTCGAAGAGGTAAGCGAAGTAGGTGTCCCAGCCGTAGGCCTCGTTGGTGGCCGCGCCGATGAGGAACCAGGCGGCCAGCCCGACCACGATCGCGGCGGTCACCCAGCGGCCCGGGTGCTTCAGCGGCACCGCGCGGATGGGCGCGGGCTGAGTCTGTGCGGTTTCAGTCATCGGATATCAGCCGGTTCCTCGTTGATCAGGGCCTGGTCGACCAGGCCGTCGGTGATGTTCCACTGCGCCAGGATGCGCTCATAGTCGCCGGAGTCGATGAGCACCTGCATGGCGGCGGCGATCGCGTCGGTCAGCTGCGAGCCCTTCGGGGTGGCGAAGCCGTAGGGGGCGGCGGCGAAGACCTCACCGGTGGTGGTGATCTTGCCGTCGGCGCGCTCGATGGCCCAGGCGGTGATCGGGGAGTCCGCGGACAAGGCGTCGGCGCGGCCGACCACCAGGGCGGTGGCGGCCTGGTCGGCGGTCTCGTAGGACAGGATCTCGATCGGCTTCTCGCCGCGGGCCTCGCACTCGGCGGACTTCGGGCGCACGTCGTCGGTCTCGGCGACCGTGGTGCGCTGCACCGCGACCGTCAGCCCGCAGGCGTGGTCCGGGTCCACCGGGGGCTCACCGGACTGCTGCGCCCACTGGATGCCGGCGTAGAGGTGGTCGATGAAGTCGAAGCCCTGGCGGCGCTCCTCGGTGTCGGTGAACCCGGTCGCGCCGAAGTCGATGGTCCCGCCGTTGATCGCCGGCAGGATCATGGCGAAGTCCTGCTGGCGGATCTCCAGGTCGAGCCCCATCACCGAGGCCACGGCGGCGGCGAGGTCCATCTCGAAGCCGATGATGTTGCCCTGCGAGTCCTTGAACTCGAAGGGGGCGAAGGGCGGGTTGGTGCCGATGGAGATGGAGCCGCGGGCGGCGATCTCCTCGGGGACCAGCGCCTGCACCTGCGGGTCGGCCGGGGGAGTGATCTCCTCCCAGCCTTCGGGGTGGCCGGTCTCCTCGTTGGTCACGCACGCGCTCAGGCCGAACGCGCACGCCAGCGCGGTGAGCACACCGGCGAGGGCGCGCAGCGGGCGGCGCAGCGTTGAGGCGGTCATGGGTCAGGCCTCCGGTTCTTTCTGGGTGACGACCTTCGAGCCACGGGACTCGAGAACGTGGTCGGTGACCAGCAGCGCGGCGACGACTGCCGCGCCGACGGCCACCGCGACGAGCACCGGACCGATGTTGCCCGAGGGGGCCAGCAGTGCGGCGTCGTCGTCCTGCCAGGGCCACAGCGCGCGCAGCGAGCCGGCCATGAGCCCTGCCATGACAGTAAGCGTCACCGTCCGGTGCCGTGACATCAGGTGGTCCAAAACGCGCACGAAGAGCACCAGGCCGAGCAGCGCGCCGAGCGCGAAGGTGATGATCACCGGCCACTCGCGCGCCGAGAGCGAGCCCATCACCGGCTGGTAGAGGCCGAAGGCCAAAAGCAGGAAGGAGCCCGACAGGCCAGGCAGCACCAGGGCGCACACGGCGATCATGCCCGCGAAGAAGAGGACGACCAGCGAGGGGTCCTCGCGCGGGGCGGAGGTCACCCCGGTGCCGAAGAAAGCCGCCGCGGCGCCCAGGAGGAAAAGCACCACCAGCAACGGCAGGCGCCGGCGGACGTGCCGGCGGTCCATCATGCCGACCGGCACGAGCAGGGAGACAGCGACCATGCCGAGGAAGAGGCCGCGGGCGACCTGCGGGTGGCCCTCGACGAAGCCGTGCAGCACCGAGGACATGGTGAACACGGCGGTGAGCATGCCGACGCCGACCGCGGCCAGAAACGCCCAGTCGACGCGGCGGGCGGCCTCGCGGGTGCGCTCCTTGGCCAGGTCGAGCAGCAGGCTGCCGTTGTGCAGGGCACGCTCGTAGATGCCGACGATCAGGGCGACGGTGCCGCCCGAGATGCCGGGCACGAGCTCCGCGAGGCCGATCAGCCCACCGCGGACGAGGTCGAGGACGACGGATACCGGACGGGACATCTAGCGCACCACGCTCCCGGGCGGGCGGGTCATGGACAGGGGGCGACGCACGGCTACCTCCAGTTTCGGGCGGATCTTGACCCGACCAGCCTAGCAGCGTGACCCCACGGCCCAGCGCCGCGCTGGAGGGGACGCGCCCACGGCGACCGGCGCGGCGTCGGCAAGCGGGGCGGGCCCCGAGCGCCGAAAAGCGCCGCACGTGGTGCGGCGCCTCCGGCGGTGCCCCCGGTGGGAATCGAACCCACACATCCTCGCGGATACCGCATTTTGAGTGCGGCGCGTCTACCAGTTCCGCCACAGGGGCCTGCCGAAGAATGCTAGCGCACCGGGCCCGCGCGGAATAAACGCGGCTGTCTAGACTGGGCGGGCGTGACGGAACGACTGCTGCTCATCGACGGCCACTCCATGGCCTTCCGCGCCTTCTACGCTCTGCCGGTGGAGAAGTTCTCCACCTCCGGCGGCCAGCACACGAACGCGGTCTACGGCTTCCTGTCCATGCTCGCCGGCCTTTTGCGCGACGAGGAACCCACCCGCATCGCGGTCGCCTTCGACGTCGGGCGCCACACCTTCCGCACCGACCTCTTCCCGGAGTACAAGGCCCAGCGCGAGGCCGCCCCGGAGGCGTTCCGCGGTCAGGTGGACATCATCCGCGAGGTGCTGGGCACCCTCGGCATCACGACGCTGAGCGTGGACAACTACGAGGCCGACGACATCCTTGCGACCCTGGCCACGGCCGCCGACGGCGACGAGGCGCTCGGCCAGACGCTGATCGTCACCGGCGACCGCGACTACCTGCAGCTCGTCGACGAGAACACGACCGTGCTCTACCCGACGAAGGGTGTCTCCACGCTGCACCGCTTCACCCCGGAGGCCGTCGAGGAGAAGTACGGTCTCACTCCCGAGCAGTACCCGGACTTCGCCGCGCTGCGCGGCGACCCCTCCGACAATCTGCCGAAGATCCCGGGCGTGGGCGAGAAGACCGCGCAGAAGTGGATCCTCAAGTACGGCGACCTCGAGAGCCTGCTGGACAACGCCGACGAGATCACCGGCAAGACCGGTGACAACCTGCGCGAGCGCCTCGACCAGGTGCGGATGAACCGCCGGCTGACGCAGATGGTCACCGACCTCGACCTCGGGGTCAAGCCCGAGGAGTTGACTTTCCGCGACGCGAAGGTGGCCGAGGTGGCCGCCAAGTTCGACGAGCTCGAGTTCGGCACCCAGCTGCGCGAGCGCGTGCTCGCCGTCGTGCCGCACGACGACGGCGAGCTGCCCGCCGACGACACCCCCGACGCCGTCACCGTCTCCGACGACGGCGTGGCGTGGCTGGGCGAGCGCCCGACCGCGCTCGACCTGGTGGGCGAGGAGACGTTGGTGCTTGCCGACGTCGCGCGCAGCGCCGTGGTGCTGGAACTGGCCGACCTGGACGCCGCCGAGGAGGCCAGGCTCGCCGAGTGGCTCGCCGGCGACTCGCCCAAGTTCGTCCACGGCGCGAAAGACCTCATCCACCGCCTGGCCGAGCGCGGCTTCGAGCTCGGCGGGCTGGCCCACGACACCCTGCTGGCCGCCTACCTGCTGCACCCCGGCCAGCGCACCTACGCCCTCGACGACGTCTACCAGCGCCACCTGCGCCGCTCGCTCGGCGAGCGCGACGTCGACCGGGCCGCCGCGATCCTCGAGCTCTCCGCCGAGCTGGTCGAGGAGCTGCAGGGCATCGACGCCTACGAGCTCTACCTCGACATGGAGCTGCCGCTGGTGGGCATCCTGGCGCGCATGGAGTCCACCGGCATCGCCGTGGACATCGACGTGCTGCGCGAGCAGCTCGCCGGCTTCGAGGACTCCGTGGCCCACGAGGAGGAGGCCGCCCGCGAGATCGCCGGCGACCCGGAGCTGAACCTGTCGAGCCCCAAGCAGCTCCAGGTCGTCCTCTTCGAGACCTTCGGCATGCCCAAGACGAAGAAGACGAAGACCGGCTACTCCACGGCGGCCAAGGAGATCGAGCAGCTGGCGGTCAAGCACCCGCACCCGTTCCTCGACCACCTGCTGGCCCACCGCGAGTACCAGAAGATGAAGTCGACGCTGGAGGGCCTGATCAAGTCGGTCGGCTCCGACGGCCGCATCCACACCACCTTCCACCAGACGGTCACCTCGACCGGCAGGCTGTCCTCGACCGACCCGAACCTGCAGAACATCCCCGTGCGCACCCCGGCCGGGCGCAAGATCCGCTCCGCGTTCACCGTCGGGCCGGACTTCGAGTGCCTGGTCACCGCCGACTACTCGCAGATCGAGATGCGTGTCATGGCGCACCTCTCACGTGACGCCGGGCTGATCGAGGCCTACCGCGGCGGCGAGGACCTGCACAACTTCGTCGGCTCGCGCGTCTTCGACGTGCCCGTCGACCAGGTGACCCCGGAGCTGCGCCGGCGCGTGAAGGCCATGAGTTACGGCCTGGCCTACGGGCTGTCGGCTTACGGGCTCTCCCAGCAGCTGGGCATCGCGCCCGGCGAGGCGAAGTCCATCATGGACAGCTACTTCGAGCGCTTCGGCGGGGTCAAGGACTACCTCGGGGGCGTGGTCGAGGTCGCCCGCCGCGACGGCTACACCTCCACCGTCTTCGGCCGGCGCCGCTACCTGCCCGAGCTGGCCAGCACCAACCGCATCGCCCGCGAGAACGCCGAGCGCGCCGCCCTCAACGCCCCGATCCAGGGCACGGCCGCCGACATCATCAAGGTCGCCATGATCCGCGTCGACCGGGCCCTGCGCGAGCGCGGGCTCTCCTCGCGGGTGCTGCTGCAGGTCCACGACGAGCTCGTCGTCGAGGTCGCCGCCGGTGAGCGCGAGGAGGTCACCGACATCCTGCGCGCCGAGATGGACGGCGCGATCGAGCTGCGCGTGCCGCTGGAGGTCAGCGTCGGCGTCGGCGAGAACTGGGAGGCCGCCGCGCACTAGGCGCCGCGGCGACTTCGTCACCGCGGCCGTGAAAACTGACGCCGCGGCCGGGGAAGCAGACACCGCGGCCGGGGCCGGGTGCCGGGGAGCGGCCGGGTGGGAAACTCGGCCGCGACGTGCCGTGTCGCGGTTGAAATAGGCGCCGGAGATGACTAGTATCTACCGGGCGTATCTGTGCGCGCGCGCCCACGACCCAGTGATAGGTGGGGCGGGGCGGGCGTCGCGGGATCGGTGCGGCCGCGCGGCCGGGACCTTCGGGCCCGGAGCAGCCGTGACCGGCACCGAGAGATGCGCGAACCTGTACGCCTACGAGTCCTATCCCATTTCGGAGCACACGAACATATGCCCAACACCAACGTCCCTCAGGTAGCCGTCAACGACATCGGCTCCGCTGAGGATTTCCTCGCCGCGGTCGACCAGACCATCAAGTACTTCAACGACGGTGACATCGTCGAAGGCACCGTCGTCAAGGTCGATCACGACGAGGTCCTGCTCGACATCGGCTACAAGACCGAGGGCGTCATCCCGACGCGCGAGCTGTCGATCAAGCACGACGTCGACCCGGACGAGGTCGTCGAGGTCGGCGACGAGATCGACGCGCTTGTCCTCACCAAGGAGGACAAGGAAGGCCGCCTGATCCTCTCCAAGAAGCGTGCCCAGTACGAGCGCGCCTGGGGCACCATCGAGGACCTCAAGGAGAAGGACGAGCCGGTCACCGGCACCGTCATCGAGGTCGTCAAGGGCGGCCTGATCCTCGACATCGGGCTGCGCGGCTTCCTGCCGGCCTCCCTGGTCGAGATGCGCCGCGTGCGCGACCTGGAGCCCTACATCGGTCAGGAGCTCGAGGCCAAGATCATCGAGCTGGACAAGCACCGCAACAACGTCGTGCTGTCCCGCCGCGCCTGGCTCGAGCAGACCCAGTCCGAGGTCCGCTCCGAGTTCCTGCACCAGCTGCAGAAGGGCCAGGTCCGCAAGGGCGTCGTGTCCTCCATCGTCAACTTCGGCGCCTTCGTCGATCTCGGCGGTGTCGACGGCCTGGTGCACGTCTCCGAGCTGTCCTGGAAGCACATCGACCACCCGTCCGAGGTCGTCACCGTGGGCGAGGAGGTCACCGTCGAGGTCCTCGACGTCGACCTGGACCGCGAGCGCGTCTCCCTGTCGCTCAAGGCGACCCAGGAGGATCCGTGGCGCATCTTCGCCCGGACCCACGCGGTCGGCCAGATCGTCCCGGGCAAGGTCACCAAGCTCGTCCCGTTCGGCGCGTTCGTCCGCGTCGAGGAGGGCATCGAGGGCCTGGTCCACATCTCCGAGTTGGCCCAGCGTCACGTCGACGTGCCGGACCAGATCGTCACCGTGGGCGAGGAGCTCATGGTCAAGGTCATCGACATCGACCTCGAGCGTCGCCGCATCTCGCTGTCGCTCAAGCAGGCCGACGAGGACTTCTCCGAGGAGTTCGACCCGTCGAAGTACGGCATGGCCGACTCCTACGACGATCAGGGCAACTACATCTTCCCGGAGGGCTTCGACGCCGAGACCAATGAGTGGCTCGAGGGCTACGAGACCCAGCGCGAGGAGTGGGAGGCCCGCTACGCCGAGTCGGAGCGTCGCCACCAGCTGCACTCCGCGCAGGTCGAGCGTCACCGCGCCGCGGCCGCCGAGGCCGCCGACGAGGCTTCCGCCTCCGCCAACTACTCCTCGCGCACCTCGGACGCGGCTCCGGCGTCCGAGCCCGAGGAGAACCACGGCGGCACCCTGGCCTCCGACGAGCAGCTCGCCAAGCTGCGCAAGAAGCTGACCGGCAACTGATCGGTCCGCCGCCTCCGGCGCTGACCTCCCGGTGACACCGGGCTGAGTCCCGCCGGCGGCACGAGCGGCCCCGTCCCCACGGTGGGACGGGGCCGCTTTTAGCGTCTCCGGGGGCACGTGGCCGCGCGGGAGAACGGGCCACGCAGGCTCCGGGAGCTGCACATGCGCGGTGATATTCGCCACGGCGCATCGGAGCGCACGTCGGGGAACGAAGCACGCGGGGGAGGTGCAGCCGGGGGAGCGGCGCGGCGTCGTCAATCCCCCGGTCCGGGCACGGGGGAGCGGTGCCGACTCCCGCGGATGTGGGAACGGGATCGTTTCAGACGTCATCGGGGGTGGTTATGTCCGATCTGGTGGAATTTAAGAGATCGGAGGAGCGGGCGATTCTTTCGATTTTTTACCCGAATAGGGGGAACATCAGACTGTGAGCATGCTCCGGGTGTGTGGGAATGTGATCATTGCCATTGCCCCTCAAGCGGGGACCGGGCACATTTCAATTGCCCGTTTCGCACCGAACGGGCGTAAAGTTGTCTGGGCATACGTTGTGAGCGGGCGCGAACATCGCCCGTGGCATCGAAAGGGGAGCCAACACATGGCATCATCCACGACCACCACCGCGGAGCACATCCTCCGCGAGTTGGGCGGTCCCGAGAACATCACGTCGGTGACCCACTGCGCCACCCGACTGCGCTTCCAGGTCGCCGACCAGTCCATCATCGACACCGACAAGCTCGACAGCGACCCCGCCGTCCTCGGCGTGGTCAAGCAGGGCTCGACCGGCATGCAGGTGATCATGGGCGGCGGCGTGGCCGAGTACTACAACGCCCTGAACAAACTGCCCGGGATGGGCGACAACAAGAAGGCCGCGGACAACGGCTCGAAGAAGAAGCAGTACGGCGGTGTCCGCGGCAAGTTCGCCGGCGTCGACTACGCCTTCGAGTTCCTCTCCGACACCTTCCGCCCCGTCCTGTGGGCGCTGCTGGGCGCCTCGCTGATCATCACCCTGCTGGTCCTCGCCGACACCTTCGGCCTCCAGGACTTCCGCCAGGAGATGACCGAGCAGCCGCCGGAGTACCAGCTCGGCCACGCCATGTGGCGCTCGGTGTTCTACTTCCTGCCGATCATGGTCGGCGCCACCGCCGCCAAGAAGCTCGGCGCGAACGAGTGGGTCGGCGCGGCCATCCCCGCGGCCCTGTTCACCCCGGAGTTCCTCGGGATGAAGGAGGTCGCCGAGGAGGTCCCGACCGCCATCGAGGGCCAGTACAACTACGTGGTGCACATCTTCAACATCCCGATGTACATCCAGGACTACGGCGGCCAGGTCTTCCCGCCGATCTTCGCCGCGATCATCCTGTACTTCCTGGAGAAGGGCCTGAAGAAGATCATCCCGTCCGCGGTGCACATGGTCTTCGTGCCCTTCATCTGCCTGCTCATCATGATCCCGCTGACCGCCCTGGTCGTCGGCCCGTTCGGCGTGGGCCTGGGCAACGGCATCGCGCACTTCCTCGGCTGGGTCAACGGCGTCTCGCCGTTCATCCTGTCGGTGATCATCCCGCTGCTCTACCCGTTCCTGGTGCCGCTGGGCCTGCACTGGCCGCTCAACGCCATCATGATCGTCAACATCAACACCCTGGGCTTCGACTACATCCAGGGCCCCATGGGCGCCTGGAACTTCGCCTGCTTCGGCGTCATCACCGGCGTCGTGGTCGTCTCCTGGCGTGAGCACAACAAGCAGATGCGCCAGCTGTCCTTCGGCGCCTCGATGGCCGGCCTGCTCGGCGGCATCTCCGAGCCCAGCCTCTACGGCGTGCTCCTGCGCTACCGCCGCTCCTACTACCGCCTGCTGCCGGGCTGCTTCCTCGGCGGCGTGGTCATGGGCATCTTCAACATCAAGGCCTACGCCTTCGTGTTCACCTCCCTGCTGACCATCCCGGCCATGGACCCGATCGCCGGCTACGTCATCGGCATCGTTGTCGCCTTCTTCACCTCCTTCCTGCTGGTCGTCTTCCTCGACTACCGCACCCCGGAAGAGCGCGAGGAGATGCGCGCCCAGATCGCCGCCGAGCGCGAGGCCGCCAACGAGGCCGAGGACCAGCGCGTCGCCGCCGCCGGCGCCGCCGGCGGTGCAGGCACCGCGCTGGCCGCCGACGAGGTCGCCGGTGAGCCGGTCCAGGTCGGCTGCCCGCTGGCCGGTGCCGTGGTGCCGCTGGCCGACACCCCGGACGAGGCCTTCGCCGCCGGCGCCGTGGGCAAGGGCGTCTCCGTCGACCCGACCGGCGACACCGTCTACGCCCCGGCCGCCGGCAAGGTCATGGCCGCGTTCCCGACCGGCCACGCCATCGGCCTCAAGCTCGACGACGGCGTCCAGCTGCTGATCCACATCGGCATCGACACCGTCAACATGGAGGGCGACGGCTTCACCCTCCACGTCAAGAAGGGCGAGCGCGTCGAGGCCGGCACCCCGCTGGTCAGCTTCGACCGCGCCAAGATCGAGGCCGCCGGCTACTCGCCGATCACCCCGGTCCTGGTGACCAACCACAAGAAGCTCGCCGACGTCACCCCGCTGCTCAGCGGTGGCACCGTCGAGGTCGGCCAGGCGCTGATCGAGGCGACGCCGAAGGTCAAGGCCGCCCAGCAGTAGTGCACTGACACCACGCGGTTGAGCCGCCCTCGACCCTCCGGAGGACCCGGCCCCCACGCGGGCCCGGGTCCTCCCTTGTCGTCGCCGGGGTCTTGCGGACGTGTTCTCTCGGCGGGCGGTACCTGTCCGGCCGCACGCGGCTAGCATGGGCGCATGCTCAAGATCGGACTGACCGGGGGGATCGGCTCCGGCAAATCCACCGTCGCCGCACTGCTCGCCGAGGCCGGCCTCGAGATCGTCGACGCCGACCGCATCGCCCGCGAGGTCGTCGAGCCGGGGCGGCCCGCCCTGGCGGAGCTCGCCGAGGCCTTCGGCGCGGACATCCTGAGCACCGACGGCACGCTCAACCGCGGGGAGCTCGCCCGCCGCGCCTTCGTCGACCCCGAGCACACTGAACTGCTCAACTCGATCACCCACCCGCGGATCTCCGCCGAGACCGCCCGCCGCTTCGCCGCGGCCGAGGCCGCCGGCACCCGGGCCGTCGTCTACGACATGCCGCTGCTCATCGAGCAGGGACTCGACGCCAGGATGGACCTCACCGTCGTCGTCGACGTCCCCGCCGAGACCCGCGTGCAGCGCCTGGTGGCGCAGCGTGGGATGGACGAGAGTGACGCCCGTGCCCGCATCGCCGCCCAGATTTCCGACGAACGCCGGCGCGCCGCCGCCGACGTCGTCCTTGACAACTCCGGCCCGCGCGAGGCGCTCGACGCCCAGGTCGCCGAGCTCGTCGAGCGCGTGGACCGGATGGCCGCCGCGGAACCGGCCGAGTAACCTCGTAGCCCATGAGTCAGGAGCAGCACGCACAGGACGAGATCTGGGGCACCGGCCCCTTCGACAACTCCGAGGCCAAGGAGCTTCTCGAGGACATCGCCTCCGGGGTCTTCGACCCGGTGCACCTGCTGCCGGACCGCTCCCAGCGCCACCTCAACGCAGACGAGGGGCAGGTGATCGTCGCCCTGGCCGCCCTCGCCGCCGCCGACGACGCCGACCTGCCCGAGGGCATCGAACCCGCGGCCGTCGCCGGCCTGCGCGAGCCCGCCAACCGCGAGCGGCTTCGCCAGTCGCTCGAGGCCGTGCTGGCCGACGCGTCGGTCTCCGGCCTCTACGAGCGCTGGCAGCTCTCTGACGGCCAGCTGCTCGAGTGGAAGGCGCAGATCTGGGTCGACCTCTCCTGAACGGGGGTTGATCGGGGATCGATCGGGGACTGAACGGGGGAGGGAGCACCGGTCGGCGCTCAGGCGGCGTCGTCGTGGCGGTGGCCGAGCATCTCCTCGAGGACGTCGTTCCACTCGGCCTCGGCCGCCCGGGCGACATCGTCCGATCCTATCCAGACCCACCCAGGTCCGTGGCCGCAGTGGTGAGCCTGCATGAGGGCCCCGTGGAATTCCCGACGTGCGTCGGGGGTGAGCATGAGATAGTCCTCGCAGGCGATGGCGAAGAGGCTGTTGCAGTTGGGTGCGTAAGTCAGGAACGACTCCTCCTCACCATCGGGGTCGCTCCGGATCTCGGCGACACGTCGGGAGACGTCGCCCGGCAGGCAGCGTACGTGCGGATCGTCGGCGTGAAACAGGAAGACCGGGATCTTGTGGCCGCCACCCTCCAGCATCACGACGTAGACCATCGTGGCGATTCGGCGCATGTTCTCGGTCGCCAGCGCGTAGAGCTCGTCGATGTCTCCGTGTACGTCGTCGTCGGTGAGCACGGTGATGTCCTCGCCGTCATATAGAGCGAACAGGGCGAGGCAACAGCCCTCGCGGCACTCGGTGCGGGCATAGGAGAACCCTGCTCCGGGGTACTCGCGCCAGGGCTCTTTCCGGACATCGACGCGCAGGTTGAGGGAGACGTCCGGGTCGTCGAAGTCCAGCCCCGCACGGCCGGAGCCTGTCCCGGGCTCGCCGGTCAGCCCGGCCGCGGCTTCGTCGAGGATTCGTTCGCGCTCGGCCGGCCTCGCAGCCGCGAAGCGGTTGTGCAGGTCAACGGTGTGCAGGATTCCGTGCGCGGTGGCGACGGTCGCCCCGTCTGCGCGGCGGCGGACGAAGATGTCCCCGATACCGGCGGCGTTGATCCGTTTGATCAGGCGCGGGATGATCTTCTTGTCCAGTTTGCGGGCTTGTCTGTCGGCGTCGGTCACGGTCGCTCTCCTCTGCGGCGGGTCGTCGGTCTCTGTCGGGTCGGGCGCGCGGCCCACACCGGTGTGCGCGGCGCGCGTGCCCCGTACCTTCTTTGACTGGCCACCGCCCCCCCCACACGGCTCCCGGTTGCGCGAAATCGCCTGCGCCGCCCGGTAGCTCCCGGCGACGCGCAGCGGCGCCTTCCCACGCGCCCACCGTGCGGGAAGCGCGGGCGGGTGGGACGCGGCGTCGTCAATCGGGGCGCAAAGCCCACGCCGCGGCGTGGCTAGAGTGGGGCGCATGGCATTCGCTGCTGAACACCCCGTGCTGTCCCACTCCGAGTTCCGCCCCGTCGGTGAGGTGGAACGATCCGACGGCAAGTTCGAGGTCATCTCGGACTACGAGCCCGCTGGCGACCAGCCGAAAGCGATCAAGGAGCTCGACGAACGGCTCAACCGCGGCGAGTCCGACGTGGTGCTCATGGGCGCGACCGGTACCGGCAAGTCGGCGACGGCGGCGTGGTTGATCGAGAAGCAGCAGCGGCCCACCCTGGTCATGGCCCCGAACAAGACTCTGGCCGCGCAGCTGGCCAACGAGCTGCGCCAACTGCTGCCCAACAACGCCGTCGAGTACTTCGTCAGCTACTACGACTACTACCAACCCGAGGCGTACATCGCGCAGACGGACACCTACATCGAGAAGGACTCCTCGATCAACGAGGACGTCGAGCGCCTGCGCCACTCAGCGACCTCCGCGTTGCTCTCGCGGCGCGACGTCGTGGTCGTCTCCTCGGTGTCCTGCATCTACGGCCTGGGCACCCCGCAGTCCTACCTCGACCGCTCGCTGGTGCTGCGCGTCGGCGAGGAGGTCGAGCGCGACCGCTTCCTGCGCCTGCTCGTCGACATCCAGTACGACCGCAACGACTACTCCCTCGAGCGCGGCGCCTTCCGCGTCAAGGGCGACACCGTCGACATCATCCCGGCCTACGAGGAGGTCGCCGTCCGCGTCGAGTTCTTCGGCGACGAGATCGACTCGCTCTACTACATCCACCCGCTGACCGGCGACATCATCCGCCAGGTCGACGAGATCCGCATCTTCCCGGCCACCCACTACGTCGCCGGACCCGAGCGCATGGCCAAGGCGATCGAGGACATCAAGGCCGAGCTCGCCGAGCGGCTCGACAGCCTGGAGAACCGCGGAAAGCTGCTCGAGGCGCAGCGCCTGCGCATGCGCACCGAGTACGACCTCGAGATGATCGAGCAGGTCGGCTTCTGCTCCGGCATCGAGAACTACTCGCGCCACGTCGACGGGCGCCCCGCCGGCTCCGCGCCGGCGACGCTGATCGACTACTTCCCCGAGGACTTCCTGACGATCATCGACGAGTCCCACGTGACCGTCCCGCAGATCGGCGGCATGTTCGAGGGCGACATGTCGCGCAAGCGCAACCTCGTCGAGTTCGGCTTCCGCCTGCCCTCGGCCATGGACAACCGCCCGCTGACCTTCGACGAGTTCGAGGACCGCGTCGGCCAGACCGTCTACATGTCCGCCACCCCCGGCGACTACGAGATGGCGGCGGCCGGCGGGGAGTTCGTCGAGCAGGTCATCCGCCCGACCGGCCTGGTCGACCCGAAGGTCACCGTCAAGCCGACGACCGGCCAGATCGACGACCTGATCGCCGAGATCCGCGAGCGCGCCGACAGGAACGAGCGCGTCCTGGTGACCACCCTGACCAAGAAGATGGCCGAGGACCTCACCGACTACCTGCTCGAGAACGGCGTGAAGGTGCGCTACCTGCACTCCGACATCGACACCCTGCAGCGCGTCGAGCTGCTGCGCCAGCTGCGCCTCGGCGAGTTCGACGTGCTCGTCGGCATCAACCTGCTGCGCGAGGGCATCGACCTGCCCGAGGTCTCGCTGGTGGCCATCCTCGACGCCGACAAGGAGGGCTTCCTGCGCTCCGACCGCTCCCTGATCCAGACGATCGGCCGTGCCGCCCGCAATGTCTCCGGCGAGGTGATCATGTACGCCGACTCGGTGACCGAGTCGATGCAGTACGCGATCGACGAGACCGAGCGGCGCCGCGAGAAGCAGATCGCCTACAACGAGAAACACGGCATCGACCCGCAGCCGCTGCGCAAGAAGATCGCCGACATCCTCGACCAGGTCTACGAGAACGACGCCGACACCGCCGGCGACGGCGCGCGCGAGACCGACGCCTCGCGCGCCTCCGGCGCGGGTGCCGACGCCGCGGTGGCCGGTCGCCGCGACACCGGCTCCATGGCCGCCGACGAGATCCAGGGGCTCATCGACGACCTGACCAACCAGATGAGCGCCGCCGCCGGCGAGCTGAAGTTCGAGCTCGCCGGGCGCCTGCGCGACGAGATCCTCGACCTGAAGAAGGAGCTGCGCGGCGTCAAGGAGGCCGGGATCTAGGCCGGGTGGGCGTGCGTCCGGGGCCGGGGGCGTCCACGGGCTCACCCGGAAGTGGGCGAGGACCCACGACCCGGTGTGGGGTGAGCCCCACGACATTCCCTGGCGGGGTACCCTTAGGGGGCCAGCAAAGACGAAAGGACCTGATAGCCCCATGACCTCCTACTCTTCGATCGCCGTCGGCACGGACGGGACCGACACCGCCGAGGTCGCGGTCCGCCGCGCCGCCGGTATCGCCCGTGACGCCGGCGCCAAGCTCACCATCATCAGCGCCTGGCACGGCCAGAACCGGGCCCTGCTCGACCCACCGACCGCCGACACCTCCGTGCCGGTGATGGGTCAGCGCAACGCCGAGGAGTACGCCGAGGCCGCGCGCGCCATCGCCGAGGAGGAGGGCGCGACCGACGTCGAGACGTACACGGTGCGCAACCCCGCCGCCAACGCGCTCATCGACGCCGTCGACGAGAAGAACATCGAGCTGATCGTCATCGGCAGCCAGGGCGTGCACTCCCTGGCCGGGCGCCTCTTCGGCTCCGTGGCCATGGAGGTCCTCCGGCACTCGCCGGTCGACGTCATGGTGGTCAACACCGACGCCGTCAAGTGACGGTGCACCGGGACCTCCCGGTGCTAGAATTTGCCCAGTTGACAGCAGTCTAAGGAAGGTCACATGAGCGACACGTACGAGAAGATCGTCGTCGGCACCGACGGCTCCAACTCCTCGATGCTCGCGGTCGAGCGCGCCGCCCGTATCGCGGCCGCTTTCGACGCCACCCTCGTCATCGGGTGCGCGTACTACGAGAACAAGGAAGAGGCGTCGAAGACCCTGCGCCAGGAGTCCGTCACCATCCTCGGCGACGACCCGGCCCAGAAGAACCTCGAGACCGCCGCCGAGCACGCCCGCAAGTTCGGCGTGGACAAGATCGAGACCGAGGTCCGCCCCGGCGCCCCGGTCTCCGCCCTGATGCAGATCGTCACCGACCTCGGCGCCGACCTGCTCGTGGTGGGCAACCGCGGCATCAACTCCCTGACCGGCCGCCTGCTCGGCTCCGTGCCGGCCGACGTCGCCCGCCAGTCCGACTGCGACGTGATGATCGTCCACACCGTCGACTAGGGCTCCCCGGCCACATCTCCGCCGCTCCGCCCGTTCCGCCGTCCCGAGGGCGGGAGGCGGGCGGGCCGGGGGAGAGGGGGAATCAAAGAGAAGGCCGCGCGGATCACCGCGCGGCCTTTCGTCATGCTCTCGGCGGGTTTCCGGGTCACCCGATCAGCGTCAGCGACCGCGTCGCCCGGGTGACGGCCACGTAGAGGTCCTGCAGGCCCAGGGGCGAGGCCTCCTCGACGCCGTCCGGGTCGACGACGATGACGTGGTCGAACTCGAGGCCCTTGAGATCCCCCACCGCTCCGGGGCGCACCACCGCCACCGAGCGCTCCGGCTCCGCACGTCGCAGCCCGTCGGCGACCTCCTCGGGGTCCGTGCCCGCCGGGAGCCGACGCACCGGGATGCCCGTGGAGCGGATGGCCTCGGCCGGCCGCTCCTCGGGGTCGATGCGGGAGAGCAGCTCGTCGGCGACCTCCATGACCTCGCTCGGGGTGCGGTAGTTGACGCTGAGCGAGTGCCGGCGGAACCGGGAGCCGACGAAGGGCTCGAGCGTGTCCGCCCAGCTGTCCACGCCGGCCGGCGAGCCGTTCTGCGCGATGTCGCCGACCAGCGTCATCCACCGGGCCGGGCAGCGACGGAAGACCGCGCGCCACTCCATCGGGGTCAGCTCCTGGGCCTCGTCGACGACGACGTGGCCGTAGGCCCAGCCGCGGTCGGCGGCGGCGCGCTCGGCGGTGGTGCGGGTGTCTCGCTCCTCCTGGCGCGCGGCCAGGGCCTCGGCGTCGAGGACGTCGTAGGCGCCCAGGTACTCCGCGTCGAACTGGTCGTCGTCGTTGTCCGTGACGGCCGAGCCCTCGAGGACGTCCAGGGCGGCCTGCGCGGCCTCCAGGCGGCGCCGCTCGGCCTTCTCCTCCGGGTCGTCGTCGCGCTCGCCGGCCTCGCCCAGCAGCTCGGCGAGCTCGTCGAGCAGGGCGGCGTCCGAGGCCGTCCAGGCCTCGCCGTCCTCGCGCAGCAGCGCCTCGCGGGTCTCCTCGTCGTAGGCGCGCGCCGCCGAGTCCACGGCCGCCCGCGAGGAGAGCAGGCCCGCCAGCACCCCGGTCGGGGTCAGCCTCGGCCACAGCTCCTCGACCAGGTCGCGCACGACCGGCTCCTCGGCGAGGTCGTCGTGGAGCTGGTCGACGTCCGCCGCGCCGAGCAGGTTCTCGCCGCCGAGCGGGTCCGCACCGATCAGCTGCGCCATCTGCGCGGCCAGCTGGTCGATCAGCGACTCGGCGAAGGCGCCGCGGGCCTCGTTGTGGGGGCGCCGCGAGCGCCGCGCCCGGGTGCGCGCGGTCTTGACCATCGCCGGCTCGACGGTCAGCGTCAGCGAGCCGACCCGCAGCTCGCGGGGGTCGTCGGGCACCACCTGCAGGTCGCGCACGGCCTCGCGCAGGACGGTGACCATCTCCTCGGAGCCCTTGATCTCCCGGCCGAGCATCGGCTCCTCGGCCACCGGGCTCACCCCGGGGTAGAGCTCGCCGAGGGTGGAGAGCACCACGCCCGTCTCGCCGAGCTCCGGCAGGACGTGCGAGATGTAGTCGAGGAAGACGCGGTTGGGCCCGACGATGAGCACGCCGGAGCGCGACAGCTGTTCGCGCCACGTGTAGAGCAGGTAGGCCACGCGGTGCAGGGCCACGGCCGTCTTGCCGGTGCCCGGCCCGCCCTCGACGACGAGCACGCCGCGGGTGGGGTCGCGGATGATCTGGTCCTGCTCGCGCTGGATCGTCTCCACGATCGAGGACATCCGCCCGGTGCGCGCGGCCTGCATCGCCTCGTAGAGCGCGGCCTCGCCGCCGACACCGGCGCGCAGGCTCGCCGCCTGCTCGGCCGGCAGCTCCGCGGCGGCTTCTCCGGAGAGGCGCTCGTCGTCGACGCCGGTGACCTCGCGGCCGCGCATGCGGATGTGCCGGCGGGTGCGCACCCCCTCCGGGTGCGCGGTGGTGGCCAGGTAGAAGGGCCGGGCGGCCGGGGCGCGCCAGTCCAGCAGCAGCGTGCGGTAGTTGTCCTCGCGCGCGTCGAGGCCCATGCGCCCGATGTAGCGGCGGTCCAGACCGTCCGCGCCGGGGACGGGGTTGTCGCCGTCGCCGGTGGGGTCCTCGACGTCGATGCGGCCGAAGACAAGGCCCAGCTGGGCCAGCGCCAGGCGGTCGAGGCGCTCGTTGAGCCCGTGGTACTCGGTCTCGCGCTGGACCAGGGCCTCGGCCTTGGGGTTGGCGGGGTCGACGTTGGCCTGCACCTCGTCGAGGCGGGCGCGTGCCTGCGCGATCTCGTCGTCCAACCGGGCGAACAGGCCGTCGGCGTAAGCCTGCTCCGCCGCGACCTCCGCGGCGTAGTCGGTGTCTTTCTCGCTGTCCCGG
Source organism: Corynebacterium sp. MSK006 (assembly GCF_030232385.1). Taxonomy (NCBI): domain Bacteria; kingdom Bacillati; phylum Actinomycetota; class Actinomycetes; order Mycobacteriales; family Corynebacteriaceae; genus Corynebacterium; species Corynebacterium sp. MSK006. Next base: position 270,654 of record NZ_JASPJZ010000001.1, read on the forward strand.
CTGGTCACGCTTGTTTCCTTCCTCCCGGTCTCGTCGGATGTGCGCATGTCACGAACAGAGCGACCAGGATACCCGTTTCCCGCCGCGGGTGGCGCCGGCCCACGGCGAGGCATCGGCACACGGCGTCGGCCCCCGGCGACGCGGCGGCCCAGCCTCCGGGTGCCGCAGGCACCCGGACATGCGCGCGCCCCCGCACCGGTGGTGCGGGGGCGGGGCCGACGCGACGTCGGCATAAAATGCGCCGGAGAACTAGCCGAGCTTCTTCTGCGCCTTGGAGATCGCCTTGTCGGCGCGCTTGCGCAGCTTGTCGGCGCGCTTGCGGGCCTTCTTGGCGCCACGGGAGTTGGCCTTCTTGTCGGCCTTCTTCTCCGCCTTCTCGGCGGCGTCCTGGAAGCGGTCCTGCGCCTTGGCGGCGGCCTTGACCACGCCCTTCTTGGCGGTCTCGGCGTTGTCCTTGGCGTCGGCCAGCCACTGGTCCTTGTTGTCCTCGAAGAAGTCCTGGGCCTTCTCGGCCAGGTCGGAGGCGGTCTCGCCGACCTTCTGGACACCCTCGCGGGCGGCGTCGATCCAGTCGTCCTTGTTGTCCTCGACGTAGTCCTGGACGGTGGTGGCCTTGTCCTGGATCCAGTTGTTCGCCTTCTCGGAGAACTCCTCGGTCTCGGACTGGGTCGGCAGCGCGGCCTGGACCTTCTTCTTGCCACGGCGGGCGGCGTCGTTGGCGCGCCAGGCGACACCCGGCTTGCCCTCGGTGTCGACCGAGGTGATCGCCAGGCCGCCGAGCAGGGCCAGGTGGGTGATGAAGCCGGAGCGACGGTCCGCCTTCTCGCTCTCGTCCTGGGTCTCCCAGAAGGCGTAACGGCCGACCAGGGTGGGCACCGCGGTCAGCGCCAGGGCGGTGGCGGCCGTGCGCGGCAGCTTGCCCAGGGCCAGCAGGGAACCGGCGCCGACCTTGACGCCACCGAGGGCGCGGGCCACCAGCTCCGGGTCCTCGGGGACCTTGCGGGCGTACTTGCGCGGCAGCAGGGAGCGGGTCCGGTTGATCACGGACTCCGCGCTGTCGATGTGGGCCTCGGTGTTCACGAGCGTGTCGACGCCGTCGATGACGTAGACCGACGCCAGCATGGGGCGGGCCAGCTTGCGGATCATGTGTACCACTCCTCGGTTCACAGGTAGATGTTCGCTACCCGTCTCACTGTACTTGTTCCGCGTCACCAGCGACGGCGGTACCACGTCTCGAGATGCGGGCGCTCCGCCCCGAGCGTGGTCGCCGCGCCGTGACCGGGGTAGACCACGGTGTCGTCGTCGTAGACGTCGAAGATGCGCGAGGTGACGTCGTTGTAGAGGCGCAGGAAGTCGGCCTCCGCGGAGGTCTTGCCCAGCCCGCCGGGGAAGAGCGAGTCGCCGACGAACAGGCAGGTGCGCCCGTCGATCTCGGCGGTCAGTGCGGCCCCGCCCGGGGTGTGCCCGCGCAGGATGGCGACCGGCAGCTCGTGGCCGGCGAAGTCGATGTGGTCGCCGTGGTTGAGCTCGATGTCGACGGGCGCGGGCAGTGCCGGGGCGTCGAGGAAGGGCGCGTAGTGGGTGGCCCCGGTGGCGTCGAGGACCTCCGCCAGCGCGCGGGTGTGATCGGCGTGGCGGTGGGTGGTCAGCACCTTGGTGATGGTCACGTCGTTGTCGGCGGCCAGGCGCAGCAGCCGCGGGGCGTCGTCGGCGGCGTCGACGAGCAGGCCCTCGCCGTCGGCGTAAAGGAGGTAGCAGTTGTTGTCCATCGCGGAGACGGACACCTCCGCCAGCTGTAGCGGCGTGGCGGTCCGGTCGGTCCGGTCGGTAGTCTTCGCTTCGTTCGACTTCGTCTGCTCGTTCTCGTTCGGCTCGGTCATGCCCCCAGCTTAACGACGCGCGTTGGCGGCGTGAGCTGGCTCGATGCTATGTTCGAGAACCGACGGACCCGACAATCTTCTCAGGAACGGTGGGACGGAAATTGGCCGATCGGCTGGTGGTGCGCGGAGCGCGCGAGCACAACCTCAAGGGCGTCGACGTCGACCTGCCCCGCGACTCGCTGGTGGTCTTCAGCGGACTGTCCGGCTCGGGCAAGTCCTCGCTGGCCTTCGACACCATCTTCGCGGAGGGGCAGCGCCGCTACATCGAGTCGCTGTCCAGCTACGCACGGATGTTCCTCGGGCAAATGGACAAGCCCGACGTCGACTTCATCGAGGGGCTCTCGCCGGCGGTCTCCATCGACCAGAAGTCCACCAACCGCAACCCGCGCTCGACGGTCGGCACGATCACGGAGATCTACGACTACCTGCGCCTGCTCTTCTCGCGCGCCGGCACCGCGCACTGCCCGGTCTGTGACGCCGTCATCGAGCGCCAGACCCCGCAGCAGATCGTCGACCAGATCCTCTCCGGCCCGGAGAAGGCGAAGTTCCAGGTGCTCGCCCCGGTGGTGCGCACCCGCAAGGGCGAGTTCGTGGACCTCTTCGAGGACCTCTCCGCCCAGGGCTTCGTGCGCGTGCGTGTCGACGGCGAGGTCCACCAGCTGAGTAACCCGCCGAAGCTGAAGAAGCAGGTCAAGCACGACATCGACGTCGTGGTCGACCGCCTGCAGGTCAAGGCCAGCCAGAAGCAGCGCCTCACCGACTCCGTGGAGACCGCCCTGCGCCTGGCCGACGGCCTGGTCATCGCGGAGTTCATCGACGATGAGTCGCTGACCCGCGGCTTCTCCGAGAACCTCGCCTGCCCCAACGGCCACCACATCGACGTCGAGGAGCTCGAGCCGCGCGCCTTCTCCTTCAACAGCCCCTACGGCGCCTGCCCGGCCTGCGACGGCCTGGGAACGCGCACCGAGGTCGACGAGGACCTGCTGATCCCGGACCCGGAGGCCCCGGTCGTCGACGCCGTGCAGCCGTGGCACTCCAGCCCGAACAAGAAGTACTTCGTCAAACTCATCGAGGGCCTGGCCAAGGCGCTGGGCTTCGACCCGAAGACGCCCTTCAACGAGCTGACCCACGCCCAGCAGCGCGCCGTGATCGACGGCAGCGACGCCGAGGTCTCCGTGCGCTACCGCAACCGCTTCGGCCGCATGCGCAGCTGGACCGCCCCCTTCGAGGGCGTGCGCGGCTACCTGCACCGCAAGCTCGACCAGGCGGAGAGCGAGCACCAGAAGGAACGCTTCCTCGCCTACACCCGCCAGGTCGCCTGCCCGACCTGTGGGGGCGCGCGCCTGCGCCCGGAGATCCTCGCCGTGCGCCTGGCCGGCGGCGGGACCGAGCTCTCGATCGCGGGGCTGACCGAGCTGTCCATCGAGGCGGCCTCGGCCTTCCTCGACGACCTCAAGCTGGGCTACCGCGAGGAGAAGATCGCCGGCGCGGTGCTCAAGGAGATCCAGGCCCGCCTGCACTTCCTGCTCGACGTCGGCCTGAACTACCTGACCCTGGACCGCTCCGCCGGTTCGCTCTCCGGCGGCGAGGCCCAGCGCATCCGCCTGGCCACCCAGATCGGCTCGGGCCTGGCGGGCGTGCTCTACGTCCTCGACGAGCCGTCCATCGGCCTGCACCAACGCGACAACCAGCGCCTGATCGCCACCCTGGAGAACCTGCGCGAGCTGGGCAACACGCTCATCGTCGTCGAGCACGACGAGGACACCATCCGGGCCGCGGACTGGATCGTCGACGTCGGCCCGCGCGCCGGCGAGTACGGCGGCGAAATCGTCTACCAGGGCGAGCCGAAGGGCATCCTCACCGCCGAGAACTCGCTGACCGGCGCCTACCTGGCCGGCCGCCGCGAGATCACGGTGCCCGCCGAGCGCCGCCCGGTCGACCCGGACCGCAAGCTGCGCGTGGTCGGCGCCCGCGAGAACAATCTCAAGGGCATCGACGTCGAGTTCCCGCTGGGCCTGTTCACCTGTGTCACGGGTGTCTCCGGCTCCGGAAAGTCGACCTTGGTCAACGAGATCCTGGCCAAGGTGCTCGCCAACGAGCTCAACCGAGCCCGCCAGGTGCCGGGTCGGGTGCGCCGCGTGGAGAACGTCGACCTGCTGGACAAGCTGGTCCAGGTCGACCAGTCGCCGATCGGGCGCACCCCGCGCTCGAACCCGGCGACCTACACCGGCGTCTTCGACAAGATCCGCACGATCTTCGCCGAGACCCCGGAGGCGAAGGTGCGCGGCTACAAGCCGGGCCGCTTCTCCTTCAACGTCAAGGGCGGCCGCTGCGAGGCCTGCCACGGCGACGGCACGATCAAGATCGAGATGAACTTCCTGCCGGACGTCTACGTGCCCTGCGAGGTCTGCCACGGCGCCCGCTACAACCGCGAGACCCTCGAGGTGACCTACAAGGGCAAGAACATCGCCGAGGTCCTCGACATGCCCATCGACGAGGCCGCCGGCTTCTTCGAGTCGATCACCTCGATCCACCGCTACCTCAACACGCTCGTCGACGTCGGCCTCGGCTACGTGCGCCTGGGCCAGGCGGCCACGACGCTCTCGGGCGGCGAGGCGCAGCGCGTCAAGCTCGCCGCCGAGCTGCAGAAGCGCTCCAACGGCCGCACGATCTACATCCTCGACGAGCCGACCACGGGCCTGCACTTCGAGGACATCCGCAAGCTGCTGCTGGTCATCCAGGAGCTGGTGGAGAAGGGCAACTCAGTGGTGGTCATCGAGCACAACCTCGACGTGATCAAGTCCGCGGACTGGATCATCGACATGGGCCCCGAGGGCGGCGACGGCGGCGGCATGGTCGTCGCGCAGAGCACCCCGGAGCAGGTGGCCACGGTCGAGGGCTCCTACACCGGCAAGTTCCTCGCAGACGTCCTCGGTGTGAAGAGGGCCGCGAAGAACTGACCCGGCCGGGCGGAGTCAGTCGCGCGGGGGAGTGCCCCACCCGGACTCCGGCGCCGCCTCGCCGGCCTCGATTGACGACGTCGCGTCGGTCGCCGCGGGTGCGCCCCACCCCTTGGTGGGGTGGTCCGGGATCTCTCGGTCCCCGGGGTCCTGAGCCTCCGCGGGCCGTCCGGCGTTGCGGTGATCGGCGTAGCTGCGGCGCAGGGCCACCACGCCGAGGAGGATGAGGCCGCAGGCGATGAAGGCGAGGGCGCGCGGCAGGCCGCTGATCGCGGAGAGGTCGTAGATGATCAGCTTGACCACCGCGGCGCCGGCGATGACCCCGCCGACGGTCAGCGAGACGTTGTCGCTCATCCGCGGGCCGACGATCAGGATCCAGGCGCCCAGGGCCATCCAGGCCACGGAGACGAGGCCGTGGGCGACGAGGAACGCCGTCGAGACCGCGGCGGGGGCGAGGGCGAAGACCGCGGCGCAGATCAGCGTCACGGTCACGGTCATGCTCAGGCCCAGCACGATGAGCGCGGCGACCCAGCGGATCGCGACCGGCAGGCCGGTCAGTCGGCGCGCTTGGGTGAGGACGGCGACGGTCACCGCGATGAGGCCGAGCACGGTGAGGACATGGTAGGCGTCGCCGAGCCGGTCCGGGCGCAGAGGATCGAGGGCGTCCGCCGTCGGGACGGCGGCCAGCACGGAGACCAGCGCCAGCCAGACCCACCACGGGACGGATCCGGTGGTGTGGCGGTTCTCCGGGTCGAGGTCCGGCCCCGGTGTCGGGGCCGGCGGGTAGATCTGGAAGGTCCGCGCGGCCAACACCACGCACACGGCGACGACCAGGTGGACGGCGAGGTCGCGCAGGCCGTCGGCCAGCGGCCGGTCCAGCGGCGAGAAGCCGAGGTCCGCGATGTTGTGCGCGGCCACGGCCGCGCTCAGGGGGATCAGCACCAGGGTGATCACGCCGAGCAGGAAGGCGTGGCGCTCCGGCAGCGCCGGGCGGGCTAACAGGTGGACCCCGAACAGCGTGAGCGGGACCAGAACGGTGAGCACCACCAGCGCGGACGGGACCGTGGAGCCCGGTGGCATGAGCCCCATCCCCAGCAGGGCCGCGGGAGCAGAGAACCACCAGACGGACACCCCGCCGCCCGGACCCGCGCCATTGGCGGGCCGACGACGCAGCGTCAGGAAGGCCAGGCCGAGGCCGAGGATGACGACCACCGGGACCCAGAGGGGGTAGAGGGCGTTGGCGGTCACGGCCCGGAAGGGCACCAGGCAGAGCACGGTCGAGGCCGCGGCGGCCGCGTGCAGCGGGCGGTCGAAGCGCGGGATGAACACGGAGACGAGGAAGAGCGCGGCGCCCTGGAGCCACAGCAGCGGCAGGAGGAAGTTGGCGGTGCTGCCGAGGATCCAGGCGAGCGGGGGAGCGATGACGGCCATCGCGACGAGCAGGCGGGGCCACCGCAGCCGCACGGCGATGACGAGGTAGGCGGTGAAGGTGACCACCGCGACCAGGCCACCCACGGCGTCCGGCCACCAGTCGAGCCAGGTCAGCACTCCGATCGTGGTGACCTGCACGCCCCCGTAAGAAGTGATCGACAGCGCGGCGACGGCCGTGTCCTTCTCACCGTCCCGGTTGCGCCGGTCGACGGCGACGGCCGCGGGCAGCAGTGCCAGGGCGGCGAAGTAGGCGAGGATGACGCGTCCCAGCGGGCCGAGCCAGCCGCGCTGGATGGCGAGCGCGAGCAGCAACACCAGACCCGCGATGACGATCAGGCCGCCGGTGACCGCGGCGACACGCATGACGATCTGCTCGGTCGTCAGCGGCGGCTTCGGCGGACCGGCGGGCCGGGAGGCCGCCCACGGGCGCTGCCCCGCAGGAGCCGAGGCGCGGATCGTCCCGGCGTCGAGCGGCGGGCGAGGGGGCTTGGGCCCGCGCGGCGGGGGACCGGTCGGCCCCGGAGGTCCGGGTGGTGCGGGAGGGCCGGGCGGTGCGGGCGGCCCCTGGTGCGCATCGGGACGCGGAACCGCGGCACCGGATGGCACCGGGGCACCGGCCCCGCGAGGACGCGGGGCCGGGCGGGGAGCGACGGGTGCGCCCGGACGGGGGCGCGGCGCAGGCGCGACCGCCCCGGCCGCGACATCCGGGTGCGGCTGCGGCTCCGGTCCGACACCCGACTCCGTGGCCTCGGGCTCCCCGGAGACGGCGGGACGGGCGGGGCGCGCGTCCTCGTCCACGGAGCTCAGGTAGTCCAGCAGGTCGTTGCTGAGGCGGGCGGTCTCTGCGTTGAGCTCCGCCAGGCGCCGCACCAGGTCGGTGAGCTCGGGGCGTGGCGGCTCCCCGGCACCGGCGGCGTCGCTGGTCTTCGGCGGTGGTGTCATGGGCCAAAGTTTAGTTGCCGGCCCCGACCCCGGCGTCCCGGCGGACGGGGAATCAGGGCGACGGGGGTGGTGCGGTTAAGATGGTGCCGATTTCACCTGGCGGTCGACGACCGCCACGTCCGAGAGACCGGAGGATCACGCGGACCATGGACCCCCGCGACGACGACATCGCCGACCTGTCGCGCGTCGACGACGACGGCCGCGAGGCCTCGCCCCGACGCGGCGGGCCGCGCTATTACTCCGGCACGCGCGACTCCTACCGCGTGCCGCGCGCGGACGAGCGCCACCCGTGGGCCGCCGTCGCGATCTTCGCCGCCCTGCTGGTCTGCGTGATGATCCTCGGGGCCTTCCTCTACGTCGTCTTCATCGGTCCGAACCGCTCCCACGAGGACCGCGCCGCGGCCCCGCAGACCTCCACGAGCCAGTCGCTGACCACCACCAGCCGGTCGACGACCGCGACGTCGAAGACGCCGAGCTCGACCACGCGGTCCTCGACGACGACCAGCTCGAGCAGCACGACGAGCACGACGACATCGAGCTCCGAGCCGACGACCTCGACGACCACCAGCGCCGAGCCGGCGCCCGAGGGTGCGCGCTCCTGCGGTGCCAGCGGGCGCTGGTCCGTCTACGCCGCCTCAGAGGCGACCAGTTGCCCGTTCGCCCAGAACGTCGCGTTGCGCGCCGGCAACGGCGACACCGCCCAGTTCGAGGCCATCAGCCCCGTGACCGGCGAGACCTACACCATGCAGTGCACGCCGGCCGGTAACGGCGCGATGGACTGCCGCAACGACACGGGCGCGGTGGTGGCGCTGCGCGCGCGGTAGGCGCGGGCGTCGTCAATTGAAAGGGGGCGCCACGCGCGCCGATTTGGACGCACACGGCGGTGCATGTAACGTACGTGCCACTACCGCCCGAGACCGTCCACCTGACGGTCCTGGGCCACAAGAGGAGATCATCCCACCTTCAGCCGCCGGGCGACCGGCTGGTCACAGGTCCACACCCCGCGGCACGGCGTGCCGGGCCGCGGAGCGCAACGCATCTCCTGTGTCACGCACCGCGTGGCGCAGGATTTTTGTTGGGGGATCCCTCAAGTGGCGCGGTACAGACCCTATCTACCCTGCTATTTGAGGAGTACACATCAGCGCTGAAGCTCGCATCAATGAGCGAATCCGAGTTCCCGAAGTTCGCCTGGTAGGACCCAGTGGCGAGCAGGTCGGCGTCGTCCGTACCGACGACGCCCGCAAGCTCGCCTACGACGCCGACCTCGACCTGGTCGAGGTGGCCCCCAAGGCGAAGCCCCCGGTCTGCAAGATCATGGACTACGGAAAGTACCGGTACGAGCAGGACCAGAAGGCCCGTGAAGCTCGCCGGAACCAGCAGCGGACTGTGGTCAAAGAGCAGAAGTTCCGTCCCAAGATCGACGAGCACGATTACGAGACGAAAAAGGGCAACGTGGTGCGCTTCCTCGAGAAGGGCTCCAAGGTCAAGGTCACCATCATGTTCCGCGGTCGCGAGCAGTCCCGCCCCGAGCTGGGCTACCGCCTGCTGGAGCGGCTGGCCGACGACATCGCCGAGTACGGCGTCGTCGAGTCCCGTCCGCGCCAGGACGGCCGCAACATGACGATGGTCTTCGGGCCAGTTCGCAAGAAGAACAACAAGAAGAAGTAAACCGCAACAGGGATTGACGAGGACGAAGCCATGAAGCAGAAGACCCACAAGGGGATGGCCAAGCGCGTGAAGGTCACCGGCTCCGGCAAGCTGCGTCGCGAGCAGGTCAACCGCCGCCACCTGATGGAGAGCAAGCCCTCCAAGCGCACCCGCCGGCTCAAGGGCACCGTGGACGTGCACAAGTCGGATCAGAAGCGCGTCAAGCGCCTCCTCGGCCGCGCCTGACACGAAGCGTCAGAACCGCCGCCAAACACTCATCCCCCGAATGAATAAGTAAGGAAGTTCCACTGTGGCACGTGTCAAGCGCTCCCTGAACGCCAAGAAGAAGCGTCGCGAGATCCTCAAGTCCGCGAAGGGCTACCGCGGCCAGCGCTCCCGCCTTTACCGCAAGGCCAAGGAGCAGTGGCTGCACTCCATGACCTACTCCTACCGCGATCGTCGCGCCCGCAAGCGCGAGTTCCGGAAGCTGTGGATCCAGCGCATCAACGCCGCCGCCCGCATGAACGGCATCACCTACAACCGTCTGATCCAGGGCCTGCGCCTGGCCGAGATCGACGTCGACCGCAAGATCCTGGCCGAGCTGGCCGTCAGCGATTTCGACGCCTTCTCCGCCGTGTGCGAGGCCGCCAAGGCCGCCCTGCCGGAGGACGTCAACGCCCCCAAGGCCGTCGCCTAAGACCTTCGGGAGCCCGCGCGGACTCACACCCGCGCGGAAGAAATGACCCGCCGCACCGTTTCTGGTGCGGCGGGTCTTTCGTGTCCGGTGGGTGCGCGGGGCTCGGGCGTGGCCGGGTTGGCGGGGAGGAGCCTGTGCGGCGGGGACTGGTCCCCATGGGTGGGCACCCCGGGACGGTGTCGCGGTACGCAGAGCGGGAACTTTTCGTGAGAGCCATCAGACGTCGACGCCGTCTGTGAAAGGAAGACCACTGTGACGAACGCCGACGACGGAGCGGGGCAGCCCGCCGGCAACCCCGGGTACGGGGGAGCAGAACCATCCGGGGTCAGGGCAGCAGAACGCCTACGGGTACCAGGGCTACGGCCAGTAGCCCGGCGGCGGCCTTCCCAGGCAGTCCGCGGCGCCGAGCGAAAAGTCGATGCTGGTGGCGGCCTTGGTCGCGTTCTTCCTCGGGCAGATCGGCGTGCACAACTTCTATCTCGGCCAGACTAAGCGCGGGGTGGCCAAGGTGGTGGTCTATCCGATGCCCTGGTCGTCTTCCTCTTCAGCTTCTTCATGGTGAACGGCGCGCTCGATCTCGTGGATGAGGGTTCCTACGTGTCCGACACGTTCTTCTATCTCAGCGTGTTGACCGTGATCGTGACGCTGCTCATCTGCTTCGCCATCGGTGTCTGGTCCTTCGTCGAGTTCATCCTGATTCTGATGCGCAATGGCCGCTACGGCCTCGACGCACAGGGACGACCGCTGCGCTGACTAGGGACGGCTTCAACGGAGGCGCACCTCGGGGAGTGCGCTGCGGGTTCTCTTCATTTCGGCTTGCGCGTGGCTGTGTCGGGGTTAATCTATGCGCAACAAGTTATTGGCAGGTTCCGGCGCTCGCCGGCGCCGCAACCGAAGGGATTCCCGATGTCGAGCCCCATCTCCGACCCGAACCAGCGTCCCGAGGAAGGCCACAACGGCCAGTACGGCTACGGCGACCAGCAGGGCCACACCGGTGGTCAGCCCGACTACGGCTCCCAGTCCGGGTACGGTTCTCAGCCCGACTACGGCTCCCAGTCCGGGTACGGTTCTCAGCCCGGCTACGGCGGACAGCCCGGGTACGGTTCCCAGCTCGGCTACGGCGCGCAGCAGGGCCGCCCCGGCCCCGGCGGCCCCGTCAGCGAGAAGTCCATGGTCCTGGCCGCCGTCCTCGCCTTCTTCCTCGGCGGCATCGGCGTGCACAACTTCTACCTGGGCCAGAAGCAGAAGGGCCTCATCCACATCGGCATGGTCGTCGTCGCCCTGATACTCGTGTTCATCGGCATGATCGCCGTCGGGGCCGCGTTGGACGGCGGTTCCGGCGCCGCGGTCGGCGGCATCATCTACGTTCTCGGTGCCGTGGTCAGCGCCGTCAACGGCATCTGGGCCTTCGTGGAGTTCATTCTGATCCTGATCCGTAAGGACAGCTACGGCGTCGACGAGCACGGTCTTCCCCTGAGCTGACCCACCGCCGGGCAGTGGTGCACCACCCGAGGGAGGTTCAATGTCCGTTCCCGGGGCAGGCCGGTGGTCCCGCCACCCCGCACGGCGCGAACACCGTTTACGCCGACCCGGGACCGGACCACTGGGTGACGGCCAGCCCGAAGTCGGTGGTCATCGCCGCGGTCCTGGCGTTCCTCCTCGGCAGCTACGGCGTGCACAACTTCTATCTGGGCCAGATGCTGCTCGGGGTGGTCAAGCTCGTGCTCGGCACGGGAGGTTTCCTCCTCGCGTTCGCCGGCGGCGTGGTCGCCGGTTTCTCCTCGGAATTCGTCAGTGAGACTGCCGCGATCGTCGGGGTGTGCATCTACGGCGTGGGGCTGCTCGCCGTGATCGGAAACGCCGTATGCGCCTTCGTCGAGTTCATCCTGATCCTGATGCGCAAGGGCCGCTTCGGCGTCGACGAGCACGGCCTCCGCCTGAGCTAGGTCGGGGTGCCCGTCCGTGCGCGGGAAACCGGACACAGGTTCCGCGGGAATTCGCCCGTTTCCGGCTGCCCCGCGTGCGATCTCGGTTGTTCTTCGTACACGCTCATTTGGTCTAGCTACGGTGAGCGCCCGATCCGAGACCTCGAAGGGGAACCGATGTCCAACTACACCTCCGGCCCCGGTCCGTACACGGCACCGGAAGGCCAGTTCCATCAGGGCCAGGCCACGCCACCGGGCCACGGCCCGGGAGGGCCGGTCAGCAACAAGTCCATGGTCCTGGCCGCCGTCCTCGCCTGGTTCCTGGGCGCCTTCGGCGTGCACAACTTCTACCTCGGTCAGACGAGGCAGGGGCTGATCAAGTTCGCGGCGGTCGTGGGCGGGTTCGTCCTGGTGTTCGTCGGCATGTTCGCCGGCCTCATCGCCACCAATGCCGACGGGGTCATCGGGGCGATCCTGGGATTCGTCGTCACCGCCGTCTGCTTTCTGCTGATAATGGGCGTCTGCGTCTGGGCCCTGGTGGAGTTCGTCCTGATCCTCATGCGCAAGGGCCGTTACGGCGTCGACGAGAAAGGCCTGCCTCTGTCTTGACCTATTTCGCCCGGTGCAGGTGTGGCCCGACCGTTGCGGTCGTATGCTTTGCGGGCAATAGATTGACGACGTCGCGCGTGACACCAGGTGGTCCCGCGCGGCGCATCCACAACGAAAGGTTCATTACGATGACGCACAACCCCGGAAACGGCGGCTACGGGCCCGACGGTTTCCACGGCGGGCAGGGCGGCGGTTACGGGTCCGATGACCCCTACTGCTCCTACGGGCAGCAGGGGTACGGCGACCAGGCGGGCTACGCGGGGCAGCAGTACGGTTACGCGTCCAAGGGGTTCCCGCCGGCGCCCAAGAGCAAGGTCGCGGCCGGCCTGCTCGGCATCTTCCTGGGGGAGTACGGCGTCCACAACTTCTACCTCGGCTACAAGCAGCGTGCGATCACCCAGTTGGTCATCACCATCATCGGCTACGTCACGATGATCATCCTCATCGGATTCCTGATGGTCGCCGTCACGGCGATCTGGGGCCTGATCGAGGGCATCATGATCCTCGCCGGAGCGGACAGCTACCAGCGGGACGCGGACGGCGTCCCACTGGTCTGACCAGGCCGGTGCTTTCCGGTTGGCCCCGTCGGTAAAGTGTGGGGCACGGGCCCGAACGGGGCCCGCGTGCATGTCTGGGGCATGTACGCCCACGACGCCACCGGAAGGCCGTTTTCATGAGTCCGCGCACCCCCGACCACCTCGACTTCTCGGAGCCCCTGACCGAGCGCACCCCGCGCGTGGTGCACGCGGCCAAGCTGCACCGCGCGGCGGCCCGCCGCAAGGCCGGTGTCTTCCTCGCGGAGGGGGAGAACTCCGTGGAGGCCGCGGTGGCCACCGGCGCGGCCACCGACGTCTTCGTCACCGAGGCGGCGGCCGGCCGCTTCGGCGAGCTGCTCTCGGCCGCGGTCAACCTCGGCGTCTACCTCCACCCGGTCACCGACCGGGCCGCCGAGTCGCTGGCCGAGACCGTGACCACCACCGGAATCTTCGCCGTGTGCCGCCCGGTGACCTGGCCGCTGAAGAAGGCCCTGGCAGCCGGCCCGACGCTGGTCTCGGTGCCGGTGGAGACCCGCGAGCCCGGCAACGCCGGCACGCTCATCCGTGTCGCCGACGCCCTCGGCGCCGACGCCGTCGTCTTCGCCGGCGACTCCGTGGACCCGCAGGGCGGCAAGGTGGTGCGCGCCTCGGCCGGTTCGCTCTTCCACGTGCCGGTGGCGCGCGAGCGCGACCCGCAGTCGGTGATCGACTCGCTGCGCGCCCGCGGCCTGCAGATCCTGGCCACCGCCGCCGACGGCGAGGTGGACCTGGCCGCCCCGCCCGAGCCGGACTTCTTTACCCGACCGACCGCCTGGCTCTTCGGCAACGAGGCCCACGGGCTGCCCGCCGAGCTGCAGCAGGCCGCCGACCACCGGGTGGCCATCCCCATCGCCGGGCGTGCCGAGTCGCTGAACCTCGCCACGGCCGCCTCGATCTGCCTCTGGGAGTCCGCCCGCGCCCAACGCGTGCACGGCCTGGACTGACCTGCGCGGGTAGAGCGGGCCGGCCGGTCCCCGGCGACACCTGCGCCGTGACCTGGACCGCAACACCCGTTTCACCCAAGGAGGACTCCGTCATGCGCATTTCCGCCCGCAACCAGCTCGCCGGTGAGGTCGTCGAGATCGGGGAGGGCGCGGTCAACGCCGTGGTCAAGATCCGTCTCGACGGCACCGACGTCGTCGTCTCCTCGTCGATCACCATGGACTCGGTCCACGAGCTCGGCCTGACGGTCGGCTCCCGGGCCACCGCCGTGATCAAGGCGTCCAGCGTCATGGTGGCCGTCGACTAGAGAGCGATCCGCCGCGGTGTACCCTGTCTACGTCGCAATCTATTTTCCGTCGAGAACAGGGGAGTGCCGTGGCGCAAGACAAGGACGGGGCAGCTGAGGTCCCGGAGATCACCGACGAGGCGATGAACGCGGCGGCCGATGCCGCCGTGGCGGCCTTCGACGCCGCCGACTCGCTCGAGGATCTCGCCGAGGCCCGTCGCACCCACCTGGGCGACGCCTCCGTGATCGCCCGTGCCCGCCAGGGCATCGGCTCGCTGCCCAAGACCGAGCGCAAGAACGCCGGCAAGATCGTCAACCAGGCACGTGGTCGCGTCGAGAAGCACTACGCCGGCGTGAAGAAGGAGCTAGAGGCCCGCCGCGTACGCGAGGTCCTCGCCGCCGAGCGCGTCGACGTCACCGTGCCGACCACCCGCCGCCAGACCGGCGCGCTGCACCCGATCACCGCGCTCTCGGAGCAGATCGCGGACATCTTCCTCGGCATGGGCTGGGAGATCGCCGACGGCCCCGAGATCGAGGCGGAGTACTTCAACTTCGACGCCCTCAACTTCATCCCGGACCACCCCGCGCGCACCCTGCAGGACACCTTCTACGTCGGCACCGAGGACTCCGGTCAGCTGATGCGCACCCACACCTCCCCGGTCCAGGTGCGCACGATGCTCTCGCGCGACGTGCCGCTCTACATCGCCTGCCCGGGCCGTGTCTTCCGCACCGACGAGCTCGACGCCACCCACACCCCGGTCTTCCACCAGGTCGAGGGCCTGGCCGTCGACAAAGGCCTGACCATGGCCCACCTGCGCGGCACGCTGGACCACCTGGCCAAGGTGCTCTTCGGCCCGGAGACGCGCACCCGCATGCGCACCAACTACTTCCCGTTCACCGAGCCCTCCGCCGAGGTCGACGTCTGGTTCCCCGGCAAGAAGGGCGGTGCCGGCTGGATCGAGTGGGGCGGCTGCGGCATGGTCAACCCCAACGTCCTGCGCGCCGTGGGCGTCGACCCGGAGGAGTACACCGGCTTCGCCTTCGGCATGGGCCTCGAGCGCACCCTGCAGTTCCGCAACGGCCTGTCCGACATGCGCGACATGGTTGAGGGCGACGTGCGCTTCACGCTGCCTTTCGGCGTCCACGCCTAGACCGCCGCCACGCTTTCCGACGCCCCGTCACCCCCGCTTTTTCCGAAAGGTTCCACGAACTCCCGTGTTCATCTCGCAGAACTGGCTCACCGGCATCCTCGACCACGCCAACCCCGGCTGGGAGGTGAGCGACGCCGAGCTCGACGGCGGCTTCGTCCGCGTCGGCTTCGAGACCGAGGGCTACTCCGCCATCCCTGAGACGACCGGCCCGCTGGTGGTCGGCCGCGTCGACGAGATCGAGGAGCTGACCGGCTTCAAGAAGCCGATCCGCTACTGCCAGGTCGACGTCGGCGAGGCCAACGGCACCGGCGAGAAGCAGGGCATCATCTGCGGCGCGCGCAACTTCGCCGAGGGCGACCTCGTCGCCGTCTCCCTGCCCGGCGCCGTGCTGCCCGGCTGCTTCGAGATCTCCGCCCGCAAGACCTACGACCACATCTCCGCCGGAATGATCTGCTCGGCCGCCGAGCTGGGCATGTGCGAGCAGCAGAACTCCGGCATCATCAACCTGGGCCGCTCGACCGACGCCATCGGCGCCGTGCCCGGCGACGACGCCCGCCCGGTGCTGGGGCTTAACGACACCGTCTTCGAGGTCAACATCACCCCGGACCGCGGCTACGCGCTCTCCGCGCGCGGCCTGACCCGCGAGCTGGCCAGCGCCTTCGACATCACCTTCGAGGACCTGGCCGCCCACCCCGAGGCCGCCGGCCACGAGGTCTCGGAGAGCGTGCCGGCGGTCTCCGGCGAGCTGATGGACATCTCGCTGGACCCGGCCACCCGCGCCGGGCGGTTCGGCCTGCGCAAGGTCACCGGCATCGACCCGAGCGTGCAGAGCCCGTTCTGGATGAAGCGCGAGCTGCTGCTGTGCGGCGCGCGCCCGGTCAACCTGGCCACCGACGTGATCAACTACGTGATGTTCCTGCTCGGCCAGCCGATGCACGCCTTCGACGCCGGCGTCATCTCCGGCGACCTGAAGATCCGCCTGGCCGCCGACGGCGAGAAGCTGACCACCCTCGACCACGTCGACCGCGAGCTCTCCGCCGAGGACGTCGTCATCTGCGACGACAACGGCATCCAGTCGATGGCCGGCGTGATGGGCGGCTCCACCTCCGAGATCTCGGACGAGACCACCGAGGTCTACCTCGAGGCCGCCACCTGGCACACCCTGACCGTCGCGCGCACCTCGCGCCGCCACAAGCTCTCCAGCGAGTCCTCCCGCCGCTTCGAGCGCGGCGTGGACCCGGCGCTGGTCGAGCCCGCCCTGGACCTGGCCGCCCACCTGCTGGCCACCCTCGGCGGCGGCGAGGTCGACCCCCGGCGCACCATCGTCGGCGAGGTGCCCGCCCCCACCGTCATCGAGATGCCCGCCGGCATGCCTTCCCGCATCGCCGGCGTCGACTACGCCCGCGAGACCGTCGTCGCCCGCCTCGAGGAGGTCGGCTGCACCGTCACCGGCGACGAGACCCTGACCGTGACCGCCCCGAGCTGGCGCGGCGACCTGTCCATGGGCGTCGACCTGGTCGAGGAGGTGCTGCGCCTGGAGGGCCTCGAGGACATCCCGACCGTGCTGCCGACCCCGCGCGGCGGCCGCGGGCTCTCCCCGCGCCAGCGCCGTCGCCGCGCCGTCGGCCACGCCCTGGCCTACTCCGGCTACACCGAGGTCCTTCCCGACCCGTTCATGCGCGGCACCCAGGCCGACGACTGGGGCCTGGCCGCCGACGACCCGCGCCGCCGCGCGGTCACGGTGCGCAACCCGCTGGAGTCCGAGCGCAACCTGATCGCCACGACGCTGATCCCGGGCCTGCTCGACGCGGTGGCCCGCAACGTCGCCCGCGGCCGCGTGGACCTGCAGGTCTTCGGCCTGCAGCAGGTCTCCTTCGCCCGCGCCGAGCACACCCCGATGCTGGACGTGAGCCGCCGACCCTCCGACGACGAGGTCTCCCAGGTCCTCGACTCGCTGCCCGCCCAGCCGCTGCACGTGGCCGCCGTCGGCGTCGGCGAGCTGGACACCACCGGCACCTGGGGCGAGGGCCGCGCCTACGGCTGGGCCGACGCCGTGGAGGCCGCCCGCACCGTCGCGCGGACCGCGGGCGTGGAACTCGAGGTCGCCAACGCCGAGTACCTGCCGTTCCACCCGGGCCGCTGCGCCGAGCTGCGCGTGGCCGGCGAGATCGTCGGCCACGCCGGCGAGCTGCACCCGCAGCTGCTCGAGGCCGCCGGTCTTCCGGCGCGCACCTGCGCGATGGAGATCAACCTGGACGCGCTGCCAATCACCGGCGAGCTGCCCGCCCCGGTGCTCTCCGCCTTCCCGCTGCTGCACCAGGACATCGCCCTGGTCGTCGCCGAGGACACGCCGGCCGAGGACGTCCGCCGCGTCATCGTCGAGGGCGCCGGTCCGCTGCTCGAGGAGGCCGTCCTCTTCGACGTCTTCCGCGGCGGGCGCCTGGGGGAGGGGCTGAAGTCGCTGGCGTTCTCGCTGCACTTCCGCGCCGCCGACCGCACGTTGACCGACGAGGAGGCCAACGAGGCCCGCCTGGCCGCCGCCGCGCTGGCCAAGGAACGCCTCGGCGCCGAGCTGCGTGCCTGACCGCCCGCTCACCTGACCCCGCACCCGGACATCCCGGGTGCGGGGTTCTTCCGTCCGGCGGTCTCGTCTTCCCTGGGTGCGGTACCACAGGCGTCGCGTCTTCTTTCGGCGACGGCGCCGCAGGCGCCGTCGCGGGTGGGGACCGGGGGTGGAACCGACGCGCCGTCGTTAATGAATAATTTGCAAGGGCCTGCATAGAGTGTAGGGTGACCCACATGACAGTCTCCGTAGCAATCGCCGGCGCCACAGGATACGCGGGCGGCGAACTCGTCCGCCTCCTGCTCGGCCACCCCGAGCACCTCGCCGGGAACCTCCAGATCGGCGCGCTGACCGGCGCCAGCTCCGCGGGCACCCCCGTCTCCGTGGCGCTGCCGCACGCCCCCGAGCTCTTCGGCCGCACCATCGAGCCCACCGACGCCGAGCACCTTGCCGGCCACGACGTCGTCTTCCTCGCCCTGCCGCACGGCCATTCCGCCGAGATCGCCGCGCAGCTGCCCGAGGACACCGCCGTCATCGACTGCGCCGCCGACCACCGTCTGACCGACGCCGGGGACTGGGCCCACTGGTACGGCGGCGAGTACTCCGGCTCCTGGCCCTACGGCATCCCCGAGATGCCCGGCCACCGCGAGGCCCTCGCCGGTGCCACGCGCATCGCCCTTCCCGGTTGCTTTCCGACGGGCGCGACCCTCGCCCTTCTGCCCGCCGTCGCCGCCGGGCTGGTGGCCCCCGAGGTGGCGGTCACCTCCGTCTCCGGAGTCAGCGGCGCCGGCAAGAAGCCGCTGGTGGCCAACCTCGGCGCTGAGACGATGGGCTCGCTGCGCGCCTACAACACCGCCGGGCGCCACCGCCACACCCCGGAGATCGCCCAGAACCTCGGCGAGTACTCCGGTCAGCCTGTCTCGGTGAGCTTCACCCCGGTGCTGGCACCCCTGCCGCGCGGCATCCTCACCGTCGCCTCCGCGCCCCTGGCGGACAGCGCCACCGACACCGCCGCAGCGCGGGCCGCCTACGAGAAGTTCTACGCCGACGAGCCGTTCGTCACCCTGCTCGCCGAGGGCGTGCAGCCGCAGACCCAGTGGGTGCTCGGCGCCAACACCTGCCACGTGCAGGTCGAGGTGGACGCCGCCTCCGGGCGCCTGCTGGCCACCAGCGCCATCGACAACCTGACCAAGGGCACCGCCGGCGCCGGCGTGCAGTGCATGAACCTCGCGCTCGGCCTGCCCGAGACCGCCGGGCTGCCGACCACCGCCGTCGCCCCCTAGCGCCGTCCCGCCTTCTCCGGCGCACCCCCGCCCGCCCCACTTTTCCCGAAAGGACTTTAATCCCCATGGATCTCACCGTCACCCGCGACGGTCACGTCACCTCGCCGGCCGGCTTCTCGGCCGCCGCCGTCACCGCCGGCATCAAGCCCTCCGGCAACCCGGACATGGCGCTGGTGGTCAACACCGTAGGCTCCGCCGCCGCCGCGCTGTTCACCCGCAACAAGGTCGTCGCCGCCCCGGTCAAGGTCACCCGTGCCGCCGTCGCCGACGGCACGCTGCGCGCCGTGGTCTACAACTCCGGCAACGCCAACGCCTGCAACGGCGTGGCCGGCGACCGTGACGCCGAGGAGATCCAGTCCCGCGCCGCCGCCGCGCTCGAGCTCGAGCCCGCCGAGGTCGGCGTGTGCTCGACCGGGCTGATCGGCGAGCCGCTGCCCATGGCCGAGGTCCGCTCCGGCGTCGACGCGCTGGCCGCCGGGCTGGGCGCCGACGCCGAGCACGGCGCGGCCGCCGCCGGCGCGATCCTGACCACCGACACCTGCAGCAAGGAGGTCCTCGTCTCCGGCGACGGCTGGTCCGTCGGCGGCATGGCCAAGGGCGTGGGCATGATGGCGCCGTCCCTGGCGACCATGCTCGTCTGCCTGACCACCGACGCCGACGTGCCCGCCGCCCGGCTCGACGCCGCCCTGCGCGCCGCCGCCGAGGTCACCTTCGACACCCTCGACGTCGACGGCTCGACCTCCACCAACGACACCGTGATCGCCATGGCCTCCGGCGCCTCCGGGATCACCCCCGACGCCGAGACCTTCGACGCCGCCGTGCTGGCCGCCTGCCGCGACCTGGCAGCCCAGCTGCAGGCCGACGCCGAGGGCGTGACCAAGCGCGTGGCCATCACCGTCACCGGCGCCGTCGACGACGACCAGGCCCGCACCGCCGCGCGCGTGATCGGGCGCGACAACCTGGTCAAGTGCGCCATGTTCGGATCCGACCCGAACTGGGGCCGCGTGCTCGCCGCCGTCGGCATGGCCCCGGTGGAGATGGACCCCGACCACATCACCGTGACCTTCAACGGCACCCCGGTCTGCGTCGACTCCGCCGGTGCGCCCGGCGCCCGCGACGTGGACCTCAGCGGCGCCGACATCGACGTCCAGGTCGACCTGGGCCTCGGCGGCCACGGCCACGGCACCGTGCGCACCACGGACCTCTCGCACGCCTACGTCGAGATCAACTCCGCCTACAGCAGCTAGCGGACAGGGAACACGGAGCAGACAGATGACACCAGCAACTGATTCGGCGGCGGGCGCGCAACCCGCCGCGAGCCGGCGCGCGGCGCTGAGCTCGGCGGACCGCGCCGCGGTGCTCGCCGAGGCCCTGCCGTGGCTGCAGTTCTTCCGCGACAAGATCGTCGTGGTCAAGTACGGCGGCAACGCCATGGTCGACGACGCCCTCAAGGACGCCTTCGCCGAGGACATGGTCTTCCTGCGCACCGTCGGCGCCAAGCCCGTCGTCGTGCACGGCGGGGGACCGCAGATCTCGGACATGCTCACCCGCGTCGGCCTCGAGCCCGAGTTCAAGGGCGGCTTCCGCGTGACCACGCCCGAGGTCATGGAGATCGCCCGCATGGTCCTCTTCGGCCACGTCGGCCGCGACCTGGTAGGGCGCATCAACTCCCACGCCCCCTACGCCGTGGGCACCTCGGGCGAGGACGCCGGGCTGTTCTCCGCGCGCAAGCGCCTGGTCAACGTCGGCGGCACGCCCACCGACATCGGCCTGGTCGGCGACATCGTCGACGTCGACGCCTCCTCGCTGATGGACCTCATCGACGCCGGGCGCATCCCCGTGGTATCCACGATCGCCCCCGGCGAGCACGGCGAGGTCTACAACGTCAACGCGGACACCGCCGCCGGGGCCCTGGCCGCCGCCCTGGACGCCGAGCGCATCCTCGTTCTCACCAACGTCGAGGGCCTCTACACCGACTGGCCCGACCACGAGTCGCTGGTCTCCAAGATCCTGGTCTCCGAGCTGCGCGAGACGCTGCCGAAGCTCGACTCCGGGATGATCCCGAAGATGGAGGCCTGCCTGCGGGCCGTGGAGTCCGGCGTCAACGCCGCCCACGTCATCGACGGCCGCGTGCCGCACTCGGTGCTCCTCGAGCTTCTGACCATGGGCGGTGTGGGCACCATGGTGCTGCCCGACGGCTACGACGCCGCCGACTACCCCGACGGCAAGGTCTTCAGGAAGGACGACAACTCATGACCGACACCCCCGACACCACTCTCGCCGGCTGGGACCGCTACCTCATGCACACCTACCCGGTCCCGCCCGTCGAGATCGTCGACGGCCACGGCGCGACCGTGACCACCGCCGACGGCAAGGAGCTGGTCGACTTCCTCGGCGGCATCGCCGTCAACTCGCTGGGCTACGGCGACCCCCGCCTCGTGGCGGCCGTCACCGAGCAGGCCGGGCACTTCACCCACGTCTCCAACCTGCTGGGCAGCCGGCCGGTCGTCGACGTCGCCCGCGGCCTGGTCGAGCGCTTCGTGGCCGCCGGTGCCCCGGCCGAGCCCGGTGCGACCCGCGCCTTCTTCTGCAACTCCGGCACCGAGGCCAACGAGGCCGCGTTCAAGATCGCCCGCAAGACAGGGAAGACCCGCATCCTGGCGGCCCACCACGGCTTCCACGGGCGCACCATGGGCGCGCTGTCGATCACGGGCCAGCCGGCCAAGCGCGACATCTTCGCCCCGCTGCCGGGAGGCGCCGAGTTTTACCCCTACGGCGACCTCGACTACCTGCGCAAGCTCATCGAGATGGACCCGGGTGACACCGCCGCGGTCATCCTCGAGCCCGTCCAGGGTGAGACCGGCGTGGTGCCCGCCCCCGAGGGCTTCCTCAGCGGCGTGCGTGAGCTCTGCGACGAGTTCGACCTGCTGATGATCGTCGACGAGGTGCAGACCGGTGTGGGCCGGACCGGCACCTTCTTCGCCTTCGAGGACGCGGGCGTGGTCCCCGACGTGGTCACCATGGCCAAGGGACTGGGCGCCGGCCTGCCGATCGGCGCGGTGCTCGCCGCGGGTGAGGCCGCCGAGCTCTTCCGGCCCGGCGACCACGGCACCACCTTCGGCGGCAACCCCGTCGCCTGCGCCGCGGCGCGCGTCGTCCTCGAGACCGTCGACGACGACTTCCTCGCCCAGGTCCGCGCCCGCGGCGAGCGCCTCGCCGCCGCCCTCGGGCAGGTCGAGGGCGTGGCGTCGGTGCGCGGACGCGGACTGATGCGCGCCGTCGTCCTCGAACGCGACGTCGCCAAGCGAACCGTGGAACTGGGACGTGAGCACGGCGTCGTCCTCAACGCCTGCGGTGCAGGCGTGCTGCGCTTCGTGCCGCCGCTGGTGGTCACCGACGCCGAGATCGACGCCGGGGTGAAGGCCACGGCCGCCGCGATCGCCGCCGCCGTCGCGGAGGCCGGCGAGACGGACCGGAAGAACTGAGCAGGACCGGGAAGGAACAGATACACATGACACAGAACAGCACCGAGACCCCCGCCGTCAGGCACTTCCTGGCAGACGACGACCTCACCCCGGCCGAGCAGGCCGAGGTCCTCGAGCTCGCCGCCGCGCTGAAGGCAGAGCCCTACTCGAAGCAGACCTTCGCCGGACCGCAGTCCGTCGCCGTGCTCTTCGACAAGACCTCCACGCGCACCCGCTTCTCCTTCGACGCCGGGGTGGCGCAGCTGGGCGGGCACGCGATCGTCGTCGAGACGAAGAACGCGCAGATCGGCAAGGGCGAGACCCTGCAGGACACCGCCGCGGTGCTCTCCCGGTTCGTCTCCGCGATCGTGTGGCGCACCTACGCCCAGCAGAACCTCGTCGACATGGCTGAGACCTCGCGGGTGCCGATCGTCAACGCGCTGACCGATGACCTGCACCCCGGCCAGATCCTCGCCGACCTGCAGACGTGCGTGGAGAAGCTCTGCCCTGAGCAGGGCCCGGCCGGACTGAAGGGACGCCGCGCGGTCTACCTCGGCGACGGCGCCAACAACATGGCCAACTCCTACCTGATCGGCTTCGCCACCGCGGGCATGGACATCACCGTCTGCGCCCCGGAGGGCTTCCACCCGGCCGAGGAGTTCGTCGCCCGCGCCGAGAAGCGCGCCGCCGAGACCGGCGCGACCGTCGCCGTGACCGCCGACACCGGCTGCGTGGCCGGCGCCGACGTCGTCATCACCGACACCTGGGTGTCGATGGGACAGGAGAACGACGGGCTCAACCGCGAGGAGGCCTTCGTCGATTACCGCGTGACCGAGGAGCTGATGGCCACCGCCGCCGACGACGCCATCTTCCTGCACTGCCTGCCGGCCTACCGCGGCAAGGAGGTCACCTCCGGGGTCATCGACGGCCCGCAGTCCGTCGTGTTCGACGAGGCGGAGAACCGCTTGCACGCCCAGAAGGCACTGCTGGTCTGGCTGCTCGAGCACCAGCAGGCGGCGGGGGAGCAGGCGTGAGCACGCCGGTGACGCGCACCGCCCGCCAGGCGCGCATCCTCGAGATCCTGGGGCGCACCCGCGTGCACAGCCAGGTGCAGCTCTCCGAGCTGCTGCTCGACGAGGGCATCGACATCACGCAGGCGACCCTCTCGCGCGACCTCGACGAACTCGGCGCGCGCAAGGTGCGCCCGCCCGAGGGCGGCCGCGCCCACTACGCCGTCGGCGGGACCGCCGACGGGGCCGTGGCGGGGCCGGCCGGGCCCCGGCAGAAGCTGCGACGGATGCTCGACGAGCTCGTCGCCGGCGTCGACCACTCCGGCCAGACGGCCGTGCTGCGCACCCCGCCCGGGGCGGCGCAGTACCTGGCCAGCTTCATCGACCGCGTCGGCATGCCCGAGGTCGTCGGCTGCATCGCCGGCGACGACACGGTCTTCGTGCTCGCCCGCGAACCCGTCTCGGGCGCCGAGCTCGGCGACCTCCTCGCCGGGGGAGCGGACGGCCGTCGCTAGAATGGCAGCGGTCGCCGCAGGCACTTTGAAAACATTGTCCACACGTTAAGGAAAGAGACGAAAGACATGAAGAATCGCGTGGTTCTGGCCTACTCCGGAGGCCTGGACACCTCCGTGGCCATCCCGTACCTGGGCAAGATGCTCGACGCCGACGTGGTCGCCGTCTCCCTGGACCTGGGCCAGGGCGGCGAGGACATGGACTCCGTGCGCCAGCGCGCCCTGGACTGCGGCGCGGTCGAGGCCGTCGTCGTCGACGCCAAGGACGAGTTCGCCGAGGAGTACTGCCTGCCGACCGTCAAGGCCAACGGCATGTACATGAAGCAGTACCCGCTGGTCTCCGCGATCTCGCGCCCGCTGATCGTCAACCACCTGGTCCAGGCGGCCAAGGAGCATGGCGGCACGCACGTAGCCCACGGCTGCACCGGCAAGGGCAACGACCAGGTCCGCTTCGAGGTCGGCTTCATGGACACCGCCCCGGACCTTGAGATCGTCGCCCCGGCGCGTGACTACGCCTGGACCCGCGACAAGGCCATCGCCTTCGCCGAGGAGGTCAAGCTCCCGATCGAGCAGTCCGAGAAGTCCCCGTTCTCCATCGACCAGAACGTCTGGGGCCGCGCCGTGGAGACCGGCTTCCTCGAGGACCTGTGGAACCCGCCGACGAAGGACCTCTACTCCTACACCGAGGACCCGTCGCTGTCCGCCGCCCCGGACGAGCTGATCATCTCCTTCGAGGCCGGCCGCCCGGTCGCCATCGACGGCCGCAAGGTCACCATGCTGCAGGCCATCGAGGAGCTCAACCGCCGCGCCGGCGCCCAGGGCATCGGCCGCCTCGACATGGTCGAGGACCGCCTCGTCGGCATCAAGTCCCGCGAGGTCTACGAGGCTCCGGGTGCCATCGCCCTGATCGCCGCCCACGAGGCCCTCGAGGACGTCACCCTCGAGCGCGAGCTGGCCCGCTACAAGCGCCTTGTCGAGGCCCGCTGGTCCGAGGAGGTCTACGACGGCCTCTGGTTCGGCCCGCTCAAGCGCTCCCTGGACGCCTTCATCGAGTCCACCCAGGAGCACGTCACCGGCGACATCCGCATGGTCCTGCACGCTGGCAAGGTCACCGTCAACGGCCGCCGCTCGAGCCACTCGCTCTACGACTTCAACCTGGCGACCTACGACACCGGCGACACCTTCGACCAAACCCTGGCCAAGGGCTTCGTCCAGCTGCACGGCCTGTCCAGCAAGATCGCCAACCGTCGCGACCGCGAGGCCCGCTAGAGTGCCGGCCAAGCACGGAACCAACCAGGGAGCCTTGTGGGGCGGCCGCTTCTCCGGCGGCCCCACCGAGGCGATGAGCGCACTGAGCGTGTCCACCCACTTCGACTGGGTGCTCGCGCCCTACGACGTGCTCGCCTCCAAGGCGCACGCGCGCGTGCTGAACAACGCCCGGCTGCTGACCGACGACGACTTCGCCACGATGCTCGACGGCCTCGACCGGCTCGGCCGGGACGTCGCCGACGGCACCTTCGGCCCCGAGCCGACCGACGAGGACGTCCACGGCGCCATGGAGCGCGGCCTGATCGACCGCGTCGGCCCCGAGGTCGGCGGCCGGCTGCGTGCCGGGCGTTCGCGCAACGACCAGGTGGCCACGCTGTTCCGCATGTGGCTCCGCGACGCCGTGCGTGACGTCGCCGTCCAGGTTACCGACCTGGTCGCGGCGCTGTCTGCGCAGGCCAAGGCCCACCCGGACGTGATCATGCCGGGCAAGACCCACTTCCAGGCCGCCCAGCCGATTCTGCTGGCGCACTCGCTGCTGGCGCACGCCCAGCCGCTGCTGCGCGACCTGGACCGCATCCGGGACCTGGACGACCGCCTGGCGGTGTCGCCCTACGGCTCCGGCGCGCTGGCCGGCAGCTCGCTGCACCTCGACCCGGACGCGATCGCCGAGGAGCTCGGCTTCGAGTCGGCGGCGGAGAACTCGCTGGACGCCACCGCGTCGCGCGACTTCGCCACCGAGGCCGCGTACGTGCTCGCCCAGATCGCCGTCGACATGTCGCGTCTGGCCGAGGAGATCATCGCCTGGTCCACCCCCGAGTTCGGCTACGTCACGCTGGCCGACGAGTGGTCGACCGGGTCCTCGATCATGCCGCAGAAGAAGAACCCGGACGTCGCCGAGCTCACGCGCGGCAAGACCGGGCGCCTGATCGGTGGCCTGACCGGCCTGATGGCGACCTGCAAGGCGCAGCCGCTGGCCTACAACCGCGACCTGCAGGAGGACAAGGAGCCGGTCATCGACGCCGTCGCCCAGCTCAACCTGCTGCTGCCCGCGATGACGGGCCTGGTGGGCACGCTGACCTTCCACGAGGACCGCATGCGCGAGCTCGCCCCGCGCGGCTTCACCCTGGCCACCGACCTGGCCGAGTGGATGGTCCGCCAGGGCGTGCCCTTCCGCGAGGCCCACGAGGCCTCCGGGCAGTGCGTGCGCATCGCCGAGTCCCGCGGGGTCGACCTGGTCGACCTTACCGACGAGGAGCTCGCGGGCGTGGACACCCGCCTGACCCCGGAGGTCCGCGAGGTGCTGACCATCGACGGTGCGGTCGCCTCCCGCTCGACCCACGGCGGCACCGCCGGCGTGCGGGTCGCCGAGCAGCGCGAGCGCGTCGACGCCGTCAACGCGAAGGCCCGCACCTGGGCCGAAACGCCGGTCATCCCCGCCGGGAAGTGACCCGCGCCTGAGGCGCCTGAGCGCTGATCAGCGCGCTTGGGCGCCCGGCCTGAGAGGGTGTCCCCGAACCGGGGGGCACCCTCTCCGTCGTTTCCGGCGTTCCTGTTGCAGGACCGGTACGGGCCTAATAATCTTTCGGTCATGAATGCTGCCACCGGTGCCACCGGCACCGGGTCCCGCGCGCCACGACGGTGATCGGGCCCTCCTGCTCGCCGCCGTGGTCATCGGCATCGTGGTCGTGCGCTTCGGGGGATTCGGCTTCGGCGGGGGAGACGGCGACGCCGGCGACGGATCGGGTGGTCTGGGCGGCCGTGGCGGCACCACGGAGCTCACGAGGGTCATCGGCTCCGAGAAGCGCGACTTCTTCGAGGACCCGGCCGTCATCGACCGCCTCGACGAGTTGGGCTACACCGTCACCGTGGAGACCGCCGGCTCGAGGCACATCGCCACCGACACGGACTTGAGCGCCTACGACTTCGCCTTCCCCTCCTCGGCACCGGCCGCACGCTCGGTGGCCGAGCAGGCGGAATCGAAGGGCATCTTCACGCCGTTCTACTCGCCGATGGCCGTCGCGCCCTTCCAGCCGGTCATGGAGGAGCTCGCCGCACGCGGGGTCACCCGCGAGGAGGGCGGCACCTGGGGGGATCGACATGCAGGCCTACCTGGACCTGACCCGTGAGGACACCCGGTGGCGCGACCTGGGCGACGCCCTGCCCAGCCAGCGCACCGTGCAGATCTCGACGACGGACGTGCGCACCTCCAACTCAGCGGCGATGTACCTGGCGCTGATGTGCTGGGTCGCCTCCGAGGGCAACCAGGTCAGCACCGAGGACGAGGCGCGACGCGTCGCTGACGGCCTCACCCCGCTCTTCTACGGCCAGGGCTACACCGAGTCCAGCTCCGCCGGCCCCTTCGCCGACTACCTGTCCAAGGGCATGGGCGCCAAGCCGGTGGTGATGGTCTACGAGGCCCAGTTCCTCGGCAAGCTCAACCGGGAGCAGCCCCGTCTCCGCGACGACATGGTGCTCGCCTGCCCGGAGCCGACCGTGCTCAGCGACCACACCGTCGTCGCCCTCTCCGACGGCGGCGCCGAGCTGGGCCGGCTGCTCGAGAACGACGCCGAGTTGCAGCGCCTGGCCGCCGAGCACGGCTTCCGCACCTCGGACCCGGCCGTGTTCACCGAGCGCTACCAGGACGCCGGACTGCCGGAGTTCATCGACTCCGTCGACCCGCCGGACTACCACCTGCTCGAGACACTCATCGAGACCGTCGGTTCGCACTACACCAGCCCGGAGCCGCCCGAGGGGGAGCACGAGGAATGAACAGATTCACCCGCGCCGCCGCGACCGTGACCGCCGCCCTCGGCGGCCTGCTGCTCACCGCCTGCGTCGAGACCGGCGGCGGGTCCTCCGACCCGACCGGCGACGCGCTCAAGCCCGGGGACCAGGGCACGCCGACCATCGCCGCGGCCACCGAACTCGAGGACCTCGCCCCGGTGCTCGAGGACGCCGAGGCCGACCTCGGCTTCGACATCGAGATGCACCACCCGGGCGGCACCCTGGAAAACAGCCAGGCGCTCAAGGCCGGGAAGATGGACGGCCAGTACGACGCCACCTGGTTCGCCACCAACCGCTACATCGAGCTCATCGGCGCCGGCGACAAGCTGGGGGAGCAGACCTCCGTGGCCAATTCGCCGGTCGCCTTCGGCGTCAGCACGGAGAAGGCCCGGGAACTGGGCTGGACCGACCACCAGCCGACCTGGGAGGAGATCGGCACCGCGGCCGCCGACCGCGAGCTGACCTACGGCATGACCGACCCGTCGTCGTCCAACTCCGGGTTCTCCGCGCTGGTGTCTGTGGCCACCGCCTTCGCCGGCACCGGCCAGGCGC
This sequence comes from Corynebacterium sp. MSK006, assembly GCF_030232385.1. Lineage (NCBI taxonomy): Bacteria > Bacillati > Actinomycetota > Actinomycetes > Mycobacteriales > Corynebacteriaceae > Corynebacterium > Corynebacterium sp. MSK006. Next base: position 299,136 of record NZ_JASPJZ010000001.1, read on the forward strand.
TGACCACCGGGGATCTCGAGCAGATCGGGCCGCGCCTCGAGGAGTTCTTCGCCGGGCAGACGATGAGCTCGGGCTCCTCGGGCTGGCTGCGCGATACCTTCCTCAACCAGCCCGAGCGTGCCGACGCCGTGGTCAACTACGAGTCGGTCCTGCACGGCATGCGCGCCGAGGACGGCGCCGACCTCGAGGTCATCGTGCCCGCCGACGGCGTGGTCACCGCCGACTACCCGCTCTCCGAGCTCGCCGCGCCCGGGGACGCCGCGGCCGCCGAGCAGACCGCCCAGCTGGCCGAGTGGCTGCTGGAGAACCAGGACCGCGTCAACGAGACCCACCGCCGCCTGGTGGACGCCACCGCCCAGGTGCCCGAGGAACTCTCGGACCAGCTGCTCGTCGAGGCGCCCTTCCCGGGGGACCTGGCGGTGACCGACCAGCTCATCGACAGCTACCTCAACCGCTGGCGCCCACGGGGCGACACCACGTTCATCCTGGACGTCTCCGGCTCCATGAGCGGCGGGCCGCTCGACGAGCTGAAGTCGACGATGAGCTCGCTGATCGACGGCAGCGCCCGCACCACCACCGGCGAGGTCGGCCTGCGCGACCAGGAGTTCGTGACGCTTCGTCCCTTCAACACCGCCCCGCAGGAACCGGCGCAGACCGACCTCGCGGAGACCGGCGGCAAGGGCCGCGCGCAGCTCGAGAGCCGGATCGACGAGCTCCAGGCCGGGGTGGGACCGACCTCTACCCGGCGCTCGAGGATGCCTACCGCGACATCGAGGACCGCAGGGGCGAGGACCCGGAGAACAACCGCATCGCCACGATCGTCGTGCTCACCGACGGGGTGGTCGAACCGCGCTACGAGGACTTCGTCCGTTTCCGCGAGGGCCTGAGCCCGGAGGCGCGGAAGGTGCCGGTGTTCACCGTGCTCTACGGCGCCGCCGACGAGGACGAGATGACCCGTCTGGCCGAGCTGACCGGCGGCAAGGTCTTCGACGCCCGCGAGGACGGCATCGGCGAGGGCTTCAAGGAGATCCGTGCCTACCAGTGACCGGGGCGCCGGCGGGGCGGTCGCGGACTGGCTCGGCTCGCGCAAGAACATCGTCGCCACCGTGCTGGCGCTCGTCATGCTCGTCCTGCACGTCGTCGTCGGTCTCGGCCCGGCGTGGCCCTTCTTCGTCGTCGGCGCCTACGTCGGCGGCGCCCTGGTCACACCCGCGCGCCGGCGACCCCCAGGCGTTGGCGGCGGCCACCCGCCGGGAGGAGCAGCGCCTGGCCTACGCCAACGGCGCCGCGCCCGAGGTCCAGCGGGCCGTCGCCGCACTGGGCACGTCGCTGCGCAGCACCCTGACACAGTGGGACGAGCTGGCCGAGGTCCCCGAGCGGCAGCTGACCGTCCGGGAGATCGCCGAAGAGCACCTGCCCGCCGTCATCTCCGGCTACCTCGAGGTGCCGGACCTGCGCCACCCGAGAGCGGTGGAGGAGACCGTCGAGCCCGCCGCGGTCCTGCGCGAGGAGAGCGAGAAGATCCGTGCCGCGGTCCTCGAGAACAGCCTGACGGAGCTGAGCAGTCACGCCGAGGCGCTGCGGTTGCGCTTCGGCCGGCTGCCGCGGGGCCGGTGAGCCCCGCCGCGCCGGTCACCCTGACCCGCCCCGGGCCGGGGCCACGGGTAGTATCTGGGCTCATGAGCCTGGACCCGAAGTTGTTGGACGTGCTGGTGTGCCCGAAGGACAAGGGCCCGCTGGTCTATCTGGAGAAGGAGCAGCGTCTGGTCAACGAGCGCCTCGGGATCGCCTATCGCATCGACGAGGGCATCCCCGTCCTGCTCGTCGACGAGGCCGAGGCCTGGCCGCCGGACACGGCGGGGGAGTAGACGCGAGCACCTGACCGACGTTTGACCACGGGAAGAGACGACTAGAGAAGACATGACCGAGAACATCATCGACGAACTGTCCTGGCGCGGGCTGATCAACCAGTCCACCGACCTCGACGAGCTGCGCAAGGCGACCGAGGCCGGCCCGATCACCCTGTACTGCGGCTTCGATCCGACCGGCCCCTCGCTGCACGCCGGCCACCTGGTGCCGCTGCTGATGCTGGCGCGTTTCCAGCGCGCCGGTCACAACCCGCTGGTGCTCGCCGGTGGTGCGACCGGCATGATCGGCGACCCGCGCGACGTCGGCGAGCGTTCGATGAACTCCGCCGAGACGGTCGCGGACTGGGCCGGCCGCATCTCCGGCCAGCTCAAGCGCTTCGTCACCTTCGAGGGCGAGCACGCCGCGAAGCTGGTCAACAACGCGGAGTGGACCAACGAGCTCAACGTCATCCCGTTCCTGCGGGACGTGGGCAAGCACTTCTCACTGAACACGATGCTCGCCCGCGACACGGTCAAGCGCCGCCTGGAGAACGACGGCATCTCCTACACCGAGTTCTCCTACATGCTGCTGCAGGCCAACGACTACCGTGAGCTCAACCACCGCTTCGGCTGCACCCTGCAGGTCGGCGGCGGCGACCAGTGGGGCAACCTCGTCGCCGGCGTCGACTACGTGCGCCGCGTCGACGGCACCACGGTGCATGCGCTGACCGTGCCGCTGGTCACCGACTCCGAGGGCAAGAAGTTCGGCAAGTCCACCGGCGGCGGCTCGCTGTGGCTGGACCCCGAGATGACCAGCCCGTACCGCTGGTACCAGTACTTCATCAACACCGCCGACGCCGACGTGATCCGCTACCTGCGCTGGTTCACCTTCCTCGGCCGCGAGGAGCTCGCCGAGCTCGAGCGCGAGGTCGAGGAGAACCCGCACAAGCGCGTCGCCCAGCGCACCCTCGCCCGCGAGATGACCAACCTCGTCCACGGCGAGGAGGCGACCAAGGCGGTGGAGCTGGCCAGCCAGGCGCTCTTCGGCCGCGCCGAGCTCGCCGACCTCGACGAGGCGACGCTCGCGTCTGCGGTCGGAGAGACCGAGGTGCTCGAGCTTGACGACGCCGCGCCCCGCACCGCGGTGGATCTGTTCGTCGAGTCCGGGCTCGTCGCCTCCCGCGGCGCTGCGCGCCGCGCGATCAAGGAGGGCGGTGCGTACGTGAACAACGTGCGCGTCGAGAGCGAGGACTGGGAGCCGGCCGCCGAGGACTTCCTGCACGGGCGCTGGCTGGTGCTGCGCCGCGGCAAGAAGAACTTCGCGGGAGTGCGTCGAGTCTAGCGCTCTGACCAGCCGATTTGGCCCCGGCGACGGAGGTGGGTAACTTATCACCTCGTCGCCGGGGCCGCGGTTATTCCGGGGCCCGCAGCGACCGGGGAGAGACACCGGGTTGACTTCGAGTCGAGCCCGAGCGTACACTCCAGGATCCGGGCCGCAAGGCAGTGACCGTCCAGGAGACGGTGGCTACCGGCGTGCTTGTGTTGTGTGAGAACTCGATAGTGTGTTGATGTACTTTTTGTGGTGCGTTTCTTGTGGCTTGTCCGCCGGCACTGCCTGGGTTGTATGCCTTGAGGTGGTGTTGGTGTGTGCCGGTGGGGGTTGACCTCCCTGGGCCTTGGGTCCGAATGATGGTTTTTGCCGGTGGCAGGTTGCTTGGAGTGCATTGTTTTGTACTTTTGAGTTTTTTCTTGTCAGTTTTTTGTTTGTCAGGTTTCGGGCTTTTCACGGCTCGTTTTTTGCGAATTTTTTTGTGGAGAGTTTGATCCTGGCTCAGGATGAACGCTGGCGGCGTGCTTAACACATGCAAGTCGAACGGAAAGG